>JAVBPI010000129.1:0-25533 GCA_031549705.1 Thermoguttaceae bacterium
GAACGAAATCGCGCCGACCATGCCGCCGAGAATCGACCCGTAAACGACGAGTCCCCCCTGCGCAATGTTGACGACGTTGAACAGCGTCTTGGCGAGGAGCAAATGGTTTTCCGTGTCGTAAACCGCTGTTTCGTGCCAATATTCCGTGATGTAAAAGAGTCGGGCTCCCAGCAGACCGCTCACGACGCTCCAAAGACAGAGCGAAAAAACGGTGTCCTGTGAAATTCCCCGCTTCTTCGCCTGATGCAGCACCAAGGCGAGGGCTGAGAGAATCGCGATCAACAGAAAAACACCGTATCCACGAATCGGAAAACCGAGTCTAGGTTCAAGCACGTTGGGAACGACGAACGCAATGATTCCGCCGCCGACGAGCAACAGGCCGACGAAACTCCAAAAGTCGTCGTCGATTTTTTTCGTTTGTGAAAACCTCCATGCCGCAGCGATCAGCACGCCGACCAGCAGGACGACCAAAGCAAGGCCGAAACCGAACACCGGAAAGCCGAACAGCGTTTCCGGAATATAAAAGAGTGTTTGTCTCACAAAAAATGCAGATTCCTTTCCGTGCAATAGGGGCGTTCTGTCTTTCGCCCATTTTACCGAAACCGTCGTCCCACTTCAAGACCGAAATATTCGGTTCCCACTTCGCTTGCCGTGGTTACGGCAGCGGCGGTGGAGCAACGGAACGGCGAAGTACCGGAATGATCCCCGAAATGTTTCGAGACAGAGCGTAAACGATCGGAACGTCGACCCAAATCGGCGTAATATCTTTGCTGTGAAACCCCAGTGCCCCCGTTGCCGGATCGACCGACGGAGCCCGCCCCGTCGCACTGACCGGAATATACGAAACGTCGGCAGCGAACTGCTCCGAAACCGTCACGATTTCCGGAACGAGCCGCAACAGGAGTTCCCGAACCCGTTTCGACATCGATCGGATCATTTCCAGGTCGAGCGCACAGAGCGGTTGGTTCGGCAGCGATACCCAAGGTCGACGCGTTTCAACGTTCGGAAGCAGATGCTTCCACGCATCGAATTTCGTGACGACGATCGTGAGCGGCGTTTGGAAAACGTCATGAATTCCCATACCGACATATCCGCGAATCCGTTCGGTCATTTCGAGCAGGATCGTTTCCTGTCGGACAGGAGAACGGCGAATGTTCTTCGAATCGTTCTTCGGTGCAAGCTGCGGATCGTTCGTCTCGTTGCCGCAAGCGGCCCGGAAGCGGTCGTCCTGCGTCGGGTCGAAGAGAAAGAACACGGCGTGCGATTTCGCCAGGTGACGTGTCACCGGATGGGTTGCGTGATCTTCTCCCGGGAGGAAACTTTCACCGGCGTTGTCGTACAAACAGAGTGTTGCCGAATGTTTCATCGGATCGGCGGCGTGCGGGTGTTCCGAGGTCGGCGAGAACGAAAACACGAACGGCTGCGGATACGAAACGGCCTGACCGTTGAAAAGAATCGTATTATACAAATCCCCTTGCGCTTCGGTCTTTTCCAGAGCAACGAGGCGGTTGTCCTCTCCTTGCATGAACTGGAGCGATTCGTACCGTTGGAGCCGTTGGTTCATTTCGAGATCGGCGTCGTTGAAATTCATGCTGAACCGTTTCGGCATGGTTTTCCGCAGCGCCCACGTCATGGAGGCGAGAAAATACGACTTGCCTGACGCCGGAGCGCCGACGATCGAGACAAAAAGCGGCGTCGTTTCCAACAGGGAACGCGGAATCGGCAAATGACAGTTGGGACATGCCAAACGCCGGCAGGGAAATCCGCGACCGTCCAGCGCCGTCCCACGAACGTCGAACCGACTCGGTAGAAACCGTTGTCGTGCCGCTTCGCCGAGCCTCGCATCGCCGAGCAAATCGGGACACTCCGCGATCCGCAACAGTTTATCCGTCGGAAAAACCGTCCAACAATGCGGACACGTCAACGACGTGCGGAGCCGGAAAAGGTTTTGATAACTTAAATCGACGCTCATGGTTTTTTCGTGTTATCACGATCCGGTACCGAACCGTTGAATCGCAAGTCGTTCGATCATTTCGGCGTCCGGCTCGAAGCCGATCCCCGGTTCGTTCCACAGTTCGAGCACCAGCCGCTGGTGATCGTCCAGAATATTGGGCCCGTGATACGGAATCACCTTTTCCTCGATCGTGTTCCCATGTTCGTCCTGATGGACTTCGACGGAAGCGTGTTCGTGAGCCGTCTGTTTGGAGGGAAACGGTTTGAGGACCGGCCGAAGCTGCACGCCCGGATCGTCGATCAGATATTCGTCGAACCGGATATAATCGGTCGGCAATCCGAAACCGGACAGGGATGCCAAAGCAACGACGAACCGGTATCCGATCGATGTGACGAGATCGGTTCCGGCGTAACAGTCGATTTCACCCGACTTGGCAATATCGTGAATCGCTGTCGCTTCGGTCAGGCCGCCGACCTTGCCCGGCTTCATACAAAAAGTGCCGCCGCTCCGGAGATCGAGCGCAATTTCCGCCTGGTCACGGGACGTGATCGATTCGTCGAGTCCGATCGTCGTTCGGAGCGTATCCTGGAGCATGGCGTGTCCGACATATTCCACGGCGGAAAGCGGCTGTTCGAGCAGCGATGGCATGAAATCGTCAAATCGGTAAAGCAAGTCGGAATGCTTATCCAAGCTGAGCGCTCCCTCGACGTCGCATTGAATCATTAGCGTCGGATGGTCGTTGCGGACCGCTCCGAGTACCTGCAAATCCCAACCCGGTCGGATTTTCAGTGTCAGACGGCGAAATCCTTCGTTAACGGCACGTTTGACATCATCCAAAAACTCCTCCGGTGACTCGTATCGGTCGAATGTCAAGCCGATCTCGATCTCCTTGCCTTGCTGACCGCCGAAGGGGAGATGGAGCGGCTGTTTCTTCATTTTGGCGTTCAGATCCCACCATGCCAGATCGAGTACCGCCTTGGCGTGTCGGTTGCCGCGGATCATTTCCAATCGTTCGCCGAGGCTTGCGCCGGTGTCGACGTTCGGCGTCGCCATGATTCGGGGAATCAAGGAATCCTTGACACAATGGAACACCGCTGTCGACCATGCCGCCGTGAGCGTTGGCTCGTTGCCCGGAAAAACTTCCCCCCAACCGCTCTGGCCACCGGACTGCATTCGAACGAGGATAGTGTCAAAATAGGGGATCGCCCCACCCGCCATAACGTAAGGTTTTTTGAGTGGAAAACGAACCTGATAAACGTCGATGCGATCGATTTTCATGGATTATTGCGGTGATAATGAACAGGTCAATTATGCGTGACAGACAATTTTACACGATTTCAGGTGAAACTCAATTGATTGCATCACATTCTTGCGACGCCCAGCAAAGTTAAGATATAAAGAATAGGTAAAAACAATGACGGCGGTGTTAAAAAATAACGATTGTATCGATTTTATGCTTTATTCCGGTCCACATGATTCCGATAGTATTAAGGGACCTCGGTTGGAGAATTTTGAAAAATTCTCTTGCGTCAACAATGGAAAATTGTGTATTGTTCCCCTGAAACCATGGAATTTTCTCATTTTCTCTATTTATTCAGCAGGATGTTACGTCACAACGCCGTCCTGTCCTGCCTGTTGCTTTTCGGATTCACCCCCTTTCTTTACGGGAATCCGAACGCCGCTGAAGATCCGTGGTCGCTTGGCTCGGCGGAGTCGACGGAAGCCGTTCCGTTTCCGTTTCCGACCGGCAATTCGCAGTATCCCCCGCTTCCCATTTCCGCCCCGATTTTTCCACCGGTGATCACGGCGGAATCGACTCCGGTTTTTCCCTCTGTCGTTACGACACCGGTTTTCCCGCCGGTTATTATGGCATCGTCGAGAGAGTCGGGCCCGGTTTTTCCCTCGGTGATCACCGCTTCCTATCCGGCTGACGATCTTTCGGCGGTTCCGCGACTGAACGACGAATCGTTCGTGGGGGCTGCGAGGACGACCACGTTTAAGCTCGTTCAACCGGCTGCGGAAGAAGGCTTTGGATCCATCACCAATGGCGAGGGTTCGGCGGCTCCGGAACCGGAGCCCAAACCGTTGCTTCGTCCAAGATACACCATCCCGACGGTTGAGCCCCAACGGAATCCGAAGGCGGCCGCTCTTCCTCCGTTGACCCCGAAAACGCCTCCGGCGCCCAAGGCGAAAGAAAGCGTCAGCGTTGCGGTCTTCGTCGACAATCCGCTTCCAACGAACGAAAAGTCGAGCGATTATGTTCCGTTTTCCCACGATTGGCAGGAAAAGTCATCCGTGATTCACGCCGACGGATCCATCGAATCGTTTGCGCAAATTTTGCATCAATCGTACACACAAGAGCGGCAAGAATCCGAAACGGCCAGCAGGCCCCCGCAGGTTGCTTCGACGCCGGCACAACCGCTTCCGGTCAACGAATCATTTTTACCACCTTCTCCGCCAATGGTGGACGGAAATCATCCGGCTTCGGTTTCCGGCCCGAAAAAGTCGTCGCCATCGTTCGGCGGAAACTCGGCAGCTCCGTATCCTTACGAACTTGAAAACCATGCGATCCGCAGTACTCACGATTGTGGTGACGTGAGTTGCGGTCCGATCTTTCAGCATCTGGGCGTCTTGCAGCCGGGACGCGGCTATTGCAGCGATTGTGGTGCCGCAACATGCTTAAAGAAGGTTCACAACCGGTTTTTCATCGACGCTTGGATCGATGTCGGTTCGACGATGAATTTCGCCTGGCCGGACGGTAAGGAAAACTTTCCGCTCCAATACAACGACCGCAACGGCGACGTCGTGATGAACCAGCTTTACCTGACGTTCGGACGCCAGATCGACAAACGCCGGAACCGTTTCGATTTCGGCGGACGGATCGATTTGCTGTATGGAACCGACTATTTCGCAACGAGCTCCCTAAATTTGGAAACCCGCGATTCCCGCTACAGTCCGCCGTCGACATTGACGTACAATCCCTACGAAGCGACGCTTCATTGGAATTCGAACGACGGACCGCGACGGGGTGGCACGGCGTCGCTGTACGGGCTGTCGATGCCGCAAGCATATGCGGAGCTTTTCGTACCGATCGGTTACGGAACGACGTTGCGGGCAGGACATTTTTATTCCGGTATGAGCTTGGAATCCGCGATGGCTCCCGACAACTTTTTCTATTCCCGTTCGTATAGTTTCACTCACGGCTCGCCGACGACGTTGACGGGATTTACCGCAACGACGCAGTGGGGCCCTCGTTTGTCGACGATCGTCGGTGTGACGCAGGGCTGGAATGTTTGGGACAGCCCGACGGACCGCGTCAACTGGCTCGGCGGATTCCAGTGGGAGTCCTTCGACAAGGAAACGGCGTTGTCGTTCATCGTGCATACGGGAAAGGAATCGGAACGGGCCGGCGACGTTCGAACCGGCTATTCGTTGACACTCAAACAATTACTGACGAAGCGGTTGCACTATTCATTGGAACATACGTTCGGATACGAGGACAACGCCAAGCAGAATCTTAATCATCGCGGACCGGCCAGGTGGGTTTCGCTCGCGCAATATCTACAATGGGAGATGAGCGAAACATTATCGTTCGGCATTCGCGGCGAATGGTTCCGTGACGATGGATACTCGCGGATCGTCAACCAAAGTGAACGGACGCTGTTGCAAACATTGTCCGGCAAGAATCTTTTTGAGGTGACGTTCGGTCTTAACTGGAAACCGACTCGCTATCTGACGATTCGCCCGGAACTTCGGTACGATTGGGCGGACACACGCATCCAACCGACACGGTTCGGCTCCTCCGTCGGCGATCCTGCGGGAATCTTCAACGGCAAGAAAGAGATGTTCAGCTTCGCCATCGACGGGATCTACCGTTTCTAGCAAAAGACATGAACACGAGCAGGTGTCAAGCACGAGCCGGAACCTGCGGTCCCGGAGTGTTCGGGCAGCCCCTGTTTTCCAGGACCACAGGTCCCGGCTCGTTTGTCGTTGTTGTGCATAAAAAAACGGGGTCCGACCTGATGATCGGACCCCGCGGGGGGGATACACGGTGGAGAGTGACCGCGTACCATTTTCAACACCGATTTCTTTCCTGAAGAGGGGGGATTCCTCAGGAATACTCGGACTGTTCGAGGAGGAATCCGGGGGGGATCGTTCCTCCTCGTCAGCGCTGGGCTATCGGGGGTTGAGTCGACTGAGCAATCGGTCCATCGCGATATCCATTTTATCCGCCGTGTCGTAGGGTCCAGCAGCGATGTCCGACTTGATCCGGTTAACCAACTCGAATCGGATCGGCGAAGACGACTCGGAGCGGTCGGCGCCGGACGCCTGACGGCTCGTTTCCGAGAACGAAACTTCATCTCGAATCGGGGTGGACTCAACAGCCGTGGAAGCCGGTTGGCTGAACGTGTTACGATGCGGTCCGTTGACGCCCTGAGCTCCGTGAATCATTGAATTGTAGATTTCCATCTCTTCTCTCCTTGGGATCAAAATGATCTGATCGGTTTGTTTCGGTGATCTTCCGTGATCTTTCAATCACCACTACAGGATATTACGGCAACGGCGGAAAATGGTTCGGTCGAAAATCCAATTTTTTCTTTTCGACATTGGTTTCCGTCGACAGATCAATATACCACGAATCTTTGAGCCGACTTGATCCCTTTTCGCTTTTCACCCTTGATTTCCGGCGATTTTTTTGTCGGCTTCCGACAAGGAACGAAAATCGAAAAAGGTCGACGTTGCCGGTAGTTTTTGCCTCGCTTCCCCAAACACTGAATCCAAGCGGAAACGACCAGCACGATAAACCTCAGCGATGCCATTACATGGAATTATCCTAATTTCCGCGTCTCACGCCAATAGGAAAAACCCCACTTTTTCGAAATAGTTGACGATTTCGTCAAAATTCGACGAAATTAACTTGAAACAGACCGCCACTGGAGTAAAATAAGAAAAATAGGCAATCCAAGCGGTTTGGGTTGTGACGTCTCCTCACATAAACAGGAGTGAACCATGGACCCGATTATTGCAGGTGCTCTTCAGCAGCAACAGCAGCAAGTCGCGATGCAGGTTCAGATGTCGATGCTCCAAAAGACGCAAAACGTGCAAAAGCAAATGGGCGAGATGATCGTCGGTTTGATTGACAGTGCGGCGTCCGCCGGCATGCAGACACCTGGCAAAGCGATTGGCGCCGGAGCCAATTTTGATGCGTATGCATAACGCCGAAACGGGTCGCTTCCTTGTGGTGCGACTCGTTTTTTCTTTTTTTCTGCTTATTTCCATCGTCATTCACACGAAAGCGGCGGAGGTTTCGCTGCAACAAACGGAGCAGCACGGCGAATTCATTCGCAATCTTTGGCCGAAAGAGCGGCCCATCAACGAAGCGGTGCTCGCCGAAAACGGTGTTCGGCGTCTCGACGGCAAGCATATCGTTTTCTTGACCGATTTGGCGTCTTCGCCGTCCGTTGACGAATTGCCGATCGTTTTCGATTTGGCGTTCGAGTCGTTTTGCGATTTCTTCGGCTTGATTCCGGAAAAATACGACGCATGGAAAGCCGAAGCCTTTTTGATCGGCGACGAGAAAAAGTTCCACGGAACCGGTGTGCTCGATCAGGTCGCCAAGTTGCGGAACGGGTACGCTTTGCGGAATCGTATCTGGCTTCGTGAGCAGCCGAGCGAGTATTACCGGCGGCATCTGCTGATTCACGAAGGGGTGCACGCCTTCATGGGGTTCGTGTTCGGCAACTGGGGACCGCCGTGGTATCGGGAGGGAACCGCCGAACTGCTTGGAACTCACCGTTGGGAAAACGGGAAGCTGACGCTCGGAATCGTTCCCGAAAAAGCGGACGAAACGCCGAATTGGCGACGCATCCAGATTGTCAGGGACGATTTCGCCAAAAAGCAAGGAAAACCGATCGACGCCGTGTTTCAACTTGCCGCGGAAGATTACAACGAAAACGAGGCGTACGCCTGGAGTTGGGCGTTTGCCGCTTTTTGTGAAAACAACCCGCTGTATCGAGACCCGTTTCGGCAAACGGCACGATTCCTAAGTAGCGGCGAAAAAGAGCTCGGCAGGAAATTCGAAGAATTGCTCGACGACACCGCGAAGAAACGGATCGACGACGATTGGGAGGATTTCGTCGCCAATATCGATTTCGGTTACGATTTCGAACGAACCCGCATCGCCGACGTTTCGAAAGGAAAAAATTTCACGGGAGACGCCGAAGTTGCGGTCCTGGCAGATCGCGGTTGGCAGAACAGCGGTTTGTATTTTGAAAAGGGGAAAACTTACGAAATCTCGGCAAGCGGCCGCTTCCAATTGGGAGACTCGCCGAAAATCTGGTGGTCCGAACCGAACGGAATCACAATTCGGTACCATCGTGGTGCACCGATGGGAATTCTCTTGGCGACGCTGATTCCCGATGCCGACGTCGCAAAAACATCGGCGATCGGCGTTGGATTTGCGTCGCCGAGAATAATCGGCAACGGTGGAAGCTGGACTGTTGAGCAATCCGGAACGCTTTTTTTCCGGCTCAACGATTTTCCGTCCGAGTTGTCGGACAACCAGGGAACGGCAACCGTTCGAATTCGTTAATCATCGTTATCGCTCCAAGGGAATGATCGCATGAAGAAATTCGTGACGTTGATACGGAAACATCGCGAGCTGCTGATGAATTGGTTCAACTGGCGAGCGGCACGGTGGAGGGCTTCAACAACAAGGTGAAATTGTCGATGCGAAAAGGCGACGGTTTTCGGGCCTTCGAAGGACTGGAAACCGTTTTATATCACACACTTGAAAAGCTCCCCGAACCGGAATTCGCCCATAGATTCTGGCGAAGAAGCAAAATTTCACGACTTCGAGGCTCGGATTTTCCGGTGCCGACTTGCCATGCTTCGGTGAGCAGCGTTAGTGGACGACGGGCTATTCGTCTTCGTGTTCGACTTTGGCAATCATTTTGAGGAACTGCTTCATATCCGGACACCGTTTGGAGACGTCCGGCTCGATGCAGGCGTGGATCGCCTTGGCGAGCGCCTTGTTGATCGTCGGCCGGTAATTGAAGATCGACGCCGGTTCCTGATCGTGTCCCATGGCGGCGTTGCCGGTATCGCCGCGAGGCCAGGGGAGCTCCCTTGTGCAAAGCTCGTAGATCGTCACGCCGAACGAAAAAACATCCAACCGCAAATCGGTCGGACGTCGCCGAACGAGTTCCGGGGCCATGTAATTCGCGGTTCCCGTCCGGTTGCCGGGATCGGTAAACGGCGGCTTGTTAGGAACGCTCAAGCCGAAGTCGGTCAGCTTCAGGACGTCGAAGTCGCCGACGAAGAGCAGGTTTCGCGGACAAATGTCCCGATGAATGAACCCTTTTTCGTGAACCGCCTGCAGCGCTTCGGCGACCTGCCGGATGTAGAAAACGCGGGCGCCGGCCATCATATCTTCCTGGACCATCAGCACGTTGTTCAGGCCGGTTCCTTCGAGGTACTCCATCACGATGTACTGTTCGCCGTCCGTCGTGAGTCCCTGGTCGAGGGTTTTGACGATGTACGGATGGTCGAACATCATCGCGATTTCCCCTTCCGTCGGCTTCTTGATGTTCTTGTACTGCGGCGTCTTGAAACGGGCTTCGACTTGTTCCGTTTTCTTTTTGTCGAGGATCTTCAGCGCGACGAGTTCGCCGGTTTGACGGTCCTTTGCTTTGTAGACCTGCGACATCGTTCCGGACATCGCCGCTTGGAGCAGGTCGTATTTCTTTCGGTAGTTCAGACGCCCTTTGCCGAAAAGATTGGCGAGAAAACTCATAAGACAAAATTAATGGAGTTGCAAGAAAAACGGCGATACAATCGGTCGACAAACAGTTTATCATGAAATCGCCTTCTACCGCAAGTCCCCTTTCAAAGCCCCGAAAAAACGGGTGTAGTAAAACTTTGAGGGGGTTTATTGAGCGGTTTTCCAGTAAAGTTTCGGCGTTGTTGACTAAATATTGAAAAAGCAAGGGCTTTTTTGCGATTTTCGACGTATTAAAGGACAGGAAACATTCCGTACACCCTTTTCACGGAGGAAATCATGTCGAAAAAGAGCAAACCGACGTACAAAATCAGAAACTGGGCAAAATACAACGAAGCTCTTGTCAATCGAGGCAATCTGACCTTTTGGATTTCCGATGAATTGATCGACGAATGGCGTCACGACAATCCTGATGGACTGCAAGGACGACCGTTTTTTTACAGCGACCTCGCCATCGAGACCTTGTTGACGATCCGCGAGCTGTATCGACTGCCGTATCGGACGACGGAGGGATTCGGACGATGGATTTTTGATTTGATGCGATTCGACTTGCCGATCCCCGATTACACCTCCCTTTGCAAGCGAGCCGCCAAACTCTGCATCGACATTGTCGTTTCGAAAAAGAAGGGCAAGATCGACGTCGTCCTCGACAGCACGGGTTTGAAGGTGTACGGCGACGGTGAATGGAAGATGCGGACGCACGGCAAGAGCAAACGCCGAACGTGGCGAAAGCTGCATTTGATGATTGATCCGGAAAGTCAGGAGATCATCGCCGACGAGTTGACGACCAACGGCGTTCACGACACGAAACCCGTTTCGAAAATGCTGGACAAGGTGGAGAACCCGGTGGAGAAATTTTACGGCGACGGCATTTTCGATACGTGGGACACTTACGATGAATTGGCGAAACGAAATATCGATCCGGTCATTCCTCCGCAGAAAAACGCGGTGTTGACGCAACACGGCAACTGCAAGGAACCGCCGTTGCTGCGAGACGAAGCGATTCGCGGCATCCGCAAGCACGGTCGTCGCGGCTGGAAGCGACGGATCGGTTATCATCGCCGGTCCTTGGTGGAGACGACGATATACCGGATGAAAACGATCTTCGGGGCTCATTTGAAAAACAGATTGTTGCCGAATCAAAAAACCGAATCGAGAATCCGTTGCAAAATACTCAACCACTTTACTCGCCTCGGATTGCCAAAATACGATTGAAATCTTTACTCAACAACGCCCCTCCAAATTCTAATTTTTACAAGGCACTAGGCAACTTCCTTTTGAAGTCGGTCGACAAACCGATCCAAACGGCGGTTCATCTCGGCAAGTTGGAGAGCCGTGAACGGTTTTTCGTCGATAAAAACGGCGTTCAGGTATTCAAGTCCCTCCAGAAACTGTTGGGACACGTCGAACGCCGTAATCAGATACCGCTCGTTGTCGTTGAGCGGACGGATCGATTGGTACGCTTTCAGCCCAAAATTCCATGCGGAGGCGTCCGACTCGGCGAGGGAACCGAGGAGCATCGCAATGTCCAAGGCGATGTTGTCGGCGGTCAATTCCTTGAAATCAATAATTCCTCGAACACCATCGGCGTCGAACCGAAAATGTCGACGGCAGGCGTTTCCGACGACCGGCTGAATCGGAACCCCAAGTCGGGCTGCCCGACTGAGGAGCACCATGTTCTTTCCCGCCAACGGAACGATCAAACCGAGAAACGCCAGACCGGCGCAGGCAAAACGGCATTCGACATCGTTCTGCGGAAGATTTTCAACATTTTGCAGCATCGATTGCAGCATCGGCAACCGCCGCGAAATCCACGTTCGGCAACTGGCCAACCGGGTCTTGATTCCCGCCGAAATCCCACGCGGCAGATCGGGAAGCGGGAAATCGGAGGTCGCTTCGTGAAATTGGGCCAGCGACATCATTGCGGTTGCAATCTCGAACGGTTCCGCTGGAGCCGGAAGGGAATCGTCGAACGAAGTTTCATCGGCTCCGTCGATCCACGGCATCAGCTCCCAAAACGAGTCGTCGGCGACGACGATCCCCTTGTGTTCCTCTGTTTCCATGGGAAGCGGAACCGTTTCGATCCCTTCGCAAACCGCTTGCCAAAGAACGGCTTGAGCGTACTGCAAGCGTTCGATCCGTTTCTCTTCTTTCGGCCAACGTCGCAAGCAAAAAACCCCTTCCGGTGCGTCGACCATCCAATGCCGGCAACGGCCCAACCCCGTTCCGGGAAAGAGCGGCGTGACGGCGTCGGTCTGAAAACCGTGCGGATACGCCGAAAGAACCTGTTGGTTGATCTGCTCCGGAATCATGAACTGTAATCGTTGAAGTATTCCGCAAGGGCGCGGAGTACCGGCTAAATGGGGGAACTATCTATTCCCTTTTCGGTTGCGGTCGGGTTTGCCCGAAACGGAAATTTTCTTTTTTGGGTTGCGAAAAATGAGCAAACGGGGCTGTTTGCTCGCAAGGTTTGCCTAAACTTTTCGATTGCCGCCAAATCGCCGAGACTTTCACGTTACAAAAAAATTGGCGAGCAGCCGTTCGGCGTTTTCGGCTGCGATGTCAGCGAGCTCATCATTCGGCAAACCTCGAAGAACCGCGTAATGATTGAGCACGTCGGGAACGATCGCGGGTTCGGTGCGGAAACTGTTTCGAGTTGCCGAGGCATCGCTTTCGAAAAGTACACGATCCAGAGGAACAGCGTGAACGGCTTCATGAAGACGGCGAGCATTCGGTCTGAAAATCGCCGGTGAAAACGAGAAGAACGCGCCGAGTTTCACGAAATCGGGAATCGATTCTTTGGGTCCGCTGAACGAATGAATCAGCAGCACCGGAAACGGCCCTTCTTCACGGAGAATCGTGAGCAACCGATCGACGCAGCGCACGGCATGCAGCATCACGGGAAGCGAACGCTGCCGAGCCGTTTTGAGCTGCGACCGCAGCACGAACTCCTGCCGCGGATCGTTTTTCGGAGCGGCGGCGAAATCAAGGCCGACTTCGCCGATTCCGAACGGGAAATCGACATTCCGCAAGAATGCGTGCAATGAGTCGACCTCACGATCGGCGAACCAGGGATGAATACCGAAACAGGGAACGATTCCCGGATGCTTTTCGGCAAGGCGTCGGACTTCCGGCCAATCGTCCGGTTGGGTTCCGTTGCAGATCCAACGAGAAACGCCGACCGCCTCGGAATGTCGCAGCACGGCGTCCCGATCGGCGTCGAAACAGGAGTCCTGAAGATGGGTGTGCGCATCAAGCGAATACATCTATTGGATTGAGTTTCGCAACTTGACCGCTTCATCGGGGCGACCGAGCTTTTCGAGCATTCGAGCCGTTTCGAACAAGGCGGCGTCGGCAAGCGGTTTGTTGTCCGGATAAAGAATCGGCAGCCGCATCCAATAGAGCACCGCCTTCTCCTGCTCGCCGACATTCGCGGCGGCTCGGCCGAGTAGAAAATACGGCCCCGCGCGGAACGGTTCCGGAAGTTTCTCCAAGCCGTTTTCCAAAATCGCCAACTCGTTGACCGTTTTGAGTGTCGGGAGTTGCTGCTTCCAAAGCAACGCTCCGGCAAGTTTCGCGGCCGGCCCCTCCGTTTGCGTCAACTCACGAAGCAACATCAAACCGCGATTCCGAACGTCGTTGCGCGGGCTGACGGAGAGAATCCCCGATGCAAGCAACATCGCCGCCGGACCGGGACTCCGATTTTTGAGCGGATCGAGAACGTCTTCCGCCGCTTTTTCCAGATTTGTCGGCGCCCGGGGAGCGATCATCGGCGGATTCCATGGAAGTGGAATGCAATCATAAAACGCCGTCTGCGGATCGACACTGCAAAGATAGAAGAAATCGAGACCGGCCCGTTCCAAATCGCCGATCGCCGTGTCGCAACGGACGATTTGCGCGGAAATTCGCAACCATTCCTTGTGCTTTTCCGGCGAACGCTCATTCTCCCTCGCCTGAACGTACAATTCCCGCGCCGTCAGGTAATTTCCCTTGGCGAACGCATCGTCCGCCGGACCGTCGGCGGAAACGGTTGAGGTTAGGCAAAGAAAAAGGAGCGTTAAATTCGAAATACTTCGACGTTGTACTATGGGCATCTTGGATAAATGATATGATTACCATGGTAGCCGGAAGCGAAGTCGGTAGTCCGGCGCAGCGCCCCGTTTTTCGGGCCGATGGAGACACCAACCCGGGCGCTGCGGGAGTACCCTTCGCTCCCGGCTGCCATGAAAAACTGAATCCATGAAACCGTTGTTCAATTCCCCCGAACGCCGCAATCTTGCTTTCCGCGACCAAAAAACGTTGGCGGCGGCGCTGATCGGGTTGTCGTTGTTCGGTTTCGTTTCTTCCGAACACGGTTACGGCGAACTTGAAACGATTCCGAACCGGACGTTCCGTTACGAAGTCGATCCGAACAGCGCCGACGCTGCCGAGTTGCGGCAACTTCCCGGCATCGGCGAAAAGCTCGCCAACGCAATTGTCGAGGACCGGCTCATCAACGGACCGTTCCGAACGCCCGCCGATCTCCGACGGGTCAAGGGAATCGGACCGAAAACGGTCGAAAGTTTGCGACCGTTTCTGAGGTAAACGCCGGAACCTTCAGTTCGTGGGCTGAACGGGATTATTTCTTGGCGATGAATGATTGGATCCAGTCGCCGAATCCTTCAAACATCGGGGTGTTGTAGTCCCAGAAATAAGCATACAGGCCGGCAGTGACGAGAATGATCATCACGCCGACGACCTTTGCCGTTTTCGAGGATCGCATGTCGAGGTTCGTTTCCGACTTGGTTTCGTACGGCGTCGACCGTGGGAAGAAAATCCGGAGCAGGAACAGCAACACGAAGACGACGCCGATGGTCACCGCCATACGGTCGAGGAACGCCATGTTCGGGGCGATCACCCACTTCAGCAAGCCGTACGTCACCGGGGAGGCGATCAACGCCGTCGGACCGCACGCGCCGGGACCGCGTTTCGAGAGGAAACCGAAGAGGAACACGCCCAAAATTCCCGGCGAGATGAATCCCTGGAATTCCTGAATAAACGAGAAAATCCCCTTGAATTCCGGTCGTCCCAAAAGCGGCGAGATCAAACAGGCGATGATCGTACACGCGATCACCGTGAGCCGACCGACGAACACCTGGGTTTTTTCGCTCGCCTTTTTGTGGAGGTATTCCCTGTAAATATCCATGACGAAAATCGTCGAGGCGGCGTTCAGCATCGACGCCAAGGCGCAGATCACGGCACCGAGAATCGCGGCGTACATGAATCCTTTGACGCCGTGCGGAATCATTCTCTTCATCAGGAGTGGGAACGCCGCGTCGTGGTCGTAACCCATCAACTGTTGCGAAACGGTGTGGTCCGGTTTCCATTGCGACATGGGAATCGCACCGAACATTTTCGTCTCTTCCCAGCGTCCGAGTTTTTTGGCGGCCAATTGGCTCAGGACGTTTTCGTTTTTGATGTACAGCGGATTCTGGGCTGATTTTTCGGGAACGGTGAGCGTTGCGGGATCAACTCCGACAACCGCCGCGTTGAACGCCAGAATTTGTTCCGCTTCTTCGGGATAGACTTCGGCGAAGTCCGGCTTGAACGGGAAAACGGTTTTCGAATCTTTGGGAGCGCCCTTGAGCGAATCGAAATTCGCAAGAATCGCTTTGTTGTTGTTCTCGGAAGCCTCTTGCTTCATGTCACTGCTGTAGATGTTGAACGCGATGATACCGGGGAACACGATGATGAAGGGAACGATCAGTTTCATGACCGCCGCGAACACGATTCCCTTTTGCCCTTCGGAGAGCGACTTCGAACCGAGGGTCCGCTGCATGATGAACTGATTGAGTCCCCAGTAATAGAGGTTCGGAATCCAGAGTCCGATCATCAAGGCGGTGATCGGGATCAGCGAATCGCTCCACGGCAGGTTCATCCGTAATTTATTGGCGTTGATTTCGTGGAAACGTGTCCATCCGCTGGCGTTGGTCATTTGTTCCGCCGTTTCCTTGGAGACGCCGCCGAGCGCGTTGAGCGAGTTCGGATCGGCGATTCCCAAGGCATACAACGCACAGAAAAGAACGATCGCCCCACCGACGATCAGGGCGCTTCCTTGAATCAGGTCGGCCCAGGCACACGCTTTCAAGCCGCCGAAGAATACGAACGAGGCGGCCAAAATGCCGATCACCCAGGAAATCGTCACGATGTTGAGCGGAATGCCGCCGATGTCGATTCCCTGGAAAAGAATCGCGTAAGTCTTGGCTCCGGAAAAGATCACGGCAGCGGTGTTGACCGTCACCAAGGTCGCCATCACGATCAGCGACATGATGGTCCGCGAAAATTTATTATATCGTTTCTCCAGAAACTCCGGAATCGTGTAAATCCCCGCTTTGAGAAACTGGGGAAGAAACAGGAACGCGACGATCACCAGAGTTACCGCCGCCATCCATTCGTAGGACGCAATCGCCAATCCGAAGTAATCGGACGCCTGACCGGACATGCCGACAAATTGTTCCGTCGAGATGTTCGAGGCGATCAGCGAAAAACCGACGAGACACCAACCGAGTCCGCGGCCGGCAAGGAAGTACGATTCGCTCCCTTTGTCCTCACCGCGGCTCATGATGATACCGACGGCGACGACGGTGATCAAAAAAATGAAAAAGATCGAAACGTCAAGAATAAGCAACGGCGACATGGGGAACGAGGGGGTTCGAGGAAACGGAACAAAACATAACGGATTTTAATCGTCGCAGATTTTCATGAAAAATACAAGACCCTCTTTGAAAAAACACGAAAATGGCGTGCGAATTCACGCCGGACGACGCCCGGCTTGAAGAAGGGGGGATTTGGTGTAAAATCTCCGGTGACTTTTCTAAACCGTGCATTTCAACGTCGAATTGGTTCGACACGGTGATCGTATGCGCAAGTATTTCGACATCATCAACGGCCGGCTGACGCCGACGGAAGACGAAAACGCGAAAATCCAGATTTTCGTCGCTCCGTCGGATGCCGAGCGCCTTTATCTCGTCGGCGAATTGAACCTCGACGAACACACGCTCAACAGTGCTCTCGACCCCGACGAACTTTCCCGTGTCGAATTTGAGCCGAGTCACGTCGCCGTGATTTTCAAGCGACCGAAACACTACTCGGCGGAAGATGATTTCATGTTCACGGTCTCCTCGATGGGACTTTATCTCTTCAAGGACCGTTTGATCGCCGTCCTGAACGACGATATTTCGTTTTTCGACCGTGGCAAGGACGTTTCGAACCTGAGCGGCATGCACGAACTACTGCTCCGCTTGATCGGACGTTCGATTTCGCAGTTTTTGGGACACATCCGTGCAATCAGCATGATCGTCGACGAGTTGGAGAAAAAGCTCGAAACCTCGATGAGCAACAAGCATTTGCTCCATTTGTTCAAATTGGGGCAAAGCATGACGTATTACCTGAGCGCGATTTCGTCCAACGGCGTGTTGATCGAAAAATTGCGGGGCTACGCCGCGAAGATCGGGTTCACGACCGAAAACTCCGAGTTGCTCGACGACTTGATCGTCGACAACACGCAGTGTTACAAACAGGCGGAAATTTACGCAACGATTATGGCGAGCATGACCGATGCCCGGGCCTCCGTCGTGAGCAACAATTTGAACATGCTGATGAAGCAGCTTACGGTCCTGTCGATCGTCTTCCTGCCGCTGAACGTGATCGCCGGAATGTTCGGCATGTCGGAATACACCACTTTTGTCGAGCCGTACATCCCATGGTGGCCCGTGTCGTACGCACTTTTTACCATCGGTTTGGTCATCATCGGTTACATGACCTTTTGGCTCCTGAAACGCACCGGAATGGATTAACTGTTTAGCCGAGCGGCGCAGACGCCGGCGTTATTCTCATGAAATACGCGATTATCATTCCGGACGGTTGCGCCGACAGGCCGATTCTTTCGCTCGGCGGCAAAACGCCGATGCAGGCGGCGCGGACGCCGAACCTTGACGACTTGGCCCGCTCCGGGATCGTCGGACGTTCTTGTAATGTTCCGCCGAATTTTCCACCCGGCTCCGATGTCGCGACGCTCGGACTCCTCGGATACGATCCGACCCTGTGTTATACCGGTCGCGCCCCGTTGGAAGCCGTCGCCCAGGGAATTCCACTCGGTCCGAACGATTGGGCGGTCCGCTGTAATTTGGTGACGATTAAAGACGGCGTCATGGAGGAGTTCACCGCGGGACATATCACGACCGACGAAGCGACCGAGTTGATGCAATCGCTCAACGAAAAACTCGGTTCGACCTTCGAGGTTCCGTTACGGTTTTATCCGGGAGTCAGTTATCGTAACTTGCTCGTCCTTCAACGGGGCGACCTGTTTTCCATGGCGACGCAAACATCGCCGCCGCATGATTTTACAGGCCGTTCGATTCGGGATGCCCTGCCGTCCGGCAAGGGGAGCGAACGATTGCTGCAACTGATGGAAGAAAGTCGGAAAATATTCGCCGGCCATCCGGTCAACACCAGGCGTGTCGCGGCAGGCAATCCGCCGGCAACGCAAGTTTGGCTTTGGGGGCTCGGCCAAAAACCGCGACTTGAGTTGTTCGCCGACAAATATCGCTTGGCCGCCGACGGTCAGAGATTGCACGGAGCAATGATTACCGCCGTCGACCTCCTCCGCGGCATTGCCGTGCTGATCGGTTGGGAGCGTCTCGACGTTCCCGGCATCACCGGATATACTGATACGGATTACGCCGCGAAGGGACGTTATGCCGCCGAGGCCTTGAAAACGCACGATATTGTTTGCGTCCACGTTGAGGCGCCCGACGAAGCCGGACACGAGGGTAGCGTCGAGAAAAAAATTCGGGCCATGGAAGAGATCGACGCCAAAACGATTCCGCCGATCGTCGACGCGCTCCGTTCGTTCGGCGACTGGCGCATTTTCGTTTCCCCGGACCATCCGACGCCGATCGCCTTGAAAACGCATACGAGCGATTTCATTCCATGGCTCATCGCCGGAAACGACATTACACCGTCCGGAGCGTCCGCGTTCGACGAGGAAAACGCCGAACATTCAAGCTTCCGCTTCGACCGAGGCTGCGACATGCTCGAAATGTTCATCCGACGGTAATGCTGAACGAATGCGACACGTCGGCATCGTCCCACTGTTGCGTCGACCTCACTTTCCATCGCTTTTGTCCACTGTTTCCGGAACATGTGAACGTACAAACGAAGAGATATTGCCCAAATGTTTGTTAATCAGCTCGCCAATCAATTTTCCCTCGAAATACGGCCTCCATTTTTCGTCAATTTGAGCTACTGAGCCTTGATGCAATTCCATGGCTATTTCATACATGTCACGGAGAAATGAGAAAGACTCATAGGGCGTAATTTCCGTATCCTTATCTTTGTCGTCGCACGCGAGAACTTTTCGTTTCACATTGAAAGACTTATTATTCACAAGCGCGTCGAAACGCGCTCCATCCGACTCGGAATGAAACTCACACTCATGATCCAAAAATGCCTCGACGAGTTGAAGCGATTTTATATACAAAATCACAGCGATCCATTCGCCATGTTTCGCATGATCAAGTAGGCATTCGTAGATCGCCTTGCCTTTTTTCGCTTGTCCGAGGTGAAAAACATGATCGCTCATCGTCAACTACTCGCCAAAATGTTTTGCTGAATAATGCTTGAGATAATCGCCAAAAAGTTCATCTTGGTCCAAGTAAGGGATCGGCTTGATCCTCGCCTCGATTCTAAAGGTCTTTCTGTCAAATTTCGAATGAGCGACTTTATAGTCAAACTCGGCTGCATCCAACCACAATTCTTCATCTATCGCGTCTTTATTCGCCTGAGAGACGATAAAAACTGCCCTGATGAGATGGGATTTGTTCTTTTGTTCCACGAATTTTACAATCGAGACGGCAGATGCGATTCTCTTTTGATGGCTCTTCAACCAATCCAAAAAGAGGGCGAGCAGTTTTTTCACTTGTTCCATTTTCTTGTCTTCAGCGACGGTGCATCCATCCGAAATGGATGCGGAAGTCGATTCTCTGTATCGCATGACTGACGTGAGAATCTCTTCACGATTTGATGTTAGGCACTGGTCCGGCGACATGTATATTTTTATGACACCATCACCGAGAAATTGTATTCCGGGCAAAACCGGGGGGACTGGCGAAGTCGCGGAAAAAGAAGAGGCTTTTTTGCCCGGTGAAACGGTTGCTGCTTTTGCCATTTTGCTGCCTCAGAAATCGTTGGTGGTTCGAACTATGCGTCTAATGCGGCGGCCACAAAGAACACCCCATTTTAGCATCTCCCCGAAGACCTGCAAGGCGTCGGTAAGCCACCCGGGAAGCATGTCTTGTACCCCAATCGACACATTTCATAGTAAAATTGAATCTCGTTTTGATTTTTATGACGCTGAACTCCGCTCAATCCGCCGCTGTGAACACGCTCCGTGGCCCGCTCCTCGTTCTCGCCGGAGCCGGGACCGGAAAAACACGCGTCGTGACTTTCCGTATCGCAAACCTGATTCGGCACGGAACCAAGCCGAATCGGATCCTCGCCGTAACGTTTACCAACAAAGCGGCGAAGGAGATGCAGGAACGGATCGCCGAACTCCTCAAAGGAAAGTCCAGGCCGAAGAAAGCGGACCGCCCGGAAACATCGACGTTCCACTCGCTTTGTGTGCGAATATTGAGGCGACACATCACGAAACTCGGATACCCGCAACAGTTCGCGATTTACGATCGGGGAGATCAGGAATCCGTTGCGCGACAGGTTTTGAAAGACATCCGGGTTTCCGACGCGGCGTTGAAGCCCGGCGATTTTCTCTCGAAAATCAGCTCGTGGAAGTCGTCCGGTCTCGGTCCGGAAGCCGCGGCCGCCGAAGCGTGGAGCGCGAAGGATCACTTGGCGTCGTTGGCGTACGGTAAATACCAGAAATCGCTGAAAACCCTCGGCGCCGTCGACTTCGACGATTTGCTCCTCGTCACCGAAGAACTATTCAGCCGGTACCCCGAGGTCTTGAAAGAAGAGTCCGATCGTTTCGACCATCTATTGGTCGACGAATACCAGGACACGAATATGAGTCAATACAGGATCGTGAAAGGACTCGCGATGCCGCACCGGAATCTCTGCGTTGTCGGCGACGACGATCAAGCGATCTACGGTTGGCGGGGGGCCGAGGTTACGCATATCCTGAACTTCCAGAAAGATTGGCCGGAAGCGAAAGTCGTACGACTCGAAGAGAATTATCGTTCCACGAAACCGATCATCGATTGGGCGAACCGATTGATCGTGTTCAATAAACATCGGCACGGCAAGCAACTTGTTTCGACGCTCCCCGGCGAGCCGCCGCGCATCGTGCAGTGCAAGGACGGTGAAACGGAAGCGAAAGGGGTGATTGACGACATCCGCAAACGGATCGCCGAGGGAAAACGAAAGCCGAAGGACTTCGCGATCCTGTTCCGGACCAACGAACAGCCCCGTGCGTTCGAAATGGAGATGCGGGCCGCGAAAATTCCGTACACATTGATCGGCGGCCAGTCGTTTTTCGACCGCAAAGAGGTCCGCGATATTTTGGCGTACCTGAAATCGATCAACCGCCCCCAGGACGAAGTTTCACTGTTGCGCATATTGAACACGCCGCCGCGAGGCATCGGTCAGACAACTGTGCAAAAATTAACGGAAACCGCCGTCTCAAAGCACATCCCCCTTTGGGACATCCTGAAATCCGAAAGTTCGGCCCGCGAACCGAAGGCTCCGGTACAGGAATCGGGCGATTTCGGACACAAAACCATTGAAGCATTGAATTCATTCCGTCTGCTGATGGAGGAACAACGCCGGATTCTCGTTCGCGAATTCTCCGTGCAAAATTTAAAGAATCTTCTCGGCGCGATCGACTACGAACGGGAAATCAACCGGATGTACCAGGATCCGAACGAGCGTTCGACCCGTTGGGACTCCGTGGGTGAAGTGATCAACGCGGCGGCGGAGTATATCAAGGAGGCGGAAGATGAGTCGACGACGCCGAAGCTCTGGGAGTTTTTGGACAACACGTCGCTTGCCGGACCGGATTTCGGGAGCGGCGAAAAGAAGGGACTCGGTCAAAACGCGGTCGTCCTGATGACGCTCCATGCCGCGAAGGGGCTCGAATTCCCGGAAGTTTACATGGTCGGCATGGAAGAAGGAACGCTGCCACATCACCGGAGCGTGTCGAGTGAAGACGTGCTCGCCGTCGACGAGGAGCGCCGTTTATGTTACGTCGGCGTCACCCGGGCGCAACGCCGCTTGACGATGACACTTGCGCTTCAACGGATGAAATGGGGCAAAATGCGCCCGACCGTCCCGAGCCGATTTTTGTATGAAATCACCGGCCAGGCCGACAATCCGAACTATGGCCGTGCCGTCGCCGGAGAACCCCCGCAACGAAAATAATACCCCCGCGTTTAACCGAACGGCGCAGATGTCGGCGTCCCAAAGAAATGCTCACCAGAATCCTCAAGCACGTCAAAACCGTTTTTCGCCCGGAACTCTTCACGATGTTCCAGCGAGAATATTCGAGACAGCAATTCTTGAACGATGTCATTGCGGGGATCATCGTCGGGATTGTTGCGTTGCCGCTGGCGATTGCGTTCGGCATCGCATCACTCGGTCCCGGTCCGGACTCGCTTCAGCGCGGCCTGTTCACCGCCGTGATCGCGGGGTTTATCGTTTCATGTTTGAGCGGATCCCGCGTCCAGATCGGCGGCCCGACCGGTGCGTTTATCGTGATCGTGTACGGGATCGTCGCCAATCCGTCGCTCGGAATCGACGGGCTCCTTTGCGCAACGCTCCTTGCCGGAATCATGTTGCTCCTCATGGGCGTTTCCGGACTGGGGGATCTGATCAAATACATTCCGTACCCGGTCACGCTCGGATTTACGTCCGGAATCGCCGTCGTCATCGCGACGTCGCAACTCCAGTCGTTTTTCGGGATCGATCTCGGCGACGACACGATGCCCGGCGGATTCGTCAGCCGGATTCTGATGCTTCTCAAACACTCCGGAGCGACGAACCTGCACGCCTTGGCGCTTTCCGGCGCGAGCGTTGCGATCATCGTCGTCGTCGGTAAGTTTTCGAAACGGATTCCCGGTTCACTGGTCGCGGTTCTCCTGGGGACGCTCGTCGTCGCTTGCTTTAACCTTCCCGTCGATACGATCGGCCAACCGCTCGGCAAGGAACCGATTTCCCTGGCGATGGGATTTCCCGAATTGAAGGTTCCGACGTTCAATCTCGAAAGGCTCAACTCGGTTTTCAGTGCCGCGGTCGCCATTGCCATGCTCGGCGCCATCGAATCGCTCCTCTCGGCGGTCGTCGCGGACAGCATGATCGGCACGCGCCACCGTTCGAACACGGAATTGATCGCCCAAGGGGTCGCCAATATCGTAACGCCGCTTTTCGGCGGAATTCCAAGCACGGGAGCGATCGCCCGCACGGCGACGAATATTCGTAACGGCGGCCGCACGCCGGTCGCCGGAATCGTCCACGCCGTCACGCTCCTGCTGATCGTGCTCTGTTGCGGCCCGTACGCCGCGATGATTCCGATGCCGGTTCTCGCCGGAATCCTGATCGTCGTCGCCTTCAACATGAGCCATTATCAAGTTTTTTTGCGGATGTTCCGGGCGCCGAAAAGCGACCTTTGCGTGATGCTGATCACGTTCCTGTTGACGGTGCTCCTCGACTTGACAATCGCGATTCCCGCCGGATTGATTCTTGCGTCGTTTATGTTCATGCGGCGTATGGAGCAGCTTTTTTCCATGGAGGAAATCGAGCACCAACTCTTTAACGTCAGCGACGACGGTTCCGAGGCCGCCGTCTTCGGAGCGAGGGGCAATTCGATGATCCAGCTTTCCGACATTCCGCCGGGGGTTCGCGCTTACGATATCAGCGGCCCGTTTTTCTTCGGCACGACGGGAAAGTTTCAGAAAGCGATCGATAATCGGAGCATCCGTGTGCTGGTGCTCCGGATGAAAAATGTTCCATCGATGGACGTCTCCGGGTTGAACGTCCTTGAGGAACTGATCATGCGAGCTCGCAAAGGAAAAACGACGATTCTATTTTCGGGGATCCGTCAACAACCGCTCTCGGTGATCCGCCGGTTCGGCATGTTGGAGATGATCGGCCTCGAAAATATTCACGCCAGTATTGTCGATGCCGTCATTCATGCTGCCGAAATCGTTGAACAGGAACTCCATGAGGAAAGGTTGATGCACGAAAAAACGACATCGCCGGACATCGCCGAACCAAGCATCTTTCTTCCGCCATCGTCGTAAGCGGTAACGGATTCTTCTGTCGTTGCCTGACGCAACAGATGTATTCTGCTATTGTAGTTGCGCAACAGACTGAATTGTCGTTCGGTATCGGCCCGAGCTGATCTATTTTTGCCCCGGCTACTGACGAGCCGCTCAGTCCTGTTACTGACACACAATTCAGCCTCGGTAAATTTTCCATAGACGGAACATTCAGAACAAAGTGACTAGTTTCGCGGCGAATTCGTCGAAAAAAGAACGGAATGCCGGACAGGTGCAAAAATCAGAGTGCATACTGTCGTGTTGCATCCGATCTTTTCGTATTGTATCGTCGACTTTTCGCGCCAACGCATTTTTGCTCATGTCCGGGTTGTACGTCATCTCTAATCCGACTTCGCTCAAAGCCCAGTTTTCGCTGACGCGGAACATGGGAACCTTTGCGGATACGTTGACGAGATTGAGCACCGGACTGAGATTGAACTCGGGCAAAGACGATCCGGCAGGAATGATCGCCGATTCTTATCTGAATGCGGAGATCACGGGAACAGCGCAGGCGATTACCAACACGGAGAAAGCAAACAGTATTCTCGCCGTCGCCGACGCCGGTTTGGGCCAGGTCGGTTCGCTGTTGAACGATATCAAAGGTCTCGTCGTCGAATCGGCAAACCGTGGGGCGATGAGCGAGTCCCAGATCCAGGCGAACCAACTCCAAGTCGACGCTTCGATCGACGCCATCGACCGCATTGCACGATCAACGTCCTTTCAAGGGAAAAGGTTGCTCGACGGATCGCTCGGTTTTCGCACGTCTTGTTCCGGCAACAACGGTATCAGCGATCTCAACATTTATTCCGCGAATTTCGGTAACGCGGATCGTATCAACGTCGATGTCGCGGTTCAGGAAGCCGCGCGAAAAGGATCGTTGACGTATTACGGAAGCGGCGTTTCCCAGGATACGACGCTCGTCGTCAGTGGAAGCACCGGGGCGCAAGCCTTTCAATTCGGCGCCGGAACGAGCAACGCCGCCATGGCGGAAGCGATCAATGCGAAATCGGACTCCACCGGCGTCCAAGCGTTTGTCGATGGGGCCGCCGGTCGTGGAAGCGTTACGTTATCCAGTACCGGGATGAACAACGATATCGTCATCACGGCGAACGAGAGTGGTGCGGAAGCCGGTAATTACACGTTCCGGATCGTTAAAGGAGACACCGAAGACGTGCGCATCGTTTCCGAACCGAATGCCGCGAAGCCGGGCGTCGTCGAGATCATGGTCAAGAAATCGTACGGAACGACCTATTCCGACTTCGAAGGACTCTACAATATTTCGATCGACTCGCAATACGCCGAAGACGTGAATTTGACCGACGCGAACGGAGATCCGATCACGGCACAGCAGGCGCAAACGTCGGTCACGATGGCGAAGGGGACCAAAAATGCCGCACGTTTTTTCACGGAAGATTCGTTGGCAACCGGAAAAACGATGGACGGCAAGATGCTGACCGTTACGGAAATTACCGACGACGGACGAATGTCGGAAT
>JAVBPI010000073.1:0-9729 GCA_031549705.1 Thermoguttaceae bacterium
GATCGAGTTGAGTATTTTAACGAAGCAGTGTTTGAATCGTCGAATCGGCGATATCGTAACTTATCGTCGCGAGGTGAAGGCGTGGCAGGACGTTCGGAACACTTCCGGCAAGGGCGTCGACTGGCAGTTCACCACCGACGAAGCTCGAATCAAACTCAAACGGCTGTATCCGCAATTTTAGAGATGGTCGGGTAATAGTGTGATCATCAACCGTTGTCGATGGCACGGTTGACGACGTCAAGCGTTTCCTGAACGGTTCCGCTCTGTTTTCGACCGGGAATCACAACACCGCAACTTACGATGACTTGCAGCGCCTGGTCGAGCGAGATGGTCAGTTCGATCGTTTCACTCCGTTTGACATGCATCGTAAAACCGGTCATCGGCATCGGGGACGTTGGAATCAGAACGGCGTAAACGGGTTCGCCGACCGCTTTCTCAATATCGAGCAGCCCTTCGCTGGTGACGAAAGCGAGCGACCAAACTCCTTGACGCGGCCACTGGACGGCGACAACTCGGGAAAATTGGACGTTGTGCTCCGAAAGAATGAAATCGCTGACCTGCTTGACGGCTCCGTAGACTTCACGAACCAAGGGAACCATCTCCACGATTTTTTCGAATCGCGTCCAAAAGAACCGACCGATGCCGGCGGCGATGAACTTGCCGAGAAGATAGGTAAACAGGATAAAAAGAATGCAGAAGACCGGAAAAAAGAGGTGCGGCTTCAAATAGGTGTGCTCGATAAACCGATGGTAAACCTCCAAACCGGTTTGCGGCGTTTCGATGGATCCCGAGGCGATCATGTCCTGGATCGTGTTCATGACTGGGGATGGAACGTAGGTTCCATCCTCGACACGGGAATATTCTTTGTTTTTGTAGAGAATAACCGGTTTGCGCCGCTGCGATTCCGGAACGTCCTTTTCGTGAACGATGCTCGCCGTCGTCGCAATCAAGACATAGCGAGAGCCAAGGAATAACGGATCGAGAATATATGATTTGACGGTACCGCCGATCCAAAGAAAGATCACGATCGTCAGCAACGGCGGCAACAGGACCGCCAATCCCCGCCATAGGGCAAGCAGAAACGGACGGAACCCTCCCATCGGGGAGCGGTGTTGCTGGACCGACAACGGAACAGAAGCGGATTCCGATTCTTGCATCGATGGAAGGAACGTTCGATTTATTTGTTCATCAGCGGCAGCAGATAGTCGATCGTGCTGTTCATGTTATCGAGTTTCGGATAATCCTCTTCGGGAATCTGAACTTTGTACCGTTTGCGGAGTTCGAGAACGATGTCCAGCAGGTCCATGCTGTCCATTTCGAACTGGTCGCGGAACGAAACGTCGTCTTTCATCGCCGCGAAGTCTTCGTCCGGAGCGATATCGGAAAGAATATTGACGACAGCTTCACGAATTTCAGGTCGAGTCATTGCGGAGGAGTTAGGAGTTAGGAGATTGATCGCTTGCGTTTTAGCCGCCGAAGGCGCTAGGATGAACAGTATTTCCCTACGATCACGACGGAATTGATCCCGACCATCCCGAAGGAGTTGTTCAGGATCACGTTGAGTCCGTCGGTCTGTTTCGGGGTTCCAATCACGAGGTTGTCGATCGCGCAGTCGGGATCGAGATCGTCGCAGTTGATCGTCGGATGGACGATCCCGTCGTCGAACGACGGCAGGTTGCCGGCGAGTTCCAAGACCCCGGCGGCCCCCATGGCGTGTCCGATGAAGCTCTTGGTGTTGTTGATGTAGGTTTTCGTCGAACCGGCGAACACCTTGCGGATGGCGCCGATTTCCTGCGAGTCCCCTTGCGGCGTCGCCGTGGCGTGGGTGCTCACCAAATCGATCTGATCGGGTCGCAAACCGGCTTTTTTCAACGCTTTTTCCATGCACTGGGCTTGCCGCTCCGGATTGGGGAGCACGAAGTCCGAGGCGTCGCTGTTCATGCCGTAACCGAGGATTTCGCCGTAGATTTTCGCCCCTCGTTTCTTGGCGTCGGAGAGCCGTTCCAAGGTGTAAATGCAGCCCCCTTCGGAAATCACGATTCCGTTGCGATTCTTGTCGAACGGTCGGGACGCTTGGGTCGGATCGTCGTTCGTCGCCAAGGCGTTTTCGGCGGCGAAGGCAGCGAAGATGCCGAACGTGTGGATGCTTTCCGAAACACCCCCTGCGAGCGCGAAATCGACTTCGCCGAGCCGCAGCATTTGGACCCCTTGGATGATTCCGGCATTTCCGGCAGCACACGCCGCTCCGAGGCAATAATGCGGTCCCGTGATTTTCAGGTTCAGCGTGACTTCCCCTGCCGGATTGTTCGCGACGGTTCGGGGATTGTGGAAATGGGACCACGTTTTGCAGTCGTAATCGAACTGCTTGATGTTATAGATTTCGTTCTCGGTTTCAACGTTGCCGTGCTCGGTGATTCCGATGAAGACGCCGACGTTCGCCTTTTCGACGCTTTCCCAATCGACGCCGCTGTCCCGGATCGCTTCGTTGGCGCAATAAATGGAAACGCTTCCGGCACGGGTCCCGCGGCGGATATCCTTGCGGTTCTGGTATCGGGTCGCCTCGAAATGGCAGATTCCGGCGAGCGTTTGGCCGAAATAGCGGATTTCATACGGCGAAATGCCGCTCTTCCCCGAAAGCAATGCCTGACGGTATTCCGCCAGGTTGTTGCCGTTCGGAGCGGTCAGCCCCACGCCGGTGATGACAATTCGTTGCGTATCGTCCATATGAAGTGTGAATAAAGTACTCTCCCGAAACCTTTAGGATACCGTTTTTTCGACGGAAGGCAAGTCCCGAACTTTTCGGAAAACACGTTTTTCGTCTTCCGATAGATTTTGTACTTCCGATGATTTCGAAAAAAGTTCGGGCTATTTCAATACTCTGTGGAGAAAGAAGATTGACTTCACCGTTTTACTCAATTAAAATAGATACCATTATCTATTGTCGGCTCTCTTTTTCGAGGAGGTCTCCATGAATTTTTCGCGTGAAAAAAGGCATCACAGGAGGAGGGCGGGCGGCTTTACGCTTGTCGAGCTCCTTGTCGTCATCGCCATTATCGGCGTGTTGGTCGCGCTGCTCCTTCCGGCGATTCAAGCGGCCCGTGAAGCGGCTCGACGGATGTCGTGTTCCAACAACATGAAGCAATACATGATCGGCGTCCATAATTATCACGACGCCGAGAAGGTTCTCCCCGCCAGTCGCAGCCAGCTTCCTCTCCACAGCCCGAACTGGATTTCGATGACGTTCGTCCTGTTTCCCTTTCTTGAAGAGCAGGCGGCGTATGAAACGACGGTATACGATGCCGCGTCGTTTGCCACCGTTTCGGCGGCAGCTTCCCCGGCGTTCAGGGACCGCGTCTTCAAAAACTTCTGCTGTCCGTCCGACCTCAATTTCGGCAAGCTTTGGACCTTCGTCGGAACGGGGGGGAATCCGATTTCCCGCAGCAACATCGTTTACTGTGCCGGGGACACGATACGACGCAACAACTACAATCCCGATTGGTCGTCGCACAACACCATCGATCCGGATAACGCCGTCATGTATATCAATGCCTCGAATCGGTCGCCGTTTTCGCCGTTTATGTGGAAAGAGATCGGCGAGATTCAGGATGGTACGTCGAACACGATCGGGATCAGCGAAACGGCCTCCTCGTCGGACATCGACGACAACACCGTTCGTTCCGGCATTGCGACCAACGACACGACCTTCAACACGAATCCGTCGATTTGTTTGAATAAACGGGATCCGAACAATCCTCTCTATCTCAAAGCGACGGTCGCCGTCGGCGCTTCGTTCCGAGGGGGTCGCATCGACTACGGTTATTTGGCCTATTCCGGCTTCTGTACGGTTCTGCCGCCGAACTCGCCGAGCTGCTTGCCCAACGAAGTTCTCGGCAGTCCTCAAGATCTCGCTTCGAACGGTTACGCCCTAATGTCGGCGACCAGCTACCATCCCGGCGGCGTCAACCTCGGCATGATGGACGGCAGCGTTCGATTCATGCTCGACACCGTCAACACCGGAACCCTGACCATCGATCCGACGAACCACATGGGAGCGAGCCCCTACGGCGTTTGGGGGGCCCTCGGTTCCATTAACGGCGGCGAGGCCGTCGAGATGCCCAAATAAAACACACTTCCATTTAGCCGGTACTCCGGGTCCCTTTTGGCGGTGCTCCGTGCTTGCCCTTTTATTTTCGAGGAGAATTTCATGAACAATTATCGCAAACATCAAGCGTTTACGCTTGTCGAACTTTTGGTCGTCATCGCGATCATCGGCGTGTTGATCGCCCTGCTCCTTCCGGCGATTCAGCAAGCTCGTGAAGCGGCACGGCGAACGTCGTGCGCCAACAACATGAAGCAGTACCTGATTGCCCTGCATAACTACCACGACACCGCCAAGTCGCTCCCGGCAAGCCGCTGCCAGATTCCGGGATACCACATTCCCAACGGAACCGACCTGAACAATCTCGACTACAACCATTGTTCGTTGGCTTTCGTGCTGTTCCCTTACATGGAATTGACGACCCCTTACGAAACGACGCATTACGGTATCGCCGGCGGGGCGATTACCACAACGGGATGCTACAACAACTGGCTTTCTCCCGTTCTTCGCTCCCCGGGCTTCAACAACATTTCATTCAAAGGGTTTGGTTGCCCTTCCGATCCGACGTTCGGTAAGTGTTTTACCGTCCCGGGCGCTCCTTCCGGTGCGAATCCGATTTCACGCTGCAATATCGTCTACAACGCCGCCGATCCTGTTCCGCGAAACCATTACAATTTCACTAACTCGTCCCCTTTCGCCACCACGGTGACCAATCGACCTCAATATGAGTCCGCCTGCAATCGGGCGCCGTTTGCGCCGTTTGTGTGGAAGGACCTTGCGGCGATTGCCGATGGAACGTCGAATACCATTGCGATCAGTGAAGCGGCAGCCGGTGGCGATCAGTTGAACGACCTGTCGATTCGGGGCGGACTTACGACAAACAGCATTGGAGGAGTGCTCCCGACAAATCCGAAAACGGGGTGTCTCGATCGACGCAATCCGAGTGACCCGCAGATGTATCGAACAACCAACCCGGCAAATGTGCTTGCGATTCGGGCAACACGCATTGATCACGGCGGAACGCAAATCTCCGGGTTCAGCACGATTTTGCCGCCGAATTCACCCAGCTGCGGTGTGAATGTCCAAACAGATGCTCCGGGTGTGTTGGGTGAAGGATACTGCCTGATGTCAGCGACCAGCTACCATCCGGGCGGCGTTAATATCGGCTTGTTGGACGGCAGCACGCGGTTCATGCAAGACGGAATTAATACCGGTACGCTGACGACTGGCTTGAACGGCAATAATGTCGGGGAAAGTCCCTATGGCATTTGGGGGGCGCTCGGCACGATTAACGGCAGCGAAAATGTTTCAGTTCCCCAGTAAAATCAAATAACAAAAGGCGCGGAATACCGGCTCAATTGAAGAGGAAATAACGTGAAAAGATTTTTACTGCTTGTTCTTTGTTTGACGGTTCTCGGTTGTGGCGGAAAGCCGAAACCGGATGGAATGCCGAACCTGTCCCCCTGTGTCGTTACGGTTACAAGTGACGGTCAGCCGCTCCAGGATGCTATCGTTTCGTTCTACACGACGGATCCGAAGTTCCGATGGGTGCCCGGTGCAACGACCGACGCCGCCGGAAAAGCCGTGATGGTCACGCACGGACAGTATTTCGGTGCCGTCGACGGTGACTACACCATCACTGTCCAAAAAACCGAACGGGAATCGTTCGATACGCAGAACCCGCCGCAGACGATCAAGGTTTACACGCTCATCGACCCGAAATTCGCCGATGCGACGACCTCGCCGCTGAAAATCAAGGTCGCCGGTAAAACGAACGAAACCGTCGACGTCGGCAAACAAATCAAGGAAGTGCTCCGGACGGAATCGCCGATGTAGACGCTTCGGGTGCCGGTTTCGTGATCCCGAGCATCGGATGGAATTCGTCGTCCGTCGATTTGGTGCTGATCGCCCGAACGGCACCGCTTCGAAAACCGGCGTTGAAGACGCCGGGGTGCGAGCTGCCGATTCCCTTGCGGTCCCGAACGTCGGCGACGGAAATGATCGCTTTGTCGCATGGAACCGAATCGGCGAGTTCGACGAGCAAAATCGTGTCCGGATCGGCGGGGAGTTCCGTGCCGTATTGAACCAGCGCGTACCTCGTTTCGCCGTCGGGGATCGTGCTTGACGGACAACGGAAAAATTTTTCCGGCTCCTTGCCGAGATATTTTTCAATCTGCTTCGCCCAATTTTCGTCCGGAAATTTTCCGTGTTCGGCCTGGTAAAGGAGAATCGCCAGCGTGAGCCGTTGCACGTTGTCCACGCATTCCGAACGCCGGGCCGCTTCCTCCGCTGCGTCGAACGCCGGGAGCAGGAGGTTGAAAAACATGTCGGTAAGTATTTCCGCGCGACCGTTCGGGGTCAATATGAAGACACCCGACCACAGTACCGATGGCTTTGCCGATGTGATCGCATGAATTTTCGTTCGCGGCGGCGGCTCCTGCATGGCATCGTAAGCTTCGTTCATCCGCCGAAACACGAAATTCCAATTGCAGAAATAAGGGAGTACTCCGACAGCGGTTCCCGATCCGTTGAAAAAACTTAAATCACCGTCGTGAGAAACGGCCTGAATCGCGCCCAAGCCGAAATAGCGTTCGAATTCAAACGAGTCGCCCATCGAGATTCGCGGCGGCAGGTTGTCGATTTCGTCCAATAATCGGCGGAGCTGTTTTTCCGTCGGCGGATGCTCCGGATTCGCTCCGACGGGGACGGCGTAACCGACCCCTTGAATCGCGATGCCGACCAGGTGTTGGACCAGAACCGACTTGGGGATAATCAACCGTCCGAGCCGAATCAGCGTGAGTTTGTCGTCGATCGCACCGTCGATGTTTCCTGTTGCGATACGATACGCCGCTCTCGCCTGAAAAAGCCGAGCGGTATCACGGAGCGATTGAATATCGGGGAGAAGCAGTGAGATCAAATTTTGGGGTTTGCCGCTGTGATACGATTCCGGACTCTGGAGCAGCGGCGGCATGAAAACCGGTTTGCGGATCGCTTCGGCAATGGCGTCCAACGGGGCGTCGCACTCCTTGACCCAATCGGCAAGCATCGGAAACTCGTCGAGCGTCCATAATTTGTTGCGCAATTTCAGTTCCGTGCCTTCCGGAATATCGACACCGGCCGTCTTGAAATGTTCCTCGACGATTTTCCAAGGATGACGCGGCAACACCATCGTCGGCGGAGCTTTTGGATCAAGGCCGAGCTTGTCGTACTTTTGCGCACGGTAAAACTCCTGATCCGCCGGCGTCATGGAGGAACCGTAATCGCCGCAGTCGCCGAACAGCCGGGTGAAGACGCGGAATCCGTTGTCGTCCGTCGCCATTTCCGGCGGATAGCTCCACTGTTCGACCGCTTTGAGAAAGTCGATTTGGCCGTCGGCGGTCAACGGACCGGTGATCCGCGTCGTTTTCGTCGAAACGACCAGCGGCGGCGTTCGGATTATCAGGAACCAGAACGTGAAAAGCATCACCCCGGTCAGAATCACCTGGAATGTCCGGGTTCGCCAAAACGGTTTCGGGAGAAATTCGTCGTCGGACATGAATAAAAAATGGGAAGGTAGGCGACCGATCGCCGAGCGGTCGCGTGCGGTACCCCGCACAGAGAAGCATGAAAATGCTCTTTTCAGGTGAGCTCAGGTCCGGAGTACCATAGGTTGCCGCCCGGCGGTCGGCAACCTACCATCCCAACATTTATACGAATCGCTTACTGTTCGTCCATCGCTTCGCGGACGGGCTGCTTCTTTTTGTACGATTCGAGTTCCTTCTTGAGTTCGTCGAGCCGATCCTTGTCCTCGGGATCCTTTTCAGCGATTTCGAGACACTTGTTCGACCATTCGATCGCTTTGTCGAAGTCGCCGAGTTCGGCGTAAGCGGCGGCAAGCGTGCTCAGGATGTACGCTTTTTTGTACTCCGACAGTTTGCACGCTTTTTCGGCAAGCTCCAGCGCCTTCCGGCCGTTACGGAGCATGTCGATCGGCGATGTCGCAAGGACCCACGAAAGGTTGTTCAGCACCATTTCGTCTTCCGGGCTCGTTTGCAGCACTTTTTCGAACGTCTTGATCGCTTCCGAATGCTTGTTGAGTGCCAGCAGGAGATTCCCCTTGATCCGCAGCATCTCGTCGTTGTCGGGATCGGCTTCGAGGAGCGGATCAAGCAACTCGAGCGCTTTGCGGCTTTTCTTCGCCGATGAAAGCAGTTGAATCTGGAGCAACGTCAACGGAATCTTTTGCGTCGGATTCGCCGCCGTGATCTTGTCGAGCAGTTCGATCGCTTTATCGTTCTCCTTCAGGTCGGCGAGGAGCAGGACCAGTCCGAGATCGTCGTCGTTTTCCTTGAGCAGTTCGTCGACGATCTCTTTGGCGCCAGCGGTATCTCCTTTGGCGGAAAGGACTTTCGCCTTCAGCTTTTTGATGCCGACATTCTCGGAGTTCATCCGCAGCGCGGCGTCGACGTCTTTCAGGGCGTTGTCGTAATCCTTCTTTTCGAGATAAACCAGCGTTCGGGTTTCGAGGATCGTCGGATCATTCGTGTTCTTTTCACGCAACTCGCTCAACAGTTTGATCGCCTCGTCGAGTTTGCCCATTTTAGCGAGCAGTTTCGCCCGTTCGAAATCTCTTTTTTCTTTCGGAAGTTCGCCGAGTTCACCGAGTTTGTCGAGCACTTTCATGGCGTCGTCGTATCGCTTTCGGTTCGACAACTGTTCGAAGAGCACCAGCAACGCCGCCAGATTTTTTCCATCTTTTTCGAGCACTTTTTTGAGAACGTCGATCCCTTCGTCGACCTTTCGATTGTCGATGAGATTCGCGGCGTGGAGCATCAGCAGTCGCGGATCGGGATTCGTTTCGACGATTTTCGCGAGGAGTTCCTCCCGTTTGGCCGGATCCTTTTGCAGCGACAGTTTCAGCAGCGTGATCTGCGCAATCTGGTCACGGTCGTCTTGGGCGTTCTTTTCGGCGGCATCGAGCGCTTCCTCGGCTCGTTTGGCGTCACCGTCCGGCAAAAGGTTCAATTTCGCGATCAGTATGAATGGGAGCGGCTGGTCCGTGATCACCTTGACCGCTTCGTCCAGTTCGTTGAGGATATTCGTTCTTGCCGCCTGCCAATTGGCCGGCAACTGCTGCCGTTCCGCCATCGCGATCAGTTGGCTGCCGAGAAACAGCCCACGTTGCATCTGCGTCGACGCCAATAGTTGGTTGCAGTAGTTGAGGTTTTCGCCGGTCAACCCCTCTTTTTTGGCGCGGATACACAGGGCGATTACCTTGGCCATGTCGTCGGTCGTCGACGCTTTCAATTTTTCTTCGGTCGCTTGGTCGAGCAGTGCCGCGCCGGGGTTTTCCGTTTGCGCGGAAATCGGGGCTGTTTGGAGAAACAACGCAACAACGACGGCGGCGAAAATCGGGAACAGGTATTTCATGGAAGGCAATGTTAAAAGGGGCAAACTCCGTTGTGACGCCTCACCCCGTGAGGCGAATTTTCATCCTTATTCTACCCGGAACACGGCGTTGCCGCAATATCGGAAATTGCGACGGATTGCCCTTGCAGCGACTTGCCGAATTCGGTATCGTTCGCCGTTCCACATTGTTCCTTACGGAATGATTACCGCAATAACGCACCGGAACCTTCGGTTCGCGGGCT
>JAVBPI010000086.1:0-7808 GCA_031549705.1 Thermoguttaceae bacterium
CGGTTCCCGGAAACGATGGGACTCAAAAAATTGGAGCCGATGATCGATTTCGGCGCGTCCCCCCGTGCGACGATCTGCCTCGGCAAAGGGGCCAAGGCGGTCGCATTCCTCAACGGCCGGGGATACGTCACCCCACAGGACATCAAGGACATCGCGTTCGACGTACTGCGACACCGAATCATTTTGACCTACGAAGCCGAAGCGGAACAACTCACCAGCGCCGACATCATCGCCCGAATTCTCGACACCGTTCCCGTGCCGTAGAAATAGACAAAAGCCGGAATGGAGCGAAGCGTAATGACGGTTTGCATCGTCATACCGTCATTACGACGGAGTACCGTCTCCATTCCGGCTGTTGTTTTTGCATTTTTTTCTTTCATGAACGCCAGCCCCGACGCCCCGAACGACTCTTTCCGGAGACACGCTCTGATCTTCGGCGCCGGTGCGATGCTGATTCCGGCGTCCGGCGTGCTTCTCCTGCCGCTGTACGTTAATTATCTCTCGGCGAAGGAATTGGGAACGCTCGAAATCGTCAACCAGATAGCGACATTCCTTTGCATCTGCTTTCTTTCATCAGGGGTCTATCACGCAACAGGGACGTTTTATCTTCAGGCGAAAGACGAAAACGAACGCAGGAGCGTCGCGGTAACGGTTTGGATCCTTTATCTTTTGGCGATCGCTCTCGGCTCGACGCTCGCGGTGCCGCTTCTCTTGACGTACGGCGATCGTTTCGGCGTCGACGATTCGCGGCTCCTCTTTTCCGCCGTCGGAGGAAACCTGGTCGTTTCGATGCTCGAAATTCCGTACGTCCTGATGCGCGGCCGCATGGAATCGCTCGGGTTCGTTGTCGTGACGTTTTTACAATTCCTGATACGGGTGCTCGGAACGATCGTCGCGGTTGCCTGGTTCGGCTGCGGTGTTTGGGGGGTCGTCGCGATGTACTGGGTTTCCGGCCTTCTTTTCGTTGTGATCCTTTACTTCCGCGAATTTCGGCGTGGAACCGTCTTACCGGATTGGGGGATGCTCGGGAAAGTGTTCTTCTTTGCGATCCCGTTTCTCCCCGGAGGTATTTGCACATTTATTCAGATGAACGGGGACCGTTTTTTTCTCGCACGGTATTGCGGACTCGATACGGTCGGCGTCTATTCGTTGGCTTGGAAGCTCGCCGGCTGCGTTGCCATGCTCAGCGCCCTGCCGATGCAACGGGTTTGGCTGGTTCGGCAATACGAAGTCCTTCCGTCCGACGACGGCCCCGTCACGGCGGGACGCTGGTGTTCGCTCATTACCGCAGCGCAAATTTTCGTCGGCCTGCTCCTGGCGTTGTTTTGCCGCGAGTTGCTGATTCTGATCGGTAAAGAAGAATTCTGGCCCGCTGCTTCGTTGATCCCGATTCTCGTGCTTGCCGACATTTTTTTGTATCTCTCGTATTTTTTCGAGGGGCCGCTCTTCGTCAAACGTCGCACAGGCTTGAAATTTTTAAACGGTTTGATCGCAACAACGGCGACCGTCGGCCTGTTTATCCTGCTAATCCCTCGATTCGGCGAATTCGGTGCCGCCGTTTCGACGCTCCTGGGATATCTCCTGCTCTCCTCGGGAGCTCTTTTGATGTCGCAACGAATATTGACTATTCGTTACGAATGGGGAACACTCGCCTGGCTTTTCGTGAGCAGTGTTGCCGTTTACCTGCTCGCTCGGCAAGTCGATGTCCTTTTTCCTCCGGAACGAATCGTTTTGACGCCGAACATCGGTGAGCGGTTGATGTTGATGTTCCCCCCCGTCATGTACAAGCTCATCCTGCTCGGCGTTTGGGGGGCTCTTGTGGTTCGGTTCAAAAGATAAACGCTTCAACCGTCATCTCCGGAACCTACGGTTCGCGGACTAATCGAAGAGAATGAATGTCGCACTGCTTTGTGAATTCGGGTCGATCAACGGCGGCGAGAACTCGATTCTTTCCGTTTTGCCGTTACTGAAAGATCGCGGCGTCGCATTCCGTGTGCTCGCCCCGCCGGAAACACCCTTCGCGGATGCAGTTCAATCGCTGGGAATCGAGCTCGTTCCGTTTTCCGTTTCGAAATTATATTCACTTCCGGAACGTCGGGAACAACTTGCGGCAATTCTCCGGCATTTGCGCCCCAATCTGCTGCACGCCAACAGTCTTTCGATGGGACGGCTTAGCGGACCGGTCGCCGAAGAGCTGAAATTGCCGAGCATTTCCCATTTGCGCGACATTATCAACCTGAACGGAACGGTCGTCGCCGACCTGAACCGGCACGGAAAACTGCTCGCCGTTTCTGAAGCGGTCAAACGATTTCACGTTGCGCAAGGTCTCGACACCGACCGATGCAGCGTGCTTTACAACGGCGTCGACTTGATGCGTTTTGCTCCACGGTCGCCGACGGGATATTTGCATCGAGAATTCGGGATTCCCGCCGAGGCTCCACTCCTTGCCGTGATCGGACAGATCGGTCTTCGCAAAGGTCAGGATTTTCTCTTGGGCTCCCTTCGACCGCTCTTTGCAGATCGAAAAGAGCCGCATCTTTTGGTCGTCGGCCGGCGATGGTCGGAAAAAGACGAGTCGGTCCAGTTCGAAATGTCGTTGCGGAAAATCGCCGAAGAAACGCCGTATAAAAATCGAGTCCATTTTCTCGGAGTTCGCCGGGATGTCCCGGAATTGCTTGCCGAACTGACGCTGTTGGTCCACCCCGCCCGACAGGAACCACTCGGCCGTGTTCTTTTGGAAGCCGCGGCATGCGGCGTTTGCGTAGTTGCTTCCGATGTCGGTGGGACGTCCGAAATTTTTGCGGACGGCGACTCGGCAAAACTCTTTCCGGTTGACGACGCAGACGTGTTGAGAAATATCGTGTCAAATTTACTCGATTCGGAATTCGAGCGAATCCGATTGGGCGTTGCCGCTCGTTACCGTGCGGAAACGATGTTTGCCGTTGGACGAACCGCTTCGCTTCTATTCAAACACTACGAAGCGTTCAGTTCGTCTTCTGCACGATAAAAATGAAATGCCGGGCTGCCGGGAAAGCGCGGCCGCCGGATTGTGCTTCGGCGATCTTTTTTTCGACGTCCGGTTCGCTGCCGTCGAGTTTGTATTCGTCGTCGTTGGCGATCAAGACGTCGTGGGCTCGCTTGAGATACCGCAACGGTTTTTCGGTAAACGGCGACTCCGGAATTTTGTCGAGATATTTCGGAACGAGTTGTTCCAGCGTGTCCGGATTCTCGCCGCCGTGGTCCGCCCGATACGCCGCCAACGCAAACGCAACGCTCGTGATTTTCGTGTCCCATTCGGAACGGGTCAATGCAATCATCACCGGTTCGACCGACGGCACGACATAATTTTCGAACAGGAAGGCGGCGGCCCGTCGTTCCGGTTTCTCCTTCGGATCGTCGCTCCGTTTGGCTTCTTCGGCAATCCGTTGTTCGAATCGCTGCGCCGCACGGAACCGGCGAGGCCAACCCGGCAGCAGATAAATGTCTTCAATTTCGTCGTGACAGACGTTCGTCAACTTCATGATTTCGTTCCAATCGTATTCTTTGCCCGAAAAGAACAGCCGTTCGACGTTGGCCGCGAATTCCTTGTTCTCGTCGGCGTAGGACATTTTGAACAATTCGCGAACTTTATTGGGTTCCAAGGGAATCGCTTGGATGATCGAAATCGCTCCGAACCGTTCCGCACGGCACCAAATTGGCAACCACGGCAACGGACCGATTTCCGTCGCAATAGCGTCGTATTCCTTTTTCTTTTGCAGGATCCACGCCGCGTCTTTTTCTTTCGGAAGATCGGTCAGATATGTCGTCAGTTGGTTATGTCCGCAACCGATCATCGAGATTCCTATTAATTCTTCGACAATCGTACTTGCTCCTTTTCGTATTGTCCATCCCATTCGGACGGAGGCAAAGGCACATTCCATCGCCGGATCGATACGCCCTTGCGTGAATTCCCAATTACCACGCATTTGAAAGAACAGCGATGCCGAACGGAACGATTGTACATAAGGCAATACCGCATCGTAACACAAGGACGAATTCTCGTCATAGCAAAGCAGCGGATGATAATATCCCGTGCGGTTGCGGCAAATGTCGATCAATTTCGGCGTCCAATCGTCGGTCGTCGCAATCCAATGGGCGAGATACGGAAATTCCTTCGCCGTCCAAGGACGTTTCCGTGCTTCGGTCCATTGATCTGAAACGATTTCCCGATAATACCAGTCGGGCGTTTCCGTTTCGATTTTTTGAATCTCTTTGTCGTAGTTTTCCTGCGTGATTTTTTTGTCGTCCAGTTTTTCTTTGTACTGTTCTTTTTCCTTTTTACGCTGAAGGTCGAGCAATGTATTGAGTTCGTTCTTCGAATAGAATTCGAGGAGTTCCTTTTCGTATGTCTTGAAATCCTTACTCGACGAAACCAGCGAGCTTTCGACAAGCGAATCGAGCGGTGGCGGGGCGTCGAGGCCGAGCATCTTCCAAAAGCGATTACGATAGTTGTTCAGCGATTCGAATCCTTTCTTGTCTTCGTCCGTTTTTCGTTCCCGGAGGAGCGCTTCTTCCGTTTCGCCGGCAATGAGAGAGAAGACGGCGACGAGGAGGTTGTTCCGGGGCGTCGTTCGGGCGGCCAATTCCTTGTTGAGCGCCGCGAGGTAGTCGATGCGACCGTCGGGAAGTCGCGGCTCCGTCAGGTACGTCGTCTCCGGCGAGAGAATCAACGTCACCGTCTTCGGCTCCTCCGCACGGAGCGCCGACGTTAAAACGACGAACAGAATAATAATGAGCGTTTGCGGTTTCATGGGAGTTTCTCCTTTGGGAAAGCAAAACCTTTCGTCATCCCCGCGCAGGCGGGGACCTAGAGAACGAACGTTGTGATCCTTTTGCACACGTTATTGAATATTTTGGTTCGTTAATAACGAATGCAAACGGTCAATAACGTCTTTCGTCCAGGTCCCCGCCTGCGCGGGGATGACGGTATAGCTCAAAACATTGATAATTCATGGTCGTCGAATCGCAGACGCAGGCGTTCGAACGGCGGCGAAATATTTTCTTTCGGCGGAGCGTCGTTCACGGCGATTTCGATGACGGGATACTCCGGCTTTCTTTCAGCAACGGGATTCGTGACGTCCATTTCAGCGAGCAATCGCGTAAGCTGTTGACGCATCGTTGACGCTGGAGCAGGGGGTGTAAGCCCCTGGTGAAGTGGAACTTTCGAAGAAGCGATGCCGCCGGAGGGTGCCCCACTTGGATCTTGCGATGTCGGCGTCATACAAACGATTGCCAACGCGGTTGCCGTGGTTGCCAAGGTGCAGGCGATGATTCGCTTCCAGTCGCGCGGCGGTCGGCTCGGTGAAACACAGTACGGTTTCAGACGCCGCAGTCGGGTTTCGAACTCACGCAATTTAGGGTCCAGTTCGTCGGTCATGGTTCGTCGAGGAGTTGGCGGAGCGTTTCGAGAGCTTCTCCGTAACGGCGGAAAACGGTCGTTTTCGGTAAGTCGAGCAATGTTGCGATTTCACTGAACGGCAAGTCGCTCCAAAGCCGTAGCGTCACGATTTCCCGTTGCTCACGGTCAAGCTTGGTAAGGCTCATCGCGATTTTTTCGGCATCGAAGGAACTCTCTGTGTCCGGTTGGAATAGCGGCGGCTGCCGATCGGTTTCCCGTCTCTCCCGTCGCTTGTCGCTGCGGACTGCGGAAATCGCTCCGTTGCGGACGGCAGCGTACAACCAACCGGAAACATTGTCCGGCGGCGGCGTCAATCGGCTCAAGCGGTGAAAGACATCTTGAACGACTTCTTCGGCGGCATGAAAGTTGCCGAACGGGAAGAATTGGCGGGCGTACAACGTCAACGGAGCGCCGTGCGCGTTCACAAGATCCCGAATGGTCGCCGAATCAATGGTCATGGATGTCTCCGCTTAACACCATGACGCCACCGACCGGGAAAGCGTTCCGAAAAACGCCCTCCCCATTTGCCGGTACTCCGCGATGTGCGGAAATCAGGCAATCCGTTGCACGACGGACGGCGGAACCGGATGGGCGGCCTTGATCGTGAAATCGTAGCGATAGAGCGCCGTCAAAAAGAAAATAACGCCGATCGAAAGGGCCATCAACGCAATGCCGAGCTGAACGTCGATCAGTTGCAGCGTTTTGGCGGAGAGCCAGAAAAGGAACGGAACACCGACGACCAGCAAACCGAAAGCGTTGAAGCCGATCAGGTAATACATTGTCGACGAGGCACCGATGCCCGGTGTCACCGGAGCCGTGGCGATGAGGACGTTCAAACCGATCAATCCGAGCAGCAGGAAAATTCCAAGAACCAGACTGAGAACGCCACCGAGATTCATCGGTTCACGCGGACCGGTCTCCTTCGGTTTTTTCTCTTTCTTCGGTTTGTCCTCCTTCTTCGATTTGTCCTTTTTCCCTTTTTTCACTTTTTTGTCGTTCGGGTCGATGGCAGGCACCGAAGCGGCTTCCGTGGAATCGGAGAGTTCAGACGAGGTTTCCTCGGCGGAATCACTCAGGAAGCTACTCGGAAAATCGGGAGTCGTTTCCGCAGAAGATGCAGAAGATTCTTGGGAGTTTTCCGTTTCGAACCCCGGAAACGAATTCTCTTCCGATTCGGCTTTCTCCAACGAGATCGAGGACTCTTCCGATTCGGCTTTTTCCAACGAAATCGGCGTCTCCTCCGTCCCGGTTTTCGCCAACGAGATCGGCTTCGATTCCTGATCGGTCGAGTCACCGAACTCGAAATCGGCTTCCGGCGCCGCAGCCGTATCGTCGTTCATGAACGCAGTGAAGTCGAAATCCGTGTTGGCGTTCTCCGGTTGAGCGGAGTCGGCGTCCAAGGAAAAATCATCCGGTTTCTTTTCGTTCGGGTCGGACACGGAAGCTCCTCCGTAGTACAAAGGGTCGCATCAAAATCGAGAATCTGGAATACAGTATACTCCGTTATCGGCAAGCGACGATGAGGCGAATCAGCGTATTTTGACGTTGCGAACAGCTCCGGGGCTCTTTTTTCCGGTGAAACCGTGATAAACGGCGTAATCGGTAATGTCGCTCAATGCACCAAACTCCGTTCGACGTCAAAACCAAGCGCACGAAATACTATTCCATGTAAAAAACGCGTCGCATTTTCGGTTGGGCGCCGGTAACCGGGTCCATTTCCATGCGCATGACGTTTTTCATGGACTCGTTCCAGCGGGCAACGACAGGACTTTTCGCCTGAACGGCGGCGGCGAACGCGACACCATGTTCGCATTCGTAATAACCGAACACCTCGTTGCCAACGTTCCAGATCGAATAGTTGCGAATTCCGGCTTCTTTCAACAATTGCAGCATTTCCGGCCAAATCTCGTCGTGCCGCCGCATATACTCGTCCAATTGGCCGTCGAGAACGACGGCTTTCCAAGCGTATTGTTCCATGAAGGGAAATCGGGGCCACAGGCCCCGGCTCGTAAAGGATGTTACAGATCTTTCGTATGAATGGCTTTGTCGAGCGAAGTCGCCGAGGCGCCGTAACGCTCTTCTTCAATCTGCTCAAGCGTTTTTCCGGCAGTGTTCGGACAGAAAATCGTGCCGATGAGCATACTGATCGTCGCGAAACCGACAAGAATCGCCGCAACGAACGGCATTCCATCCCCGTCTTCCCCCATCAAGACCGGAACAAGGAAGAGCCAGATGCTCAAACAGAATCGTGCCGTGAAGAAGGAAAAGCCTTGCGCCGCCGCACGATACCGCGCCGGGAACATTTCCGCGGCCCACATTTGGTAAAACGCCTGTTGGCCGGAGCCGTTGTTCGCTCCCATCAGGATCGCGA
>JAVBPI010000192.1:0-4215 GCA_031549705.1 Thermoguttaceae bacterium
CGTAACCTTGCGTTCGACACGGCGTTCCTTGAGACGAACCGCCTTGCCGACGCGATCACGCAGAAAGTACAGCTTCGCACGGCGGACCACGGCACTGCGGACCACTTCGACCCGGGCGATGCGCGGCGAGTGGAGCGGGAACTTTCGTTCGACCCCTTCACCGGCGACGACACGTCGGACCGTGAACATTTCACGGGTTCCGCCGCCACTGCGAGCGATCACGACGCCGCTGAAAATCTGGATGCGTTCTTTTTCCCCTTCGAGAATCCGGCAATGCACGTTGACGGTATCACCGATTTCAAATTCCGAGACTTCCGACTTCTTGCTCTTCGCCTCGACGATATTAAGTAGTTTCTGGCTCATGTTTGGGTAGTTGATAGTGGATAGTTGATAGTGGATAGTGTGGAGGATAGTGAATCGTAGATAAAGTGTTGAACAACGCTTGCGTCCCCCACTCTCCACTCTCCACTATCAACTCTCAACTAAATCTGGTCTTTTTTCTTTTGTTCGTTCCAAACTGTTCTGCTCTCTCCAGCGGGCGATTCCGGCGTGGTTGCCGCTGAGGAGCACTTCGGGAACTTCGAGTCCCCGGTATTCTCTCGGCCTCGTGTAATGAGCACAGTCCAATATCCGGTTGCCGGACGAAAACGAATCGAATCGATTCGAGTCTTCGTCTCCCAGCACGCCGGGAATCAATCGCATTACGGCTTCGATCACGACCATCGCCGCGACTTCGCCGCCGTTGAGTACGTAATCGCCAAGGGAAATCTCCTCCGGCTGCAGGATATCGACGATCCGCTCGTCGAATCCTTCGTACCGCCCACACAACATCAACAGGCGTTTTTCGTTCGCCAATTCTTCCGCCCATTTTTGGTCGAAACGTCGACCTTGTGGCGTGAACATCAACAATCGGCCCGGCTCCGGTCCACAGCTCCGAACTTCTTCGACGCAGGGAACGACACAGTCTACTTTAAGCACCATTCCGGGACCGCCGCCAAACGGCCTGTCGTCCATTCTCGCATGCTTGTCGGTCGCCCAATCACGCATGTTGTGCAACCGGACCACCAATTGCTCCGTGTCAATCGCCGCTTTCAACATGCTTTCCGAGAGAAATCCCTCGAAAATTCCCGGAAACAATGTGCAAACATCGAAATGGATCATTGCCGTGACGCGCCGGAACCTTCGGTTCGCGGGCTAAACGGGGAAACTATTCAGCTGCCGGGGTTTCAGCGGGCGCCGCAACGGCTTCCTGGACGGCGGCTTGGGCTTTCGCTTCGGTTGCTTCAGCGGCTTTCGCGGCTTCAGCAGCTTTTTCTTTCTTCGACTTGACCTTCAGCGCCGGCGGCAGTTCGGTCGGAACCGTCGGACGACGACGTTGCGTGCCGAGTCGAGCAACGGCCGCCTTCTGCTCGTCGAGATGGGTTCCCTTTGTTCCGTATTTCTTGACGAGCGTCGCGACACGGTCCGAAAGCTGAGCGCCGACGGAGACCCAATAATCGATCCGTTCGTTGTTCAGCACGGCGCGGGCGTCCGTTTCGGGGACCATCGGATCGTAGTATCCGACTTCTTCGATCACTCGACCGTCGCGCGGCGTGCGAGCATCGGTTACGCAAACACGGAAAAACGGACGATGTCGCCGTCCCATCATCTTCATGCGAATTTTAACTGCCACGGAGTTCTCCTGAAATTAAAGTAAGTTGTATGTCGTGTTTGATTTATTTTAACGTCCCTTTTCCTTTGTGAGAGGGGGAAGGGGCAAAGGATTGGTCCCCAAGCGCGCTGAGCGGCTAAAGCACAAGCGGATTACTGAACTATTTCTTTTTCTTTTCCTTGTCTTTTCTTTTTTTCTCTTTTTCGCGTTTTTTTCGGGCTTCTTCTTTTTCTTTCGATGTGAGCCGCTTGCCGGTTCCCTTTTTGACCTGCTGAATTCCGGCGGTCGGATTGTTCGACATCATTCCGGAGAGTTGCTGCATCGCGGCCATCCGATCGCGCATGTTCATCGACGACATCGATTTCATCATCTCGGCCATCGGGAGGAACGCCTTGATCAGGTCGCTGATCTGGTTCGGCTCCACTCCGGCTCCGGCGGCGATTCGGCGGCGGCGGCTCTGGTCGATGATCTTCGGATTCCGCTTTTCCTCAGCCGTCATCGAGTCGATGATTCCGCCGACCCGCCGCATTTCGTCGTCGGCGTCAACGTCCATCGAGCCCATCATTTTGCCGACCTGCCCCATACCGGGGATGAAGCTCAACAGCTTGCTGAACGAGCCGAGCCGCTTCGCCTGTCCCATTTGGCTTCGGAAGTCGTCCAGCGTGAACTCTCCCTTGGCGAGACGCTCCTGTTGCTTTTCGAGAGCTTCCTTGTCGAGTTTTTCGGTCGCCTGCTCGATGAGCGAGAGCATGTCTCCCATCCCGAGGATTCGGCCCGCCATGCGGTCAGGGTGGAATTCCTCAAGGGCTTCGACCAACTCGCCGGTTCCGATATATTTGATCGGAACCCCGGTAATATGTTTGACGGAAAGAGCCGCACCGCCGCGTGCATCACCGTCAAGTTTGGTGAGAATCACGCCATCGAGTTCCAGAGCCTCGTTGAACGCCTTCGCGGAGTTCACGGCGTCCTGGCCGGTCATCGAGTCGACGACGAAATAGACCTGATCCGGTTTGACTTGCTGCTCGACCCGCTGGAGCTGCTTCATCAACTCTTCGTCGATATGGAGACGGCCTGCGGTGTCGAGGATCAGAACGTCAACGCCAAGCGATTGGGCTTTCTTGACGGCGTTTTGGCAGACGAGGACGGGGTCTTTGTTTTCGCGGTCGGTGTGGACCGGCACGCCGATCGATTTGCCGAGAATTTCGAGTTGGTCAATCGCCGCCGGGCGCTGAAGGTCAGCGGCGACGAGCATCGGCTTCAAATTCCGCTTAACCAGCAGTCTGCCTAATTTACCGCAGGTCGTTGTTTTGCCAGAACCTTGAAGACCGCAGAGCATAATCACGCTGAGCGATTCTTTCGGCTTGAGATGCAGATCGTGATCGACGGGGCCCATCAGGCCGATCAATTCTTCGTGAACGATCTTGACGAGTTGTTCGGTCGGGTCGAGAAGTTTCAGGACGTTTTCGCCGAGCGCCTGCTCGGTGATTCTCGCCATGAAATCCTTCACGACGGGAAAACTGACGTCAGCTTCGAGGAGCGATTTGCGGACTAGTTCGAGTCCTTCGCGCATATTCGATTCCGTGAGCTTCCCCTTCCCTCGAAGGGTCCGGATCGCGGACATCAAACTGTCTTGGAGTGTTTCGAACATTGTTCTTTATCTTGCGAATTTGCCGATAATTCGGCAAAAAAAATCGTCGAGGACTACTCGAAAAAATTTCAGGCGATATAATTCTTTGAAATCGGTGCGGAGGACGATCCTTTCGAAAGTTCTCCGGAAAATCTCCATATTATCAGGAAAGTTGCCGTTTTGGCAATGAGGGACTCACCGCTTTTTTGTGGGAAACAAATTTTTGTCGGAAAATCGTTCAACGAACGTTCAGCGATCCGGGACCTGTGGTCCCCGACCTCCTTTGGGAAGTTTCCTTTAAACGGACTTTAGACTTTACGGAAATCATGTCTTCTTTTGTGAAAAACTACCTTGTCTTACTGCTGTTTTTGGCGTTTTTTCCTGTCTCGCTGTCGGCTCAGTATCCATACTCGCAGCCCTATTACTACGGCGCACCGCCTCAGGGACGGATTGGCCAACCGTACCGCGGTCCGATCCGCACGATGAATTATTCGTCGGTCAACAACAACCGGATGCAGCAGCAGGCGTTCGCGGAGCGGATTAACCGTGAAGAATCGGATTGGACGTTGCACATGATTAAGGAGAAGGATCGGTTCCACGACTTCAAAACGGTCGCCAAGGGGGCGAAGTGCGAGCATCGTTTTGAGATCACCAATCCGTTTGTGGAGCGGGTTCACATTGCCCGAGTTACGGCGAGCTGTGCTTGCACGACGCCGATTATCGAAAACGACAAAGACGAACTGGAAACTTATGAAAAGACAGCGGTAATCGCTCATTTTCACACAGAGAAGCTGAATGGATTCAAATCGGCGACGATTACGGTCGTGATCGACAAACCGTACCAAGCGGAATTCCAGCTTAACATTCAAGGAAATATCCGAACGGACTTGACGGTTTCGCCGGAGGAAGTTCGGCTTGACCGGGTCAAAGAGGGAAC
>JAVBPI010000206.1:0-19491 GCA_031549705.1 Thermoguttaceae bacterium
CAATCGCCGTCTTTGCCGGTTGTCGAGTATTCGACACGATAAGCTATCGCTCCGGCGACGGCCTTCCACGACAACGTGACCGACGTGATCCCCTTTATTGTTGCTTTCAACGAAGTCGGAGCGTTCGGCACCGGGGGAAGCGTCTTGGCTTCCACGGTTTCCGAGGGAGCCGATGTCCCGGCGGTACTGGCCGCCACAATTCTGTACTGGTAAGTCGTCGATGACTTGAGACCGGTGTTCGTAAATGTGCAGGCATCCGATGTGGTGCCGACAGACGTCCATCGGTTTTTGGCGGTATCGTAACGCTCAATGCAATAGGATTGGGCGCCCTTCGCGTTTTCCCACACGATCTGGACGCTCGTTGCACTCGTTGACATAACTGTCAATCCGAGCGGCGTTTCGGGAACGATCGCTGGAATCGTCAACGTGGCGTTCGCACTTGGGCTGGAAAGCACGATGCCGCTTTGTGTGTAAACGCGGTAAGTGTACGGTTTTCCCGCTTCGGTATCGGTGTCGGTGAATGTTGTGCTGTTGCCGTCATAGACTTCGACCCAATTCGATGATACAGAGGAAAATCGCTCGACCCGATAGGCGGTCGCTCCAGTGGCGGCGTTCCACGAAATCTTGACGGTTTGCGTTCCCGCGATAATCGATGCGGAAATACCCGAAGGGGGGAGCGGCTTGGTGGAAACGTCGACCGAGGCTTGAATCGTATTCGACCAATCGGAGTTGCCGTAAGCGTTGACGGCTCGAATGCGGAACTGATAATCGGCGGCCCGATCGGGATAAATGGCGGTCGTCGTCGCATTGAGGGCGATGTTACCGGCGACCGTTTTCCATGTTGCACCGTTGTCCGTCGACTGTTGGAGTTCGAAATATCGTTCGTTTTTTGAGTTGTCTTTCCAGCGAAACTGCAAGGAGCCGTCCGTGTTTAACAGTGCCGATAATTCGGACGGGGGGTTCGGGGGTTCCGTCGAGAGCGATTGCACGACGGCGTCGCCGATGTTGAGCCGTCCGCCGGTTTTGACTTTGCCGGCCAACGACGGAAGCGGGTCAACGGTTTCGAGAATCGCGGCCTTGATCTGTGCTGGTGTCCAATCCGGATGCACCGCCCCCAACAACGCCACCGCTCCCGCCACCATCGGTGCCGACAAGCTCGTGCCGCTGCCGAAAGTATACGAACCTTCCTTAAGCCGAACAGTAATAATGTCATTTCCAGGAGCGGCCAGGTCAACGGTCGTTAACCCGTAGCTGCTGAAACTCGCCAAAGAATCGAATTGGTTCGTAGCGGCAACAGAAATAAAATTATCCAAGTCGTTACAGTTGGCCTCCAGCATATCATTGTCACGTACATCGTTCCCAGCAGACCCAACAACAAGAATTCCTGCAGCACCCGCCGCTTTGATGGCCAATTTCTCGGCTTTGGTCGGATTTTCCGCAATACTGTAACTACAGTTGATGACCGGAAGATTCAGGTTGAAAGCATTCTTCAATTGGATGACATAATTGATTGCCGCAACGATAGTGGAATCAAAGGTGAGGCCGTTTCCTATTTTGACAGGGAGTAACGTGACTTCTGGTGCAATCCCTGCAATGTCGTAACCGTTTTGGGCCACTGCACCGATAACACTTGCAACAGCCGTACCATGGCCGTGTGTGTCCAGTACGTCCGCAACATTAAGGTTAAAATCCCAACCGTGAACATCATCAATCAGTCCGTTACCATCGTCGTCAACGCCATTGCCTGGAATTTCAAGGGGATTCGTCCAAATATTGTCGCACAAGTCGCGGTGATTCAAGTTGATTCCAGAATCGAGAACCGCAACAACGACCCCGCTCCCACGCGTAATGTTCCAAGCAGGTTCGATGTTGATCGTGTCCAGATACCATTGATCGCTAGCCTTTGGGTCGTTGACGACATCGGCGACTTTTTCAGAAACGGCAACACGGTTCGGTTCCCAGTAGTCGAGTAACGATAATCCCGCTAGGGTTTCCGATTGCTGCTGGGATGTGGCACCCTCCACAAAAACGTAAAGAGTTCCGGCGCTGCCAAGACCACTGAGCACCGTTACGCCATGTGGTTTCAGGTAGTCACTCGCCGCAGAAACAGAGGGCAATGTTTTCAGCGATTCCTGATTGAGCTGAACGATCCATTCGCCGGAAATGGTATCGCCCGATTTGGCATCATTGGTGATACTCGGTGGGGTGGCAAGTTGTTCAAACCAATCGGCTTTGAGGTAGTCCGGCGGTGCGTACGAGAGCGGTGTGACGGAGAGGAGTTCACGGGTTTCCAGCGATTCCAATCGGAGCGTACGGCGATTCAAGTCGGGACCACAGGTCCCGGCTCGTTTTCGGCTCGTTCGACTGAACAAATGGAAAGGAAACGTCGACATGGCATCTCCGACCGAAGGTGATAGGCGTTCAACGATAGTGAACTATACCACTATAACGATTTTTGTCAAATTTTTCAAGTCCAAAGAACCGTCATTACGCCGGAGTACCGGCTCCATTCCGGTTTTTGTTTTAAATCACCAGATAGTCCAAAGGATCGTAGTCGGCAAACGCCAGTGCGGTTAGTGTCGATTCGAGTTGGGTTATGACGATTGTCACGGGAACAAAGTCGGAATAAACCGCTCCCCGAAAAGCGCGGACGGCATAAGTATAGGTTCCCGGCCCGCTGACGGTATCGGTCAATTCGGTTTCGGTGACGTTGGCATTGCAGGTATCCCAATAGCCTGCGGTGTTCCATCGCCAGACTCCGTAATGATCCGCTCCAGCAACGGCATTCCACGTCAAAGCGACAACGCCGTTTCCCTGTGATGTTGCCGAAACGATCGGGGCGCCGAGCGTCAATGTCGGAACGATGACCTCCACTTCGATAAAATCGGTATATTCCGCCCCATTGAAGGCTCGGACGGCGTAAAAGACCTTGCCGGTCAGCGGATTCGAATCTTCAATGAACGTGTCGGTCAGCGTCCCTGCATGAACTTGCACCCATGATTGACTACCATCCACCCGCCGCCAAACGCCGTAGTGTGTCGCGTCTGCAATCGTATTCCATGTGAGCGAGACGGCTCCACTGTCAAGTAAGACCGCTTCGACAATGGGGGTGGTGAATCCGGAAATTTCGATGTATTGCAGATCGAAGCCGGAACCGATGTTTCCACGAAACGCCCTGACGGCGTAGGAGTATGTTCCCGGATCGCGGAAAGTGGTCTCCATATAACTCGTGTCGGTGAGGTTGGTGACGACCTCTTCCCATTCGCCGCCCCATTTTTGCCGCCAAATACCGTAATTCGTGGCTCCGGCAACGGATTCCCATGAAATCTGGACTTTACCCCGTGAGGTCAATTGAAGGGCGACTTGCGGATTGGCGGGAGGTGTTAGTGTGATGTCGATAAGCTCGTAACCTGATTGTTTTGCACCTCGAAGGGCGCGGACGGCATAGGAGTACGATCCTTCCGAAAGTCCGGTATCGACATAGCTCGTTCCGGTAACGTTCACGTCGACCTCTTCCCATTCGCCACCCCATTTTTTACGCCAAATGCCGTATTTCTCCGCACCGGTTATCGTTTCCCATGAGAGTTGTACGTCTCCGTTGGCGTCGTCGAAGAGCATGACTTCGGGAATGCCCAATTCTTCTTCGATCTCTGCTCTTGCTAGTCCAAACGAGGATTCATTTTGATGCCACGCTGTAACTCTATAGGTGTAGACTCCTTCTGTTAAATTTTTGTCAACGTAGGTGGTGGTCGTGAGATTGACGGCAATGTCTTCCCATGTTTTGTCGGCTCGTTGTCGTTCAACGGTATAGTGGGTAGCCAAGGAAGAGGTTGTCCAAGAAAGGGTGACGTTGCCTGATTCAGCGGAAGGTGTCACCACGAAGGGGCCGGGTACGCCAGCGTTGAATTCGTAGGCTCCCATGTCAACCTGGCCATTGACGATGCGGGCAAAGCCTGTGCCTCGCACATCGGTATTCAGTCCAGAGGGAATAAAGGAGCTGTGCCCCTTGTTAATCACTGGAGAGTCAGCGGCAAGCCGCAGATCCCAAGATTGCCATGATCCTTGGAATTTAACAAAACGCGGGTCAACATTGAGGATATTGCCCCCTTTATCCGAATTTGCAAAGACAAAGCCAGCTAAGCTGGATGTGTTTCCGATAAGCGAATAAGCGACACTGAACGCTGGGCTTGTCCAAATATCTGGGCCGTAATTATTACCGGTAATGATTGAGTTGCGCACGATAGACGAAGACGTTTTGTTGTATATACCGCCACCTCGTGTTGCCCAGTTGCCTACTATGGTCGAGTTTATGACCTGCGTCTGGCCACTGAAAATGTAAATACCGCCCCCATAGTCGACTGCGCGGTTCCCCGAAATGACACACCCGGCAACTACTGTTGTCACACTAGCGCCAGTGCTGCTAATCGCACCACCATCGGACCCCGCCGTATTGCCTGACAAGGTTGAGTTCTGAATGTCTATATTGGCTTTTGATGTAGCATGAATGCAAATAGCTCCTCCACGAGTTTGAGCGGAATTATTTGTTATGACGGAATTCGTTATCCGAGCAGAGGGATATGTAAAAATGCCACCGCCCCTCTGTGCACTGTTGAACGTGATGTTTGTATTATGGACGGTTAATACAGTACTCGAATCAGACGAATTGGTCATTATATGAATGCCGCCTCCATCGCTTGTCGCACTATTTTGGGTAATGGTCGAATCATAGATCTCAACCGTAGACCTAGGCGGATTGCAAACGATCCCGGCACCATGTCTCGATGTGTTTGCTTGAATGAGTGTTTTTGTAATTGTTGCTGCAACGTCATCGTAGACATAGATTCCACCAGCGTAGTTTGACGCATGGTTTCCGTAGATCGTGGAATCACTCACTATCAGCTTTCTTTGTAAATAATTTCCCGGACTGGCTTGATAAATGGCTCCTCCACACCCACCTCCATCATTGTTTCGCAGGTGTGATGCAGAAATTGTTATGTTTCCAACACTGTAGACACCGCCGCCCCATGTCGTTGCGGTATTGTTAGATATGTTTGCGTTAAACACAGTCGTCGTACCGTCATCAGCCACGTAAATTCCACCGCCTTTACTCGCACGGTTAGATGATATTTCGGTATTTTTGATCGATACTCTACCACCTGCATAAATGCCTCCACCTTGAGAGAGCGATCCTGGGCAAGTGTTTGCAGCAATTTCGCAAGAGATGACTGATAGTGATTTGTTACTAAATATTCCACCGCCTTTAGCTACTGTTGTTGCTTTTGCCGTATTGCCATAAATTTTTGAATAGGCCACCGTCACATTTGAGTTGATGCAGTTCAATCCGCCGCCGGTTTGCGCATTCGATCCCCCGTTTGTCAAACCTCCAGTAAGAGTTAATCCCGCCATTGCAAACGTCATATTTTCAACGTTCATCACTCGCGATTTTTGGTTCGCGTTAATCGTCAAGTTTGCATCGCCAAGGCTTACAATCGTAATCCCATCTCCTCGTGAGACGGTTCTCGAAATGGCAATCTCTTGTCCGGAAAGGGTAATAGCATTTCTCGCGGACGTTGTGCGTAAAACAATAAGATCATTTTGCGTTGAGGTGAGTGCCGCCGAAATTGCGTTTCGCAGGTTTGTTTCGGAAAGGTCGTTCGCAGCAATTTCGATAACGTTATAACTCGCCATGTCGGACGACAGATTCAGGTCGGCGTATTTAGCGCGAATGGCATCGAATTCGGCGACCGAAACCGAGAGTAATTCCCGATTTTCCAAATGCTCCATCCTGAGACGACGAGCGGAAATTTTTTTCTTTTGCTTCGTCTGAGTACCCGTTCCGAAAATTTTCTTGAGAAATGACATTTTTTTCCTCTTCTGGGTGGGTAAATGGTATGACAATGAAGACGAAATTGTGCAGGGGGTATCTTTTGAGGTGCACAAAGACATTCCTTGCCAACCTCACATGTATTTAAAGACTATAAGCCGACGTGGTATTCTCTTCAATCTTTTGTCAGTAAATCTGATACATTACAGAACAATAATAACAAGATATTGTAGTGCAACTCTTTTCGTATCAACGAATAAAAAATACTTGTAATATTTTTTACACTGAGAAATATCGCGGTTGGGGTATGGGTAAAAACCTACCCATGTCGGCCTTTGGTTGAAGTTGCGTCAGGAGAAATGAGATGATTTAAGTCGGCGATAGAATGAACAGCAAACTTTTTCAAGACTCGCGCTTTATACTTTTCCACAGTGCGATGGCTGATTCCCAGATCATCAGCACAACGCTTGACGTTCTCAAATCGCGCCACATGAGCAAAACACTGAAACTCCCGACGAGTCAACTTGTGTAATCCAAAAGTTGGAGCGTCGGGGTGACGAAGCAAGTGTTCTGCTTCAGGAGAAAGCGATGTAAATCCGTTCAATACACAACCCACTTCACGAATCATGTCTTCGTGAGAATCGTTTTGAGTCCAATATCCATGCGTGGTCGTCGCCAGAAAGATGCCGCAAGGAGATGGATACTGATCGAGCAAAATGATTTTGGCGTCTGCATCCGTTTTGTAAATGTCACGGGTGGCGTCCCTGATGTAGTAATGAGGATGTTCGGACAAAAGGATCGCATTTTGTGTTCCCTTTGTCAAAAGCGGCAATGCCGACGAGACACATGATACTGTCTGAACATCGAAGTCAGGCGTTTTCATGAGAAATGCTTCTCTCATCATATCCGCATACATCCGCTTGGCGTCGACGATTATTAGACATCGTTCACTGATTTCCTGCGTACTTGACCTGTCATTCATAGCATTAATCTGGGTAATGGCGGGAGAACGAGTCATCGCTCTGGATCAATGGGTAGGGGCGGGAATGTACAACCTTCGATATCCGACCGAGTCGAACCGAATATCCTTTCCGTGGTGTGCGTGGTACTTTCTCTGAAGACATACTGATCGGAATACGTGGACGTACCCCGATCCTCGCTCACTGGAAAACGTTTTTCCAGCGGACGTGTCAAAAACAAAATCAATGTCCCTCTATATTGTAAGACCGAAAAAAGGCAAAAATGGGGAACGAATTCTTGCCATTTTGGACGATTTTTTTGAAATAGTATGAAATACGCCCGACCGATGCACGAAATCCTAGACAAGAGGTTGACCGGATAGAAACTATTTTTGGCAAAATTGGAAAATCGTCGATTTTTCTTTACCCAAAATCGTGTTTTTTCGGTCTTACATATAGCGACACCTAAGGATTCCCTTTGGGAGAGGAACCATGAACGACCAGCAAGGCGAAAATCAGCCAAACTCTCCGGAGATTACCGCACAGACCTTACCTTCGGACAATGGCAAACGGTTCGAGGAACTGTTTGCCGGACAGGAAGACATCATCTTCAAATTCGTCTCGGCCAGTCTGCAAGACGGCGATGCCGAGGACTTGTATCAAGATGCGGTCATTCAAGGGATCGAGAAGATTCATCAGCTTGAGCATCCCAGGAGATTTTTATCGTGGATGTACAAGGTGGTCAAGTCGACTCTTTTGGACTATTGGGACAAAACCGGCAAAGACAACGACTACCGGCAATCGCTTGAAGACGGAAATACTCTCATCAACGAAGCCTCCATGCGCCACAATCCCGAAAAAATCAGCTTGGATCAAGAACAAAAACTCAAGTTCGACGAAGCGATGAATGCGCTCGACGAGGAAAGTCATCTTGTGCTGACGCTCCGTTTTACGGAACGGATGTCCTACAAAGAGATTGCGGACATCATGCAACTTGACGTAGATGGCGTCAAATATCGGTTGGGCAAAGCCAAGGACGTCGTGCGCCGACACATGAAACACTATTTCCTCGGTTGCCTGATGGTCAGTTTCGATCACGACCACATCCTGGCTTTAAGCCAGCAAGCGTTCGAAAAGGCGATGATCCGTCATCCCGAACTGTTGGCGTTCGGAGCGGCGACGACCGTCGGTACGACCGGCGCAGCCGCATCCGGTTCGACGGGCGCAAGCGTATCGTCCGGGGTGACATGGACGGGAATCCTGGCGACCGTCGCGTTCCCGTTTTTATGGGTCGTTTCGTTATTCTTGACCGGCCATGTCTACGGGACCAGGTTGATTTTCGGCGCGAGGACGCTTCCATTGCGTCTCTGGCTGATCAGACATTTACTTTATTGTTACAGCACCGCCTTTGTCTTTGCGACAGGTTATGTGACGACATGCATCCTGTTGACGAGCATGGTCGGTTTGGAACGAAGGCACGTTGTAGTCGCTGTTTCGGGAGTGACCTTGCTTGCCGTCTTTATCGGCCAGTTGTTATGGGTCGCATTGCGCTATAAGCGATTGCAGAACTTGAAGGACAACAACGCAGGAACGGACGAATCGGTCGCGTCCAAGGAGTGGAAAAACATCCATTCATCGGTTCGATGCATATTTATCTGTACGTCGATCGCGCTGGCCCTATTTCTCGTTTTCCTGTATTCACAGATCGCTTTGCCCCACGTCCGGCACACGATCTTATCCGGCAGGGAAATGATCGCTTACGCTTCGATGATCATCGCCTCGGCATTCATGCTGATACCGGTGATTTTCCATATCGGCTCCTACTGCTTGTTTCGGTATTGCCTGCTTGTTTCGCAAAACGAAACCGAGTTTCAAAAAACATATCGCCCGCTTTCTCCGGACACCTTGTCGTCCTGGCGCTCGCATCGCATCGCCCTTTTTTTGATTGGGGCGATGATGCTCCTGCCCAGTCTCCACCAATTGCTTGTCGCGCACAAACGACCCGTGTACGCCGCAGTCGAATTTGCAGCCTTTGCATTGAGTTGGTACTGGGTCTACCGGAAAAATCAACACACCACCTACCAAGGGGGCTGGTGGCGAATTTTTGCAATGGCCGTCATACAGTTTCTTATCTTGAACCTTTTGTTACAAACCATTTACGAATAGCGAATCGATTAATAGTTACGAAAAAAGGTAGGCCAGTGTTTGTGCCACCGCCGTCGTTGCGACGTTTCCGGGCAACTGTTCGGGAACGCACCACGACGTCGCCGTATTGCACTGGCAGCAGTTGACGGTCTTCGGTTGATTGATGGGCGGTTTCTTGATGATGGTTCCGTCGTCGTCGTAAACGAGAATATCTTCATATTCGGCGTCGGGATCGGGGCGATGAAAGTCCGTGGGTTTGAAAGGCATAACGAGGATTCCTTCTATTGAAATTAAAGTTTACAGATACAAAGATGATCAGTCGCCGTTCGATTGTTGCGACGTTGATCGATGGGATCGTTCAGGACGATCGCGTGTCGTTGCAAAAAACTCCTCGTATTCTAGGGAGTCGGATTGTTTTCTTGTTTTTCTTGGAGCGATTCGGTTTTTTCGACTTTGAGTTGAACACCTATTTTTGTACGATTTCCGAATCCGCCGCAGGGACGTTGATATCGGTCGGATTTTGTTTGGAACACGCATGCGGAAAACATTTGAGGATCGGACAGAAAGTGTCCGACAAGAGGAACAACGAAAAAATGAATACCGCCACCCACATAAGGAAAACCGTTACGGGCAAACATGTTTTTTTATTGGATCTGCAATGTCGTTTACCACATTTCTTACAGCGGTTTTTTCCCAGTTCCAAGCATTCTGCCCAATGTTCGTCTTCGTCCAATGAAAGCCCGATGATCGGAGGGAAATAATGATCCTTATCGATTTCAAACGAAATCATCGGACAAGGGATGTATTCTTTCAGAAATTGTTTCCACCGTGCCACCAGGAGAACGATGGCGATATGTCCCAGGAGAACCTCGCCCCAGAATATCCAAGCGATGACGATGCCGAAAAACGCGAGAAACGAAAGCAGAATGGAATCATACATACCTGCCGCGTTATTCGAAAAAATCACACCGTAAGCTGCGAAAAGAAAACCGTTAAACGTCAGGAACCATGTGGTACGATTGTTGATCAACCTGTTTTCAGTATCGATCAATTCGCGGTATTTCTCACCGATCTGGATGAGCGTATCACCTTTATTCGGGTATAAAACGGAGAGGTCAGGCATGGTCGCGGACGAACCGGATGTTGCTGATGATGGAGTAGACATGAGATGTTTTGTTATTCAAGGAGGAATTTTTCAGGTCGTTTCTTCCCGTAATTCTTTCAGCATTGCCTCGTCGGTTCGTGTTCCTGTTCCACCAAACCGTAACGGCTTGAACTGTCGTGCGTCTTCAAGAAACGGTCGGTCGAAGGCTTTCGGATTGGCTTCCATAATCTCCGTATAGGTTTGTATAAACGTCTTCATGCCCTGCCGGGTGCGCTGACATTGGAGGTCGAATTGCGGATCGAATCCTTTTTCTTGGGCATCGCTTTCGGAAATCCGGACGTAGCAAACGTCGCATGTCCGTAGAGCCATGCAATTGGCGCAGTCGCCGCAATGCCGCCGGAATTCCATCGTCCGCTTCATTTTTGCCTCGTCCAAACCGTCCCGGACGTTGCCAAGGACGAACGCCTCGGAATGATCGACCCGTTCGCAGACCCGATAGTTTCCGTCCACGTCGACAAAGCGGCGGGTGAAACCCGGAAAACATGGAATGAAAAAATACAATTCCGGCGACTCCTTCGTGACGGTCCGGCGGTGATACGTCCCGATCTGCTGCTCGCACAGGAGCATCCCCAACGGCATACGGCGTTTTGCTTCAGTCACGCCGAACTCCGTGATACACCGAATTGTCTCGTTCCACAGGTTTTTCATGTGGCCACGTTCGTCGTCGCCGAACGCGCGGAAGGAATCGTCGACCGTCTTGCCGACGGTCTTTTCACACGCCGAAGCGGAATGACAACCGTATTGCGTCGGCGATTCGGTGCCGTCCCGAAAACGGTATTCCGCGCCGGGATTGACGAGCGACGCCCGCGTCATCGGATAATCGGAGACCCATTGAGCGATGAACCGATCTGTGGTTTCCAAATCGAACGGCGGCGCCAACGTGCAATTGATGCCGCGAAGTTTATAATCGGGATACCGCTCCGCGAAGCGCCGGAGATTCCGTTCGACCACCGTGAACGTACCTTGTTGGTTCGGAAACACCCGATATCGGTCATGGGCCGGTTGCGGACCGTCCATGCTGACCATGACCAGGAATTCATGGTCGACCAAATAATCGACGGTTGTGTCGTCCAAGAGTGTTCCGTTCGTTGTGATCGCAAAACGGACTTTCTCGCCGCGTTTGGTTGCAAGTTCTTCGGCGAAACGAACGCACTCCTGAAGGAGGTGGAACTCCAGAAGCGGTTCGCCGCCGTAGAACGTGATCGGAGCCGTGCCGTCCCCGACATGGCCGTTTTCGAGATAATGAGTGATCGCCGCTTTCGCCGTTTCCAACGACATCGATTTGGCACTGTGTGTCCGCTGCCCGGCGAATTTGCCGCTGTAACAACAATAGGCACAGTCGAGATTGCACCGTTCCGTCAAACCGAGAATCAAGAGCATCGCGTTTTGTCGCCAGAACCCGCCGATTTCGTGCAATTGGCCGTCATACGCCACCCGGTCGACGAGACTCAATTGGGAGGGCTGATGATCCGCGAAATAACCGTCCTGTCGCGCTTGTTCGAAATGTTCGTAAGCCGTTTCCAGACGGGTCTCTCCTATCGCCGCATGTTTGGCGAACAATTCCTGACGAGTCAAGACACGGTAATCGTCGGCCAGGATCGCTTCATCCTTACCCATTTCTAAAATTCGCCCCGTCCCTCCGTCATAGAGATAACGTTTTCCCTTCCGCGTTTCATAATGGAACATCAGCGGTGCCAACGGCGACGGACTTTCCGGCAAGGACGATTTCAGCAGAGTACGGGTCGTCCACGTTTCCATGCCGTCGTAATCGGACAGGGAGTTTTCGCTTCGCACGACGTCATACGTTCGGTCTTGCAGGATCACGCCTCGATCCAAGGCATACAACGTGACCCCTTCCCGATAGAGTCGAAAGCGGTGCGGATACGCGTTCCCCGACCGAAAGAACTGGTCGAGTCGAACTTCACCCCGACGCCGGATGAGCAGGACCGGCATATTGTCAACCCGCTCCAACGCTTCCAACGTAAATTCAAGATGGTTCAGTTCATTGCGAACATGCCAAGTGAACCCGAGCGGTAGGGGAAGAAGCGGCGTCAGGAGAGGCAGGCTCAAAATCGCCTGATCGCGGGCATCGGCATCGTTTTCCGGCTGCCACTCGAAATTCGTCGTCGTATGTCGCCGGAACGTTTGCCGCGCACGGTCGTAGACGCAGATTTCTTCCCGTTTTTTCGGTGGTGAGAACTGGAGCAAGCCGTGGAAGTTTCCGCGTGATTCGATCACTCGTTCACGCCATGTACAGGAATCGGTATCGCAGCGCAGCATCTCCTGCGTCCAGCGTCGACTGGTTTCGATGTCGCGCATCCGGGGCGTTTGTTGACGTCTCGTTGTCATGTATTCGAGACGTGTCGCCGGAAACCAATAGTGACGGAGGAGATAACCGAATTTCGATGTCATTTCATTGACGCCGACCAATCGGACAAGTGTGTCGAGATGGACGGCGTCCCAAGCGGGACGGTCATCGGGCGGAGCATCGGCTCGTTGTTCCGTGGAAAGCATCATCGAAGATCAGGCGGTAAAGAGTTGGACGATCAATTCGGACTTGACCGTCAGGGAATAGGGTTCGTCTTTCACTTTACCATCCGCTTTGGTTCCGCGTTTGGCCCCGAGATAATCGAGACCGCCCGTCGTCGTTTCCGCATGGGTTTCCTGGCGGATCAGGAGTCCGGTTTCCAGATCGAACCAGGCGTTTCCGTGATGTTTGCTGACCATCGTTTCGTTTTTGCCGGGTTTTTGAGAATTGACGTCCGGCATGCCGACGACGTTCGGCGTCTCGCCTGAAAAGGCGATATTGACCGTTTTTCGGCCTGCGATGTCGGCCAAACCTTGAACTTCGTAGTTCGTCACATATCCGGCAAAAGGACGAAGCCGACCGGGGGCGCCCTTCCACCGTTGGCCGAGACTCAGGTTCCCCTTCGGCGGGTTTTGAAGGGAGAGCAAATGGGGCAATTGCACATCAACGGCATGTTCCGATGAAACGCCTTTCTGTTTGGCAAGACGTAACTGGCCTTCCTTGAACAAGATCATCACCTGGCTGTTTTCCCGAACTTCATTGCCCATCGGTGAAGAAACGTGGAACAGGGAATCCCCCCCGGTGATCACGACCTGACCGTTTGAAAGCCGGTCGATGAATATTTCACCGTCACGTACCACAAAGGTGTCGGGATCGTTGCCGACGGCACGTGACAGGTTGTTGGGAAAATAGGATGGAGCAAAAATGACATAACGCCGCCGTTCGCCGATCGGTGGTGACAGCGGAAGTGCCACGGTCGATTGATCTTGGAGACCGAGCACCGGAACGTCCAACAGAGAACGATACTGTTTCAGTTCCTTGGTATAACGGTGGGAATCGGCGGTTTCTCGTTTTTGCCCCGTCAACAAACGCACGGCAACGGGAACACCAATAAAAGTTCCTGCGATAGTTGCCAAAAAAACACGTCGTTTCATCTCATCATGCATAATTTCCTCTTGCTTATAATTCCTATTTATCCTGTTATGACGATTATTGGGGCGAATTCGTGTGGTTCGAGAATAGTCCCTATATGTAAGACCGGAAAATGCTAAAAATGGGGAACGAATTTTTGCCGTTTTTTGCGATTTTCTCAAAATACTTTTTTCAATAATCGTTCATCGTGAAGTAATCATTCGATACCGACACAGCAAAAAAAATTTTTTGCTTGCAATTTTCGATCATAACAATCAAAATACTCCGGAAAAAGCAATGTCTATGAGAATATACCTCCGTTTCCGACCATCATGCCGTTCGCTTGCCTTTCATATTTCTGCTTGTATCCTTTGGCATCGAAAAGACCCTGCAATTTATCTGTTTTTACTGAATCATGTGTTTTCGCGTGATCGCCTTTCTCATTTTCTTAGCTGGAGCGGGACTGATGGTCGGGATCGCCGCCCGAACCAGCGTGAACCGAACCGAGGTCGCCCACCTGGGCGCGGCGGCATACTTTACTCAAACAGGAAAGTATGATCTGTTCCATGTCAACCCGCCGCTCGGCAGAATGGCTAGCGGATTGCCGATCTTTTTGGCCGGGGCGAAGACCGATTTGACGAGTTACTCGCCGCGACCTCAGGACCGCTCCGAATGGAACGTCGGTGCCGGGCTCATTGCCGCCAACGAACCGACCGAAGTACGCCGGATGGTTTTTCTCGCTCGCTGCATGTTCGTTCCGATCATCCTGCTCGGCGGCTGGTTCGGATTTTTGCTGGCGACCGAACTGTACGGCGATGCCGCCGGGCTGGTGTTCACGATCCTCTGGTCGTTCTCGCCGCTTTTCCTCGGTTGGGGCGCGACACTCTGTCCCGACATGGCCGCCGCCTCGCTCGGCGTCGTCGCCGTTTACTGGTTTCGACGTTGGCTCCAATCACCGACATGGAAACACGTTGTCATCGCGGGCTTCTGTGTCGGATTATTGCCGCTTGCCAAACTGACGTGGATCGTCGCGTTCGGCATCTTTCCGGTGTTATGGATCGTTGCCAGGAATCGCCCTAAGGGAACGCAACTCCTTGTCGCGATGCTTCTTGCCCTCTACACACTCAACATGGGTTATCTTTTCGACGGCTCGTTCAAGCCGCTCAAGGACTATTCGTTCATCAGTCAATCGCTTCGCGGTGAAAGCGACAACCGTTTCACCGAATCATGGCTCGGCAACATTCCCGTACCGTTTCCCGCCGAATTCGTACAGGGTTTCGATACGCAAAAACGCGACTTTGAAAAGGGCCTCGAATCCTACTTGTTCGGAAAATACTCCGACCGAGGCTGGTGGTACTACTATCCCGTCGTCCTGGCCTTGAAAGAGCCGCTCGGTACGCTTGGTTTGCTTGGCCTTGCGGTCGGCCTGACGCTTGGAGGGGCCGCCTATCGGCTTCCGTGGCGGGATGAGTTTTTCGTCCTTTTTCCGTTCGCCGTCCTGTTCGGCGTGATTTGTACGCAAACCGGCTTTTCGATCCATCCCCGTTATCTGCTCCCCGCGATGCCGTTTTTGTACCTGTTGATCGCAAGGACGGGCAAGGCGTTTCAGTTGCCCGGAAAAGCCCTGAAGGTCGCCGTGGCGTCGTGCCTGATCTTCATGATCGGGAGCAGTCTGTACGCCTGGCCGTATTCGATGTCTTTTATGAACGAGGCGGTTCCGCTGAGTCAACGTCCGAAATTGTTGTTGGGAAGCAACCTCGATTGGGGACAGGACGCCTATTTCCTGAAAGATTATTTGAAACAGCATCCCGAAGTAGAAAATATCAAGATAGAATATCCCTGTCCGGAAGGAATCGAACGGATCGGCATTGCATCTGCGGGAACCCCGCCGACCGAACCTGAGCCGGGCTGGTTCGCGTTAGGCGTCAACGACATTTATGCCGCCTCGGAACGATTCGCCTGGTTCAAGAGAACCTCCCCTGTTGCTTTCGTCGGCTATTCGATTTACGTTTATCATATCACTGCGGTGGAAGCGGAACGACTTCAAACCGAAACAACGAATCATGGAAAACACTGAACCGATTGTCGACACGAATAAAGTCTGGTGGAAACCCGGCCCGTTCGGATGGTTTGTCGTTCTCCTGTTCGCCTCGGTCGGCGTATTACTCCTGACAACGCCGTTGAGCCGACAGGATATCGCCTGGACCGTCTATTCGCTTGACCCGCGCACCTGGCCGACGGCGATAACGTATGTTCTTTGGCTGATGGTTTTACTCAAGATCGTCCATTGGTACGGCGGACTGGATACCCTACAAAAAACCGTCGCCCTCCTGATCGTCGTCGCCGTTCTGCTGCTGATCGTCTTTATGTCGCAGGAAATGATGTCGCGAAAACCCGTCGGCACACAATACCGGATGCTGTCGAAAATCTATTACCAGCTTGTCCTTGGTCCGTGGACGCAATGGATGGATCGCGGCGTCTGGAGTTGGAAAATCCTTATCGCTCCCGCTCTTGCCGCAGGAACGATTGCCTACCTGATCCGTCTGGTGATCCAGCAACGAAGGAGACCGAAATCATGAACGAAAAAACAAAATCCCGACCGGCGCCGTGGTGGGAACTGCCGCCGTCCACATGGTTCGCCTTATTGGGACTCGGTCTGTTCAGTATCGTTTTCAGCCTGTGGCCGATCTTGTTCGATTGGACGCTGGCCGGAATGGTTCGGCTCGTCGATTTTCGCGACTGGCCGTGGTGGTATTATCTGGAACTGTCGGTCGTCGTCGGATTCTCCGTGCGTTGGTTCCTATTGTATGTCGCTCATTACAACGAGGAATTGGACGAACGTGGTCGTGAAGAAGCAAAACGCTTCATCCACCTGACCGGATTCCTCGCCGCCTCGATGTTTCTGTACACCGTTTTGCATCGTTTCAACGTGATTCGCGTTCTCCGTTTTGCTTTGTGGAGTTGGCTCGGAATCGGTTCGTTTTCATGGTTGGCGCTGCTGGCGTTCGTTCTGCTGCTCTCGTTCGCGATCCTGTCCATCTTTTTTGTGTGGACATGGATCGTTTCCCTTCAACCCGCCTGATGTGATGCGACTTGCTCTTGTTTTGACATTGATTTTGACGACTTCGACGCCGTTCGGCGCGGAGAAAATCCGCTTGCTCTCGACGGCACCGAAACCGGCGCTCACCGCCGCGCAGATTGCCGACATCGAACAGCGGGCGACGGAACGGCACAAAGAAGGGGGCAACGCCGGAATGCAGGCCGTCGCCGACTTTTTCGACGAGTATGCCTATTCGTACACCGGAGGCCGTTTCGTCGACCACGAATTCAAATTCCGGTTGCGAACGCCGAAGGCGATCAAGCCGAACAAAAAATATCCGCTCATCGTCTGGTTCCACGGGAACGGCGAGGGAGGCGAGGACAATATGCGACCGCTATCCCACATGCAGTTCGCGATCGCATCAATCGGGGGACCGGACGCCGTCGACGGATTTATTCTCGCAACGCAAACACCCGGCGATAACAAGGCGTGGGAAATCAGCCGATCCAGAGAAAACAAGGGGGATGCCGGATTAACCGTTGCGCGCGAGATCATGGAAGCAGTGATCGAAAAGTTTCCCATCGACGAAAATCGTGTCAGCGCGTTCGGTTTGAGCAGCGGCGGCGCGGCCGCTTGGCGATTCGTCCAGCGAGAACCGGAAAAGTTTTCGGGACTGGTCTGCTGCTCGGCGATCCCGCCCGACGGCGAACTGCTGACGAACCTGAACGTTTGGGCATTTTGCTGCATGAACGACAATGCCGTGCCGCTTGCGTCCGTACAAAAGGCGGTCGACGAGATCAACAAGGAAGGCGGGTCCGCGTTCCTCACGGAAGTGATGCAAAACGGCCACGATTCCTGGTCCGTCGCGCTCCGTGAGAAAAAAGTCCTGAATTGGTTGGTGGCGCAAAAACGCCATGCCGTGCTGAATATCCCGCCCGGCTTTGAGATGGAATATCGTCCGATTACGCAAACATTTTTGTTGTTCGGACTGCCGTTTGTTTGTTTCCTGTTTCTTTTCTTTTTACCTCGTCGTTCCCGTTCATGAAACCGTCTCGATGGAGAGTCTTATTCACGACGCTCATCGGACGTTGGTTCCTCGCCTTCTGGCTGGGAGCCGTCGCCCTGACGGTGTTACGCTGCGCCTTCGATCTCGACGTCTATCTCAACGGTGCGATGTTCGTCAGGAGGGATAAATCGAGCGATTATCTTCTCCATTTACCGTGCGGATATATCGACGTCGACCGGAGACGCCCGCTCCTGATTTATCTCCACGGCGCCGGGGAACGCTTCGCCGATGTCCGCGATTTGAAGACGGCCGATATCGTTCATTATATTGACGGGCGAATCCCGCCGGAGAAATTTCCGTTCATCGTCGTTTCGCCGAAAAGTTCTCCCTATGGTTGGGAGCCGGAGGCGGTGATCAAACTGATCGACGAATTGCTTGCGGACGACGGTTCCCGGCTCAGGGTCGATCCTTCACGTATTTACATCACCGGCTTCAGCATGGGCGGTTACGGCGTTTGGGAAACGATGCAACGTTATCCCGAACGATTCGTCGCCGCCGTGCCGCTCGCCGGAGGCTGTCGTTCCTTCGATCCCGGCGTTTTTCGCGATGCCTCGGTTTGGGCGTTTCACGGCGAGTTGGACGACGTGATCGATTGTGAATGTTCCCTGGCGCCGATGGAAGCGTTATGGCAAACGTATCCCGAACTCCGGGACCGATTTCGCCTGACCGTCTATCCCGATCTGGATCACGGCATCCCCCGGCGCGTCTACGGCGACATCGAACTCTACCGTTGGATGTTGCGGCAGCGTTACGATTAAAAATCTTGTCGTCCAACCGGCAGGGACATTTGGTCGACCGAAGACCGGATTCCGTGGCGGTACGGACCTCCCATCGACTCGTTCCGTCCCTGCCGAACCGCGATCCGTCGATTCGCGGCACGACTCTTTTCGCCATATATCGTCGACATTGCGCGGCCGAGATGGTCGTAAAAACAAGCGGCGGCCTTGAAAAACGGAAAAACCGACCGCCGCCCGGCTCCGAAGTCGGTGACGTCATATCGTCACCCGCGAGCCTTTCATTCCAAAACCGGGCTTTGATGTAGTCGCACCGTACCCGGAAACCGTAAGCGGTTTTTTGTGGGGAGATCGTTCCGGTCTCCCTATTGTAATTGTACGCACTCTTCGCGTCCTAATCAAACAAAAAACAACAATTTTCGTGTTCGGGTAAACACGTCGTGCGCCGTTCTGCTTCGGCATTAACCTCCGGCTTCGTTCGGAGTCCGCTCCGTGGTACGTCCCGACCCGCTTCGCGTGGAACGCGAACGGTCGGCGACGGTGGTGCGCACCCACCCTATCGCCCTCGCGCACCGTGTTTTTTTCAGCGTCTCTGCTGACCTATCCCCTTCATAACAATTAACTTGCGATTCTTGGATCGTCGAGAGCGGTCGCGGTACGCGCCGACCGCATCTTTTCTACACCTTATACATAAACAATGAATAACACTCTTTCTCATCACCCCCATCGGTACGACTTTTTTTGAGACATCAATTCCTCGATCAAGAACCACTGACTCAACATCGACAACGCCACATGGTGATGCCAACCTCGCCAATTTCTGACCTGATAATCCGCCAAGCCACACTCCCCCTTGCCGCGATGGAACGCCTCCTCGATTCGATACGCCGTTTTGATCACCCTCGCGTACTCATCGAGATCCGTCCGCTCATTACAGTACGACAAATAATAATCGCATCGCGGCTTGCCCGTATCTTCACGCCACCTGCTCACGACCAGCGTCTCTTCGTCGCCGACTTCGTTCTCGATCATCGCCCGAACTCGACACGTCGCCAACCTCACCGACAACCAGCCTTTGTGCCCCACGCGAACCTTGATCAACTTCCACCGATCATTCGG
>JAVBPI010000009.1:0-15129 GCA_031549705.1 Thermoguttaceae bacterium
GACGGGAACGGCGGTCGTCGTTTGTCCCGGCGGCGGATACGGCGGCTTGGCGATGGATCATGAAGGAAAGCAAATCGCCGAATGGTACAACTCGTTCGGCGTCGCGGCGATCGTCTTGGAATACCGACATCGCGGCAAGGGATACGGGGAGCCGAACCCGCTGTTGGACGTTCAGCGGGCGCTTCGAACGACTCGGTTCAAGGCGAAAGAATGGAACATCGATCCGGCGAAGATCGGCGTGATGGGTTTCTCAGCGGGGGGACATCTTGCGTCGACGGCGGGAACCCATTTCGACGACGCCCAAAATCCTGCCGACGACATCGACAAAACGAGTTGCCGACCGGACTTCATGATTCTCTGTTATCCGGTGATCATGTTCAATTCGCAATCCACGCACAAAGGGTCGCAGAAAAACCTGCTCGGCGACAATCCGTCGAACGAGCTGATCGAATATTATTCGAACGAAAAACAGGTTTCGGAGAAGACGCCGCCGACGTTCATCTTTTTCACGGACGAGGACAAAGTCGTTCCGGTGGAGAACGGCATCGCGTTTTACCAGGCGCTCCGCAAATTCAAAATTCCGGCGGAGATTCACGTCTTCCAAAAGGGAGCGCACGGCCAAGGGTTGGCGAAAGGGCGTCCCGGCAACGAAATCTGGCCCGAACTCTGCAAAGCATGGATGAAAAACAACGGGTTTTAGGCTGGCAATCGGCAAGGTAGGCAACCGACCGCCGGGCGGTTGCGTGCGGTACTCCGCACTCGAATCTGGGGAAAGTTCGGATTACCGGACGTTGCCGCCCGGCGGTCGGCAACCTACCATGTTCAGGTGATCGTTTACTTTTTTTCTACATTCGATGACCGATTTTTCATTGCGAAATAGTATTACGGCGTGCGATCTGTTGACTCGAGCATCCCATTCGAGTTTCGCGCCGGCATTCAGCCTGTTGCCCTCCGCCAAGCGACAGGCGATGGAAATTTTGTACGCTTACACGCGATTCACCGACGATCTCGCCGACATGCCGGATGTCGACCCGACAACGGGACAGGAGTTGCCGACGAGTCCGCGCCGGAAACGTCAGAAGATCAATCAGTGGTCGAGCATCGTCGAAGCGGTGCTCGGTTACCCCGGCGAAACGGAGCCCCGGATCGGATCGGCGGAGGACGCGGCGGCGTTCCAGCAGTTGGAACACGATTTTCCCGGCTGCCCGGGGATCGTTTATCTTCCGGCGCTACGAAAAATCGTCGACGACTTCCATATTCCGCGGGTGTCGTTGTTCCACTTGATCGAAGGGATCGAGTCGGACATCGAGCCCCGCCGTTTCGAGACGTTCGACGACTGCGCGGATTATTGTCACCAGGTCGCCACGTCGGTCGGTTTCGCCTCGCTGTCGATTTGGGGGACCACGGAACCGCTCTTTTCCGAACACGTCGTCAAGGCGGCGAAGGCGTGCGGCATCGCGTTCCAATGGACGAACATTTTGCGCGACATTATCGAGGATTTTCGTAACGGACGGTTCTACCTTCCCGAAGTCGAACTCACGCGCTGCGGGTTGACCGAAAAGCAGTTCGAGTCGATCCTCGACCGGAAGTCGTGGAACGAAATGCGGAAACGCCCGAAAAAAATGTCGGAAAAGGATCTTTACGAATACAACAATCTGCTCCGGCAGACGGATGAATTCGAACAGAAAGTCCTCCGATTCCTGCAACAGCAACTGGAACGTTGTGAAATCTATTACACGAATGCGGCGGCCCTTTATCCGCTCATCAACGCCGACAGCCGCAACGTGTACGGCATGATGTGGAGCCGCTACAATGCGCTGTTCAAGAAGATCCGGCGGAATCCGCTACGGATAGGCGAACGACGTGTTTCGCTTTCGCTGTGGAAGAAATGCAGTATTTATTTTCGTTGGCATTTTTTATCGTGTCGACGGTTGAAATAAAGACAGGCAGGCGACCTATCTCCGCGAGATTTAAGTCCGGAGTACCGGACGTTACCTCCCGGAGGTAGGCAACCTACCCCGTATTACACGGAGTGGATGACGTTTTTCACGACACCCCAGATTTTCAACTCTTCATCTCCGGCGACCTTGATGGTCGCGAATTTGGAGTTCTCGGGCCGCAATTCGATTTTTTTGTTCTTCACCATAAATCGTTTGACGGTGAACTCTCCGTTGACAACGGCGACGACGACGTCGCCGCTTTTCGGTTCAATGCTTTTGTCGACGATCAGCAAATCATTGGAAAAGATTCCCGCCCCGGTCATCGAGTCTCCCGCGACACGGACGAAAAACGTCGCGGCGGGATTGGGAATCAAATGCGTCGCCAAGTCGAATTTCTCCGCCGGAATATCTTCCGCCGGAGCCGGGTATCCTGCTTGGACTTTCGTCGAATAGATTGGGAAAACCATTCCTTTTCGATCGATAAAGTCCATGATTCGGTCAATCATTGAAATCGGCAATCGAACCGCTTTCGTCGGTTCGCCGAATTTTCCCGTCCCTTTGGGACGTCCGGCGCCTTTTCTTCTACCACCTCTGGCCACCTTCGTGCTCCTTTGCAAAAAGATTGTTGAAGTCGGACTGAAAAACGTTCGCAATGGAATCGTTGACGGGCAAGCTCATGAATCCTGCCTTCTCTATCAATCGTAAACCCTGGAGATTTGAAATCAAGCTCTAAAATCGAGAAATTTATCCCTTTTTTCAAAAACGCAAGCGATAGGGATCGTTTTCGGAGAAAGATCGTCAGTCCAAGATTTTTTTATTGATTTTTTCGCAAAGTCATCGTAATGTTTATGGTGACCTCGTCTGCGAACATTGCGCAAAATTATGCCAGAGCGGAATTTTTTCGCAAGAGGAATCAAAGACGCCGTCCTATTTTTTTTGAAAAAAAAATCCGGCGAACCACGTCGCCGGATTTCTTTTCAAGCGTTTTGCAAAAGAAAAAATTATTTTTTTCTCCGCTTATTTCGTCTTGACCATGGGAACGGTGTCTGCCGGGTCGGTATCCGGCGTAGGGAGAATTTTCCCTTCGACGGGGGTGGGAGCCGTCTCGGTGGTTTCGATTATTTTCGGAGTTTCCGCATTCGGCGATTCCGTCGGTTTGGCGACCGTTTGAACGACCGTCGTCGCCGGGACCTCCCGTTCGGTCACACTGACGATTCGTTCCGTCGGAACGGTCGTCGTGGTCGAAACCGGCTTTTCGACGACCACCGGAGTCGGCGTCACGACGGTCGTTTCGACGGTCGACGTTATCGGAATCCGATTGACGACAACCCGCTTTTTCTCGACGGTGTAGGTGTACGGCACCCATTTTTCCACCGTGATCGGCTTGCGAACCGTCTTCGTGACGGGAACCAGTTTGGCGACCTTGACTTCATACGGTTCGACCCGTTCTTCCATAACGGTTTTCATCGTCGTGACGGGAACTTCCTCCGTCCGTTCTTCCGTGACCATCCGCTGAACTTTCACCGGCGTCTGCTGTTCGACCCGCTGGACGACTTGTTTGTATGTCGTGACCGGAACTTTGCGGACAACCTCCTCCTGGACGGTTTTGGGGACCTGAACCTGCTCGACACGCTTGACCTGTTCGTCGCGGTAAGTCGTTTTCACGACCGGAATCTGTTCGGCGACTTCTTCATAAGTCATCGTTGTGACCGGCACGGTTTCTTGAACATAATTCGCCTGGTACACTTTGGCGGTCGTATATTTCGGCGCTTCCGTCATCGGGGTCCAGTACAGACCGGGGATTCGCCAAATGCTCTGGCCGGTTTCCGGGTTGACGTAGGTGCCCCCCGATTGCCACGACAAACGGTGGTGTTCCTTGCCGGGAACCACCGCACAGGTGTCGACATAACTACCGCGGTCGACCGTTTGTGTCGTGTATGTCGTCACCGGTTTGGCGACCGAATACCGTTTTTCCTGCATCACGGTTTCCTGGACCGGGACACGTCGTGTTTCGTACACTTCACGTTCCTGGGTTTCGCAAACCTGCTTCGAAACGAGATAGCGCTCTTCCCGTTCGCTCGTTTCCGGAACGAGTACCGTCTTATCGTAACTGGTGTCACGCATGACGGTTTCTTCGACCGGCTTCTGGACGGTCACCTTCCGCTGGATGGTCGAGGTTTCCGGAACGCTCTTGGCGATGGTGTATCGCCGTTCCATCTGCTTGGTTTCCCATTGGGTTTCATACGTCGTGACTTCTTCGTCGACATATTGGATTTCGCTGACTTTCTTGTACGACGTACATGAAACCGGCTCCGAAACGGTTGAATACTCCACACGGTATTCCTGACCGGTCGTCGCCACGGCACGCGTGCAGCATTGAGCCGAGAGGGAAGCCCCGCAAAGGGTTCCCGCCGCCGTCAGCACGGCGGTCAACATCACAGTTTTTTTCATTGGGTTCCTCTCTTTCTAGTCCGAGGATTCCTTTCGCCCAACGGGGTCGGACAAGGCTCGGATATCTAATGGGTAATACGCGATTCGTTCGATTTCGGTTCAAAATGAGTGATTTCCGGCATCTGCCAGCGGCAAAACGTGAAAAACGCGGTTTCACATCACCGGGACCAGCAGGATCGGGAGCAAAGCGACCATCCTCCGGGTTGGTACGACGAGCGGAAGCTCGGTTAACATCCAAGCCTCGCTTAGCTTTAGTTATTTTTGCATCTTTTCTCAAAAAAGGCAAAGGGGGTTCGCGACAATCCGAACGAAAGAAATCGACGGAAATCTTTACCAATAAGATGGTTGCGCAACAATGCCGTGTCAAATCACCGGTGAAAATATTTGCTCGATTTTATCATTGTGATCGCTACAACCGGCAAGCTGAAACGGCACATTCGTTGCAATCCCCAAAGACGCCGGATTCGGTAAACTTTGCGGCTCGTCCATTCCGGAACCCTTGCAAAAATCACCGTTTCTGGTATATATATTGCCTTGGTAAACTTAAATCGCGCCAATTTACGAATAAAATGATTCCGATTCTCAAACGCGAAGAGATCGCGCCCAATATCTTCGAAATGGTGGTCGAGCATCCCCGATTGGCGGCGAAAGCGCAGCCGGGGCACTTCGTCATCGTCATGCCGGAAGAGCAAAGCGAGCGAATTCCGCTCACGATCGCCGACTTTGATCGCAACGCCGGAACGATCACGATGGTGATCATGGCGGTCGGGACTTCGACACGCAAGATTGTGAAGCTCGGCAAGGGAGATCATCTTCACGCCATGATCGGACCGCTCGGTCACGCCAGCGAATTGGCGGACTTCGGAACCGTCGTGATGATCGCCGGGGGGGTCGGCACCGCTCCGATTTATCCGATCGCCAAGGCTCTGAAAGCAATGGGAAACCGCGTTGTTTCGATTCAAGGAGCCCGCAACAAGGATTTGCTCTTCTGGACCGACAAATTGGCGTCCGTCAGCGACGAACACATCATCACGACCGACGACGGCAGCGCCGGACGGAAAGGATTGGTGACGGAGCCGCTCAAAGAACTCCTTGAGACGCGGAAATCCGAAATCGGTTGCGTGTACACCATCGGCCCGGCGATCATGATGAAATTTTGTGCGAAGACGGTTGCTCCGTTCGGCGTCAAAACGATTGCGAGTCTGAACAGCGTGATGATCGACGGCACCGGAATGTGCGGCGGTTGTCGGGTCCGCATCGGTAACGAAACGAAATTCACCTGCGTCGACGGCCCCGAATTTGATGCCCAGGCGATCGATTGGGATATTCTTCTCTCGCGGCAGAAACTCTACTGCGACGAGGAAAAGTGCTCGCTGGACCGATATGTGAAAGAAAATTCGTAGGTAGGTTGCCGACCGCCGGGCGGCAACGTCCGGTAGTCCGGACCTGTCCTGAGTTCGAGTGTGGAGTACCACACGCAACCGCCTTTTCCGGATTTTATCAATGCATGCTCCTTCTTCCAACTCCGTCTTGCTCATCGTTGATGTCCAGGAAAAACTCGCTCCTGGAATCGCGGAGTCGGGCCGAGTCGTGTTCAACGTCCGACGGCTATTGGACGCGGCAAAAGCGATGGGGGTGCGGGTGATCGTGTCGGAACAATATCCGAAGGGACTCGGGCCGACGATTCCGGAAATCGCGGCGGCAATTCCAGAAAACGCCCTCCGAGTTGAAAAAAAGTCGTTCAGCGTCGTTCCTCGACTCGAATCCTTTGTGGAGCGGAACATCGTGCTTTGCGGCATGGAGACCCATATTTGCGTGCAGCAAACCGCTTTGGATTTGCTCCAACTCGGCAAGACGGTTTTCCTCGCCGTCGACGCCTGCGGCAGCCGATTCCCAGCCGACGCCGACATTGCCCTCCGACGCATGGAGCAAGTCGGAATTGTTCCGACGACCACCGAATCGCTGATGTTCGAATGGTGCGAAACCGCCGAGCATCCAATGTTCAAGACGATTAGTAATTTAGCGAAGGAAAAACTCCCGTCATTTCGACCGTAGGGAGAAATCTCATCAAATCGGCTGAGTTTGAATTTGCACGCCTTTTCGTAGGGGTGAGATTTCTCACTTCGCTACGCTTCGTTCGAAATGACAGTTTAACTTCAACCGCTGCCTCAGCCTCACTTCATGTCCATACCGCAAGTCGCCATCGTGGGCCGTCCGAACGTCGGCAAGTCAAGCCTGTTCAACTGGTTGATCGGGCAACGGCTCTCGATCGTCGACCCGACCGCCGGGGTGACGCGGGACCGTGTTACGTTTTTATACGATCTCAACGAGGACGAAGACGATCCGAAGTACATCGAACTGGTCGACACCGGCGGCATGGGAATCGTCGACGAAGACAACCTCTCGGAACACATTGAAGAGCAGATCAACCTCGCGATCCATTCGGCGCAACTGATCCTGTTCGTGGTCGACGCCCGGGAGGGGATTGCCCCGCTTGACGAACGGGTCGCGGAGCGGTTGCGCAAATTGGCCTGTCCGATCCTGCTGGTCGCCAACAAGGCGGACAACGACAAGGAATCGTGGAAGGCGGAAGAATTCCAACGATTCGGTTGGGGGGTGATTCCCGTCAGTGCGCAACAGAAACACGGCCGGACCGATCTTGAAGACGCCGTCAAGGAAATGCTGACGGAACACGACCTCTTCGACGACGGAGCCGAAGTCGCCGAACCGGTGATGAAACTCGCGATCGTCGGTCGCCGCAACGTGGGGAAGAGCACGTTTGTCAATTCGCTGCTGAACGAAGAGCGGGTGATCGCCAGCGACGTCGCCGGGACGACGCGGGACAGCATCGACGTCCGTTTCGAAATGGACGGCAAAACATTCGTCGCGATCGACACGCCGGGGTTTTTGCGACGAAAAGGGGTCAGGTCGGATTTGCAGTTTTACAGCACGAACCGCGCGGAAAAGAGTATCCATCGGGCCGACGTCGTGCTCCTTTTCTTCGAGGCGGAGGCGAGAATCCAGGCGGCGGAGCGGCAGCTTATCGGGTTCATCAAAGACGAGATGAAACCGTGCATTTTCGTCGTCAACAAATGGGACCTGCTGGTCGACAAAATGCCGACGTCGACCTGGGCGGACTATTTGCGTGACGCTTTCCCCGATCTTAAATACGTTCCGATCGCGTTCATCACGGGACTGACCGGGAAAAACATCCAAAAGACGCTGAACCACGCCCAGATGCTGTTCAATCAATCACGGCAACGGGTTTCGACGGCGATGCTGAACAAACTCTTCGCCGCCGCGATCGAACACAATCCACCGCCGCTGCACAAGCATCACAAAGCGAAAATTTATTACGCCTCTCAAGTGAGCGTCTCGCCGCCGACGATCGTTTGTTTTTGTAACATTCCCGAAGCGTTCTCGCCGCAGTACCAACGATATTTGCTCGGCGTATTGCGCGACGAGTTGCCGTTCGGTGAAGTCCCGATCCGGCTCCTGTTTCGGCAACGGGAGTCCAAAGCCGCTGAAAACGCACAAAAATAGAATGTGGCAGCCGGAAGCGAAGCCGTACTCGGCGAGAGCGCCCGGTTTCATGTCGACCGAGCCCAACGAACCGGGCGCTACGGGAGTACCCTTCGCTTCCGGCTGCCATAGAGAATAAACTGAATTGGTTTCATGGGACAGATCAAACAACCATCTCCGGTATTGCTATTCATTGCCGCCTTCGCGCCGGACGACAAAACGCTCGATTGGGCGAAACAACGAGCTGAAACGGCGTTCGGGCCGATCGCGTTGGAAAGCGAGCCGTTCCGTTTCGACAGGTTCACCGATTATTACGCCAAGTCGATGGGAGCCGCCCTGGTCAAACGACTCTGGGGATTTCGTAACACGATCGATCCGGCGTCGCTCCCCGATGTCAAACGGACGACGAACGATTGGGAAGCGGAATACGCCCGACTCGTGAACACGGAAGTCGAACGGCCGCTCAATCTCGATCCGGGATACGTCGACCTCGGCAAACTGATACTCGCCTCGACGAAGGACCACGCGCACCGAATTTATTTGCGTGACGGAATTTTCGCCGAAACGACGCTCATGTATACGCTGAAGCATTGGAAGGCGCTCCCGTGGACGTATCCCGATTACCAAAGCCCCGAATATCACGAATTCCTGAATCGCTGTCGTGAACTCCTGAAAACAACGAGGATAAAATGAAACAATTATTAACGATTATCCTGGTCGTGCTCGCCGTGCCGTTGTTCGCCGTCGAGCTGAAACCCGCCAACGTCGAACAAGGATTCGTCGAACCGAACACGGAGTCGACGTTCCGATTCAACGCCGTCGACGGAAATCCCGAGTCGACGGAATTTCGAATCCTTGATGCTTGGGGAAAACCGGTCAAAACGGAACAGGCCGTTAAGGACGGCAACTCGCTTTCCCTGAAAACGACGCTCTCGCAAGGCTTTTGGGAAATTGAGTTTCCGGCGACAAAACAGCGGTTTGGCGTCGTGTCGCTTCCGGCGTTCCAAGGGAAGCCGGACCCGTTTTTTGCGATTGACGGAGCACTCTCCTGGCTCGTCGGCGACGACGCGATGCGGGAAGGACTCGTCAAGTCGGCGAAACGTTGCGGCATTGGAATGATCCGCGAACGCTTGACATGGGGCGCCGTCGAATCCAAAGAGGGTGCGTTCCAATGGGAAACGGATCGCCGTTACGAAAAACTCCGGAACGTCTTCAAGGCGAACGACGTCGAGGTGCTCGAAATGTTCCACGACGCCCCGGCATGGACCGGCAAGATCGAAAAATATCCCGACGATCTCATCAAGACGGCGAAGTCATGGGAGACCATCGCCAAGCATTGGTCCCCGACATGGGGCGCTTTCGAAATCTGGAACGAACCGGAGATTTCCTTCGGCGCGGAACTACCGGCCGACCAATATGTTCCGATGGCCAAAGCAATAACGTACCAATTGAAAAAAGCCGGGATCAAAACCCCGGTTTACGGCGGCGTGATGGCCCATTTCGAAAAGGATTGGCTCGCCACCGCCGCGGAAAACGGCTTGCTGGACGTCGTCGACGGGTTCAGTTTTCATACCTACGATCGGGCGCCGGGCATGCAGCGGATCGCCGAACAATATCGTGATTGGCTGACGAAATACGGACACGCTTCGATGCCGCTCTGGCTCACCGAATGCGGCAGGCCGTGGAAGAAAGGGCCGAAGCGTCCGGAAATCACCGAAGATTGGGCGAGCGCCGTCGATATCGTGATGAAAGGAGTCGAATCCCGCTGCAACGGCGTCGATCGCTATTTTCCGTTTGTTTATCCGTATTACGAAGAGAACGACAATAATTTCGGGATGATGGACAAGCTCGGAACGCCGGCCCGATCGTTTGCGGCGTATGTCCAAATGATCCGGATGCTTTCCGACACGAAATATATCGGCGACCTGAAAACCGACGATCCGGCAATTCTCCGGGCTCGTTTGTTCGGCAAAGGGAACGAAACCGTTCTCGTCGTTTATACGGGGAAATTAGCGGAACGAAAAAGCTGGAAAATTCCAGACAAGGCGATCGCCGTCGAAACCGCGACCGGGGAGCCGCTTGTTGTTGCGCCGGACATGACGATTCCGCTCGAATCGGAAAGCATGGTTTACGTTCGTTTGGAGCGATCGTCGAATCCGTCCGGTTCCGGCAGGACGATCTCCGGCGTTTCCAACATGGTCAAACCGCTTTCGCCGATTGTGTTACGGTATCAGTTCGACAGGGAGCGGGTCGCAACGATGCCGCAAGGATATTCGATCAAACGAACGGAAGAAAAAACGTTGCCGCTCAAAATCCGCGTGTTCAATCTCGGCACGAAAACGTTCACGTCCAAGTTGCGGTTTTCGGCGTCCGATTCGCTTGTCGAAGAGAAGGGCGTTTCCGTTCCCGCTGAAGGGTTCGCCGACGTCGTTTGGAATCTTCCGCTGGCCGCCGCCGAGTTGGTTCGTGGCGAATCGCTCATCGTCAAGATCGACGCCGACGGACACGATCGGCTCGTTCTTTCCTTCAAAGGGGAAGCAACCTGGGACGGCGTGACGTCGACCGTCAAGAATGTTACGGAAATTCCGATCGGCGAGATGAAACGCTGGAACAAAAACGCCGCGGCGATTTGTACGGTGGGTCTGGAGAAGCCGAAGCCCGAAGAAAACGCCGTCTGGCGGATGTTCGCGACGTTCGGCGAAGGGGACCGTTGGGTTTATCCCCGGTTCGATTTGCCGAAGGAGATCGACTTGTCGCAAGGGGACGGCTTGATTCTCCATGCCCGTGCCATCGGCGACACGAGAGCCTGCTTCATGCTGTTCGAACAGAACGGCTGCGGGTATATCGTCTCTCCGGCGATCAAGAGCGACGGCGAATGGCATGTCGTGAAATTACCGTTCCCGCAATTCGGACACGTCGGCGCGACGCGGCCGGATCCGAACGGCAAACTCGATGCCGACCAGGTGCGGGCGTTTTCGTTCGGTGCGAATTGTACGGGAACGAACTGCGTGCTCGAATTGAAAAAGGTTGCGTTGTACAAAAATAATCCTTGAGGGAACGGGTCCCGGGGACTTCGCGGAATACCGTTCCGTCCCCGGCTCTTTGAAAACGCGTATGATGAAACGAATTTTGTTTTGCATTTTGCTTTGCGCCGCCGTTCCGGCGTTTGCGCAGAAGATCGATCTCACGAAACTGTACGATCTCGACAGCTTCAGCGCTCCCGATACGATGTTTGCGCCGAAGAACGCCAACGTCAAGGTGAAAGCAACGCTTGCGCCGCTTCCCGGCGTCGACGAAAACGGGCTCGTCGTCGAAGCGGATATCGCCTCCGGCTGGCACGTTTATTCCGTAACGCAAAAAGAAGGGGGGACGATCCCGACGACTTTCAAATTCCCGGAAGGAATCGGTATCAAGGCGATCTTTCCCACGGCGGCGCCGCATCTTGAAAAGATCGTCGGGTTCGACGTTCCGATCGAAAGTCACGAGGGCAAGATCACCTGGATCGTTCGTCTCGATGCCAGGCAACCGGTCGAGTCGCTCCACGGTACGCTCAAGGGACAGGTTTGCTCCTCGGGAGAAGGGGGCGTTTGCGTGCAAATGTCGATCCCGTTCGATGCGGTTCTCGACGCGACATACGACGTCGCTCCTCTTCTCGGCATCGCCGAAACCGTGTCGAAAGAATTTCAGTACCGAAAAAACAACACGTCCAAAGAGCCGGGGACGGAGCTCAACGCAGTCCCCGGATCAACCCCGCCGAAAGACGCGGCACATCCGGAGGTTGCGGCGAGTACGCCTTCACCCCCGGCTCTTGACGCGTTCTCCCCGAAGGAAATCGAGACGGTTCAATCGCTCGGTACGGCGTTGTTGTACGCTTTTCTCGGCGGAATCATTTTGAACTTCATGCCGTGCGTGCTTCCGGTGATCGGTCTGAAGATCATGTCGTTCTTCGAACAGGCGGGAAAGAGCCGATTCCATGCGTTCGTGCTGAACTTTTGGTATTCGCTCGGCCTGCTGTCGGTGTTTCTCGTGTTGGCGTGGTTCAGCATCGGGCTGAGCAAAATGTTCACGTTCGACCTGTTCAACATCCTGATGGTCTGCGTCGTGTTTGCGATGGCGTTGAGTCTGATGGGACTTTGGGAGCTTTCCGCTCCGGCGTTCCTCGGAAGCGGCAAAAGTGTTGCGTTAATGCAACAAGAAGGGAGCTTCGGCGCTTTCTTCAAAGGGATTATCACGACGCTCCTTGCGATTCCGTGTGGAGCCCCGCTGTTGAGTCCCGCCGTCAACTGGGCCGGCGAGCAAAGCCGCATGGGGAACGACACCTCGGTTTTTGCCGCTTACACCTTCATCGGCCTCGGCATGGCGTCGCCGTATCTGGTGCTCGGGGCGTTTCCGGAATTGCTCCGCTTCCTCCCGAAGCCGGGCGCGTGGATGGAGACGTTCAAAAAAGCGATGGGATTCTGCCTCCTCGGCGCTGTTGTCTGGATTCTCTCGTTCGTTCGTATCGAGCGACTCCTCTCGACGGTTGCGCTGATGTTCGCGATCTGGTTCGTTTGCTGGATGATCGGGCGGCTTGAATACACGGCGACCGCCGGAACACGAATTCGCTCCTGGCTCATCTCGCTCGCCGTGCTGGCAACCGTCTTTCTGATTGCGTACCGAATTCCGGGATTAGAAAATTCGTACAATTTGGAAGACCTGACCCGCGAGCGGCTCAGTCGGATGACGTTCGAACAGAAGGTTCGCAAGCACTGGAAGAATTTCACGCCGGAAGCGTTTGAAACGGCACTCAAGTCGGGCAAGACGGTCGTCGTCGACTTCACGGCGGATTGGTGCGTGACGTGCAAAGTGCTTGAAGCGACCGTTTTGAACACGGAGCCGATCACGAAGGCGCTCGAAGCGAACAACATCGAATCGTTCATCGCCGACTGCACGCATGAAGACGGAGCCGCGAATCGGTTCCTCCAAAAGTTCGGCACGGAGCATGTTCCGGTGCCGCTGCTGGCGATTTTCGATCCGAAAAATCCGACGCAACCGACCGTGATTCGCGGCGGATACACACAAAAAACGCTCTTGAAACATCTCGGAGCGGACGACGTTCAAACCTCCGACTCGAAGCAAAAATAACACCCGAACTCGCTGCGAGGCTAAAACGCAAGCGGTATTCCAAACCATTTTCCCTGTTTCATGGACAAAATAATTTTTGCCGTATTGTCTCTCGTGTTCTCGCTGCCAAGCGGCTTGGGACTTCTCCGGGCGGAAGAGATCAAGCATCGTTTTTACGCATTGGACGAATCGCGGTCGAAAATTCATTACGTCGACCAATTCGATCCGTCGAACGATTGGACGATCGACGTCGCCGCCGGAAGCCGCGACATGCAATTAGTGAACGGAAAGATCGTGATCGGACTTTTTTCGGGCGGCTTTCGCGATTACGATCCGTCGACTCGAAAAACGGTTCGGGAAACGGTCGATCCGAAATACAAAGCAGGATCGGTCACGGCGTGCCGCTTGGATGACGGTCGAACGATTCTTGCATCCGACGTCTCGCCGATTCGTATTTCCGTACTCGACACGGAAGGCAAGGAACTCTCCAGTGTCGTTTTTTCGAACGTAAAAACGGTTCGTTGCGTCCGCATGACGCCGCGAGGAACGATTTTGTTCGGGGGTAACGACAACCATGTTTACGAGGCAACGCTGGACGGCAAGGTGATCCGCGACATTGAAATCCCCGGAGCCAAACACAATTACATGGTTCGAGAATTGCCGAACGGACACCTGATGGTCGCAACCGGTTATGGTGGTTTCCTCGCGGAATTGGACGGTGAGGGTAAAATCGTCAAAAAATGGGGGGGCAAGCCGGGACCGGACGGAGTCAACATTCACTTTTTCGCTGATTTCCAGATGCTGAAAAACGGTCATGTCGTTGTCGCCAACTGGACCGGCCATGGAGCGAACGACAGCGAAAAAGCACCGCAGATTCTCGAATTCGATCCGGAGGGCCGATTGGTCTGGCGCTGGCACGACGCCCAAACGGCGGGATCCATCCACAATATCGTTGTCGTCGAGTGATTCGTTCGAATTCTGTGAATTTTTATGGGGTATTCCATGCAGCGTTCATTGGCCAACGGTTTGGTGTTGACGAGTCAGGCGACGCTTTGGGCGGCATGTGGGCTCGCCCTACTCGGACTGTTTGGGCGAACGATCGTTCCCGGTTTTTTCACGGTTTTTCTGCTTGCGCTCTTCGTCTCGCTGCTGGTGCTCCTTTCGCATGGATTCGATCGCTTCCCGACAATTCGGCGGCGGCAGGTTCTTTTTGTGCTCCCTGCCGTGCTGTTCGGGCTTTTTTTCGTGTTGCCGAGTCCATGGGCGATCGTTTTTCTCGCCGTTTTGGGGCTCGTTGAACTCGCTTGGTGGAAACTCCCGTCCCGGCCGAACAACCGTCATTACGCTTCGCTCCATTCCGGCTTTTGTTCTTCCGTCGAAAGCGAACACGCGGAAGAGCTTGAAGAATCGGAGGAATTCGACGAGGGAATCACGCAGCAGCTCGTCCGCCGCCGTACCGATGAGGGGACCGACCGTTTGGAGGGGACGTTTCTTGTCGAATTTCCGGAAAATCAGCGGACAGCGTCGGTTCACGTCCCGTTCTGCCCGGCGTTCGAAGGAACTCCGAAGATTGATGTCGTTTTGTTGGACGGTGAAGACGCGACCCTTTCCGTGGTCAAACCGAAACCGTTCGGGGTGCGGATCGACGCCAAACGGCGAGAAAACGCCGTCGGAACGGTTCGAATTCTCGTCGTCGCGGAGAATTGAGCGTTCAAAAGCCGGAACCGCTGAGCCCGGCTCGTTGGGTGTTGAAGTCTGCCAAATTGGCAGGACGTCCGTTCGCTCCGCACACAAAACGCCTCAAATCAAGCATCCCAAAGATTCGGCACGAAACTTGCATCTCTCAGCGATGAAATAGTCTATCCTGTCAGTAAGGAGACAGGAGATAGGAGATAGGAGTTAGGGGGGCAAGAAACAATCATCGCGTCCTCCTAACTCCTGACTTCTAACTCCTAACTCCTGCCAACCCTTTAGGAGTTCAGCACGTGTCCAAGAAAATGTCGTTCGATGACGCCGCCCGGCAGCCGATTGCCGCCGGTGTGAGCAAACTCGCCCGTGCCGTCAAAAGCACGCTCGGCCCCCGAGGTCGAAACGCCGTCCTCGACAAAGGATG
>JAVBPI010000019.1:0-55222 GCA_031549705.1 Thermoguttaceae bacterium
AAACTGACGCGATTCCGAACCCGCGCAACGGCACCGAACGTGTTCGTCCGAACCCGCAGATGAGCGATCGTTCGCAGGACTTCCAGCGAGAGTTTCTTTTTGTGCAACGGATACGGTTCCGGATCCGCGGCGCCCAGAAGCGAGATTTCCTTCGCCTCAACTTCTGTCGCTTGGCCTTGGCCCGGCGATTCCTTGACGAGTCCGACGACACGCACGGAGCAGCCCGCCGTGACCGACTTGACCGTTGTTTCGTAATTCGGAAGCGTGTTCGGGGCGACGATTTGAATGTTGCCGAAACTGGAACCGTCGTTCAGTTCGATGAAACTGAATCCCGCCTTGGAGTCGCGCCGCGTGCGGACCCAGCCTTCGAGAAGAACGTCCTTGCCGACGGCGTCCGCCTTGCGTGCCGCCGCGACCGATGATTTTTTGTGTGTCACGATTTTTAATGATGTCAATTATATTTAGCCAATATTTAGCCGGTACTCCGTGCTCTTTTCTCGCGGAGTACCGGCTAAATGTTTCGCGGAGTACCGACTAAATGATATTACATGATTTCCTTGGCGAATTCCTTCTTGAGCAGTTCGAGTCCTTTTTCGCCGTTGTCGTCGTTGACGGAGATACCGATGTTTCGTTCGCTGGTGCTCACGATGTTCACGTTGATCCCGCCGTCGGCGAGCGTCCTGAACATTCGGTACGCTAATCCGGTGTGCGAACGCAAACCCGTCCCGTTCACCGACAGAATCGCGATCGTCGGATTGTGCATCGGCGCGTCGCAACCGTTCTCCTTCGAAAACGCCGCCGCGACGTCCAACGCCTTCTGCAACGATTCACGCGGAATCGTATAACTGATGTTCGCCCGTCCTTCACGACCGCAACTCTGCACGATCATGTCGACGAGAATTCCCGCCGTGGCGATCTTGTCGAACAACCGGGCAGCAATCCCCGGCTTGTCCGGAATTCCGCCGACCGTTACACGGGATTGCGTCCGGTCGCAGAGAATCGACTCGATCACGATGTCTTCCATGCCGGTCAGCCGCGAAATGTCGAAGTCGCTGCCGTCGAGCTTCAACGACGGCTTCGCTCCCTTCAACTTGTGCAAATGCTTCGGCGGCTTCTGGAGTTCGAACATCCCATGGACCGCCCGCAACGCTTCCGGAGCATCGGTACGGGAAACGAGCGCCGAAATCTTGATCTCGCTCGTCGTGATCATTTGGATCTTGATTCCCTTTTCGGCGATGGCGCGGAACATTTTCTGCGCGACGCCCGGCTGCGTTTCCATGCCGAGACCGACCACGGAAACCTTGGCGACGTCATCCTGAAACGACATCGCTTCGGCGCCGATTTCCTTGACCACCGAGCTGATGACGTCGGCCGCCGCAAGCATGTCGGTCGCCGGAACCGTGAACGACAAGTCCGCGCGGCCGCCGATTCCGATGTTCTGCACGATCATATCGGTCGGAATCTTCGCTTCGGCAATTCGGGAGAAGAGTCGCATCGCGTTTCCCGGCGTGTCGGGAATGCCGATGACCGTGAACCGCGCTTCGTTTTTCGCAATCGCGGCTCCGGCGACGGGGTCATCGGTTTCCGGCTCCGCAACGATCAACGAGCCCGGCGTGTCGGAGAAACTACTCCGAACCTGCACCGGAACGCCGAACTTTTTTGCGAACTCGATGGAGCGGCTATGCATCACGCCGGCGCCGAGGCTTGCCAATTCAAGCATTTCGTCGTAAGCGATCCGTTCGACTTTCCGGGCTTCCGGCAAAATTCGCGGGTCGGTCGTGTAAACGCCGTCGACGTCGGTGTAGATTTCGCACTGGTCCGCTCCGAGCGCCGCCGCCAGGGCAACCGCCGAGGTGTCGCTGCCGCCACGCCCCAAGGTCGTGATATTATAGTCGTCATCGATCCCCTGAAATCCCGCCGCGATCACGATTTTTCCCTCGTTGAGCGCTTTCTTCATCCGATCGGTCGAAATCGACTTGATCCGCGCCCGGGTGTGGGAGCTGTCGGTCTTGATCCCGATTTGTGCCGCCGTCATGCTGACCGCTTTGTAGCCAAGCGACTCCAGCGCGATCGCAAAGAGCGCGATCGTGACCTGTTCGCCGGACGCCATGAGCATGTCCATTTCCCGGGACGAAGGACGGTCCGTGATTTCGTTGGCAAGCGCAATGAGTCCGTTCGTCGTTTTCCCCATCGCGGAGACGACGACGACGACTTGGTTTCCGGCTTGGGCGGCTCGAATCGCTTTTCGGGCCGCTCCGAGAATTTTTTGGGTGTCGGCGACGCTGCTTCCGCCGAACTTTTGGACGATGAGAGGCATCTTTCGTAATCGGGTAAAATTTTTTCGACCCTTGAAATCCGGCGGCATCGGCGCACACGGATAGACCGAATAATTATCCCCGATTCGCAAATTTTGACAATCCGGGGGATATTCCCGGTCGTCGGAAGGCGGAAAACGGTAAGGGATTGGCGAAAGCGAACAAACGTCATCCCTGCGCAGGCGGGGATGCGAACCTTGACATTTGATCTCGAATTTTCCTCTTGGCGAACCGGGCCAAAACGGTTATACTGCCCCGAACTTTCGGAAAACGTCAACTTTCATGGAGGAGAGGGACTCTTGAGTGAAACAACGTCAGAATCGCCGTTTATTCGGATTCTCCGTGCCGGAATACTGCTCGGCTCGCTGGTTGTCATTCCCGCAATCGCCGTCTGTTGGAATGTGTTGCCGAAGCCGAAATTCGATTTCGACATCACGAAATCGATAGCTTGGAAAACGGAAACCCCATCCCCAAAGACGAAGAAAATACAACCGGAAGTCGTTCCATCGGATCCCTTCGAACCGGCGTCGATCCCGGTGCAAGCTCCTGCTCCGGCGCTGTCGGCGGGTTCGGCGAAAGTCGCGGATCAATTTTCGACCCCGTCCACGGCGTTCCCTCTGCGTGAGGAGCCGAGCATTGCTGCGGGAAATCAGGTTTGGGAAAATACGCCGCCGCCGACTTCGAACACGTTGTTCGGAGCGGACGCCAATGCCGTATCGCGGCCGGAGCCTCGATTCTCCGGAATCGGAATGACTTCGACCGATCCGAACGTCGTTTCCCTGTCGGCGCGACCGGAGCTGAACCCGTCGATTTCCCATCCGTTTCAGGCCCCGCCGCTTCCTGTGGCGATGAAACCGTCGGAAACGAACCCTATCAAGGCGATGAACTGGACCGGCGACGACACGACCCGTTTGTCGCCGATCCCTACGGAATTCGAGCCGCCGAAATTGGAACAACCGTTCCACAACGGCGACGCGGCCGAAGCCGGACTGCCGCAAACCGTTCCCCCGCTGAGAGTTGCGCCGGGGGATTCGCCGCAAAAGAGTTTTCCGGCCCTCGAAGCGGAATTGCAGGGTTTGGGGGCCAATTATTACCGACTCGAAAAATGGGGCAGCCGCGGCGAATTGTTCCGGTTCTCCTGTTATGTCGCTTCGCCGGAGCCCTACGCTTACCAAAAATACTTCCAGGCGGTTGATCCGAGCGAAATTCGTGTCATGGAGCGCGTGATCGAAGAAATCCGGGTTTGGCGAAAAAAATGAGCATTGCGGAGGTCCGAATCATTCCGTTTTCCGGGCAGGCGTTGGAATTCGAATCCCCCGACGCGGCGCGGATGCTCTTGCCGGCACCGGAACGCGGCTTTCTGATCGGTCCGGAAAATTACGTGCTCGAACAGGCGGTCCGTTGGGCCGTCGACGGGGATCCGCCGGACGGCGTGCAACCGATCACCTTTTTCGGGCCGAGCGGTTTCGGCAAGTCGCATCTGTTGCAGGGAATCGTCGACGCCTGGGAAAAAACGCACGGAACCCGCGCCCGCAAAAAACGGGCTTTCTACCTGACGTCAGCCGACTTCGCCCGGCATTTCACGGAAGCGATCGACACGAAAACGACGGACGATTTTCGACGTCGGTACCGCAACGCCGCCCTGTTGATCGTCGATGAACTTGACGGAGTTTCAGAAAAGCCCCACGTTCAAGAGGAACTGCTCCACACATTGGACGCCGTCGTCGCCGCTCAGGGAACCGTCATTTTTGCGACACTGCGGTTTCCCGGCGAACCGGATTTCTTATGGGACCGCTTTGCCGCCCGATTGGTCGGCGGACTCACGCTTCCGATCGCTCCCCCCGGTCCAGCGGTGCGGTTGCGGTTTCTTCGTGAATTGGCGTCGGCGTTCCGGGTTTCTCTTCCCCCGACGGCGTTGGAATTCATCGCAAGCGAGCTGCGGACTTCGCTTCCGCTGATCTTCGGTACGTTCTCTCAGATGTATTTCGAAGCGAAAGTCGACGACGTGAAACTCGATACCCGACGAATCAAGGCGTTCTTGAAGAAACGGATCGTCGAAACACGCCCCGGTATCGCGGAAATCGCGAAAAAAACGGCGAAATACTTTTCCCTGAAACTCGTCGATCTCCGTGGAAAGTCCCGAACGAAAACGATCGCTCAAGCCCGAAGCGTCGCCGTCTACCTTGCCCGTGAAAAGACCGGATTGAGCCTGAAAGAGATCGGCGAATATTTCGGCGGGCGGGACCACACGACGATTCGACATCTCGTCGAAAGCGTCGAATCGGGAATCGCCGCCGACCCGACGCTCCGGGACCACGTCCTGCGGCTGCGGTGAGCGTTTTGTTGTGAACGATCTTCCGTCATCCCCGCGCAGGCGGGGACCCGGAGATTCAACGTCCATGTGTTTATGCATCCGTTGTTCACGGATGCAAACATGTGGTATCCTCTTTTGTCGAGGTCCCCCCCTGCGCAGGGATGACGGTATCTTTCCCTTTTCCTCGAATGCTAACCCCTGATCGATTGCCTCCCTTTCGAAAACCGGGGAATTCCTCTTGACCGTTCGGACGATTTCAGGGACAATGCGCCGCTGATATTTTTCTTTTCGAACGAACCACACAATACAATGAGCAAAGAAGAACAGACCGGAACCGGCGTCGTCCTGGAAGCGTCCCGCCGCGAAAAGATGCGGAAAATCGAAGAGTTGGGATTCGATCCGTGGGGACAACGGTTCGACGATCACCTTTCCATCGCGGAAATCCGTGCCATGGAAAACCAAATCGTCGTCGAAGAACCGACCGAACCCGCCGTCGAAGGGGGCCGTCCGCCGCAACCGCACCAAACCGGTCCCAAAGTCCGCGCTGCCGGACGGATTATTCTTCAACGGAAGAAAGGAAAGCTCGTTTTCCTTGATATTTGGGATTGGAGCGGCAGAATTCAGGTCTTGATCGGTGCGAACCAAGTCGGCGAAACGAATTGGGCGCTCACTGATTGCTTCGATTTGGGGGACATCATCGGCGTCGACGGCGAGTTGATGCGGACCCGCACCGGCGAACTCTCCATTGCGGCGAGCGGTTTGACGTTCCTGACGAAATCGATCGAAACGCCGCCGGCAAAGTTCCACGGTCTGACCGACCCCGATCTTCGGAGCCGAATGCGGTATATGGACCTCGTCCATACCGAGGGGGTCCTCGAACGGATGCTCCGCCGGACGAAAATTCTCCAATCGATCCGCAACACGCTTGCCGGAGAGAAATTCGTTGAAGTCGAAGGCCCGACGCTCCACACGATCGCCGGAGGAGCCGCCGCGCGACCGTTTGCGACGCATCACAACGCCCTCGACATTCCGTTGGTGCTCCGAATCGCCCTCGAATTGCATCTCAAGCGGCTCATGGTCGGCGGAATCGAACGGGTCTACGAAATGGGCCGAGTCTATCGGAACGAGGGGATCGACCAGAAGCATAATCCCGAGTTCACGATGCTCGAACTTTACCAGGCTTACGGCGATTACCGCTCCATGATGGACCTGACCGAAAAGATCATCACGGAAGCGATCAAAGCGACCAGCCAAAGTTTCGTGTTGCCGTGGAACGAGAAGGAAATCGACTTCACGCCGCCGTTCGCCCGGGAGAAATACGACGATTTGATCCAAAAATACACAGGAATCGATCCGAACGACGAAGCGGCGATGCTCGAATACGCCAAGTCGCTGAAGCTCGACGTCGCCGGAAAGCATCCCGACGTCATCAAGAACGATATTTTCGAGGAAAAAGTCGAATCGAATTTGGTGAAACCGACCTTCGTGATCGATTATCCGGCGAGTATTTGCCCGCTGACGAAGCGAAAACGGGACAATCCGAAGATCGCGGAGCGGTTCGAACTGTTCGTCCACGGCATGGAACTCGCCAACGCTTACACCGAACTGAACGATCCCGATTTGCAGGAGCAATTGTTCTCCCAGCAGCTCGCCGGTCAGAAAGCGGAAGACAGCATGGCGACGATGGACCACGATTTCGTCCGCGCGTTGCGGCACGGAATGCCCCCGGCCGGCGGCCTCGGCATCGGCATCGACCGCCTTTGCATGTTGCTGACGAACACGGCGTCGATCCGCGAAGTAATCCTGTTCCCGTTGCAACGGCCCGAACATTAGTCCATGGTAGGTTGCCGACCGCCGGGCGGCAACGTCCGGTACTCCGGACTCAACTCCGGTAAGCGGCATCCGGTGCGGAGTACCGCACGCGACCGCTCGGCGATCGGTCGCCTACCTCGCGGGTCCCCAAATGACAGCGTCGTTACAACCGACAATTTTTTCACCGAAACGCCTACTTTTCCCGACCGGAAAATTTGATTTCCGATAATTGAGTGCTAAAATGGGGTATTCACAAGACTTTTGACGACCGTCCACCCAAGCGACCGCTTCGGGCCGCGTTGAATTGCGAAGGATACCCCCATGAACCGAATGTTCCTCGTCCCCTCCGTTTTATTGCTCGGTCTCGGAGCCGCTTCGACGGCGTTCGCTGCCGATGCGCCCAGTGGTAAATCGCTTTACAGCAGCCGTCCTGACGGTGGACAAAGTCAGGCCCCGCGGATGGTGCTTAGCGACGAACCGAGTTACGCCGCGCCGCCGATGTTGGTCGGGCAACCAGTGATTCAGTCATCGCCGTTCGTCGTGCAAACACAAGGTGTTCCGACGCTTGCGCCGGTGCAGCCGCAAGATTCCGGTCGTCCGACGTTGGCACCGCCGAAACCGCAATATCCGCGCATTGACGGCCCCGTTTTTTCGCAGCCGATGCCGTCCGGAACGGTGATTTACGACGGCGACATGAACCGTCCGCTTTCCGGAATCGACGTCCCATCGAAGTCCCCGCTGAAGAAACAGGAAACCCCGAAAACGACGACGTGGGTTCAGGATACGTCGGTTGCCGCTCCGGCTCCGGTCGATGCCAAAGGGGAACAGATCGACGGATTTTACGCCCGATTGGCGAAGTTGCAACTCGAAAAGAAGAACCTGCCGGAATCGCTGACGCTGATCGGCAAGATCAAGAACGCGGCATTCAAGGTTCAAACGCTGGTCGAACTCGCCGAATACGTTGCCCACGACGACAACTATAAGAAAGAAGCAGAAACCCTGTTCGGACTCGCTCAAACCGGTATCGAATCGCTCGCCGCCGGAAAACCGGTCGCCGTCGAAACAAAGGACGAGGAGAAAGATCGACTGAAAGAGTTGCTGCAGCCCAAGAAAACGGAAACTCCGGAGAAAAAACCGACGCTCCTTGACGATCTGCAGCCGGCGAAACCGGTGATCGAAGAAAAGAAACCGGAAGCCGCTCCGAAGAAACCGTCCCCGATCCTTCTCGACGAAGAACCCGCCGCCGAAGAAAAGAAGCCGGAAGCGTCCAAGAAGAAACCGTCCCCGATCCTTCTCGACGAAGAACCCGTCGTTGAAAAAAAGAAATCGGCGCCGTTGATCGACGAAGACATTCAACCGTCGACGAAACCGCTCGACCTCGAATCGGCACCGAAGGAATCGGACGAATCGGCGAAGAAGTCGACCCGCCGTCCGATGCCGACCGGTAAAAAAATCAACCTCGAAGACGAATAAATCCCCCAAAGAGCCGGGGACGCCGCGAAGCGAAGTCCCCGGACAATTCACCCTACAGGCAAGGAAGCCTCGGATGTACAAATTTCTCCTTTGTTGGCGTTATCTCTTGACACGTTACATTGCGTTCGCGTCGATCATCAGCGTGATGCTCGGCGTGGCAACGATGATCATCGTGAACGCCGTGATGCTCGGATTCACCTCCGAGATGCAGAGCCGTATCCATGGGATTCTGGCCGACGTGATCTTCGAATCGAATTCGATGAGCGGCTTCCCCGACGCCGACTGGCACATGGAGGAGATCCGCAAAGTCGCCGGCGACATGATCGAGGAGATGACGCCGACCGTTTTTGTCCCGGCAATGTTGACGCACCGCGTCGGCGCCAAAGGGGAGCCGGTCAGCATGCCGGTGCAGCTCTTCGGAATCGACGCCAAAACGCAGGGAAAAGTCACGGAGATGACGAAGTACCTTCAACACCCGGAAAATCGCACGAATTTGAGTTTCGGTTTGCGAACCGGGGGTTACGACGTGCAGGGGGCGGGAATCGAAAAGGGGGGCGTTTATCGTTTCGAAATGCGAACCGCCGGTTGGGAGTACCGGAAGTTCATCTTCGCCGAAATGGAAAAGTTACGGCAGCAACAGGACGAGGAGCAAAAACGTCTCGAAAAACAATTGAATGCGACCCGAACCGGCAAGGAGCAGCCGTTCGACCCGTTCAAGGAAACTCCGAGTGAACCGATTCGAGTGTTCGATCCGTCGACGGAACAACATGCGGGGTTGATTCTCGGCGTCGGGCTTTCATCGTATGGAAGGCGACACGAACAAGTCGACCCGAAGACCGGCGAAAAGATGGTGATCGACCAGTTGTCGTTGATCCCCGGCGACGACGTGATGCTGACGTTCCCGACGTCGAATGTTCCGCCGAAGCTGCACAATGACAGTTTCACCGTGGTCGACATTTACGAAAGCAAGATGGTCGAATACGATTCGCAATTCGTGTACGTTCCGCTCGAAAAGCTGCAACGGCTCCGTGGCATGTACGATCCGGTGTCGGGAAAGCCGATGGTGACGCAAATCCTGATCAAGGCGAAACCGGGCGCGGACATCAACATTATCCGTGACAAAATCCAGGCGGTTTTCCCGCCGTCGGTCTTCCGTGTCAGTACCTGGAGGGACAAGCAGGAATCGCTCCTCGCCGCGGTGTTCAACGAACTCGCGATCCTGAACGTGTTATTGTTCCTGATATTCGCGGTGGCCGGTTTCGGGATCCTTGCGATTTTTTACATGATCGTCGTCGAAAAAACCCGCGACATCGGGATCCTGAAATCGCTCGGAGCCGGCGGCGGCGGCGTCATGCAGATTTTCCTGTATTACAGTTTGTTGCTCGGCATCGTCGGCGCCGGGAGCGGCTTGATTCTCGGGCTGGCGTTTATTCGTTACATAAAACAGATCGCGGCGTTATTATCGATCATTTTGCAACACGACGTGTTCGATCCGGCGGTCTATTCGTTTTACGAAATCCCGACGATCGTCGAACCGTGGACCGTCTTCTGGATCATCTGCGGCGCGATCCTGATCGCCGTGCTGTCCGGAGTCCTTCCCGCGGCGCGAGCCGCCCGCATGCACCCCGTCGAATCCCTTCGCAGCTAACCGCTTAGCCGAGCGGCGCAGACGCCGGAGTAAGAATACATTGACCAAACCCCAACCATCCGCCGACTTTCGTCCCCATCGTCCGACGTTCGATGTTCCTTCGAAAACATCGAAACGCGGGATCGACTTGCGGGGCGTGATCCCGGCTTCCGAGAAGCCGACGCTCGATCTCCGCGAGTTCGTCGAAGGTCCGCAACCGATTCCGCCCGACATGAAATTGAAACGGAAAGTCGCCGAACCGGATATTTCGGACGATTATTTCCGTCAAAACGTCGACAAGCCGGTTCGCGAACCGTTACCTGAAACGAAAAATCCGATCCTGCCGTCCGAACGATGGAGCGATTCCGAAGTCATTGCGATGAAACACGTTCCCGCGAACCCCGGAGGGGAAGACCGCTCCGAATTCCAGACGGGACCGTTTCAGGACGACCGTGAGTTTCATGAGTCCATGGCGAAGATCGCCTTGTTCAACGATCTGCCTCCGTTGCATGATCTCGACACGACTGTCACGAAAACAATGGTGTGGGAAACCGAAGAACCGACGCCGAAGAAAATCCCGACCGCGACCGAACTTCCACAGTTGTTCGACCGGGACGGTTCGGAATCGCGCAACGACCTGGATCATGTTTCCGCCGAATTCGACAACATCCTCGATTCGATGCGAGAATCGTTTTCGTTGCGAGGCATTTCCTATCTTACCGACACGAAAATCACCCCCGAAGAAAAGCCTTCCATGCAAACGGACCTGTCCTTTCCCGTGTTGATTCCGCCGCAAAAAAAACGGGTCCGGCTCCCGTACCCCGGCATCCGGTTTTTCAAACCGCTCCCACCCCGCCGGGAAGCCCCTCCATTTATTGAAACACAATCAGGCATGCCGGAACGATCGACGGACGAAATGGCTGAAGCAACACCGTCTTCCGGCGTCCCCCGAAACGAGCCCGGCGACGTCGTGCTCGTCACGGAAGCGTTGACGAAAAGCTATTACAAGGGGAAGCTGCAAATCCCGGTACTGAAAGGGGTCGACTTTTCCGTGCGGGAAAAGGAATTCGTCGCGATCGTCGGCCAGAGCGGCTCCGGCAAGAGCACGCTGCTGCACCTGTTGGGGACGCTCGACAACCCGGAAAGCGGAGCGATCCTTTTCAACGGCAAACGGATCGACAACCTTCCGATCGCGAAGCGGGACCGATTGCGCAACAGAAATATCGGCCTGATCTTCCAGTTCTATCACCTTCTCCCCGAACTGACGACGCTGGAAAACGTCCTCTCGCCGCTGATGATCCGTGAAAGCGTGTTCGGATATTTCGCCCGTCGCCGGGGATACATCGCCGCGGCGAAGGAATTGTTGGAACGGGTCGGTTTGTCGCACCGCTTGAATCACAAGCCGAGCGAACTTTCCGGCGGCGAAATGCAGCGGGCGGCGATCGCCAGAGCGTTGGTCACGCAGCCGCGCATTCTCCTTGCCGACGAACCGACGGGAAATCTCGACGCCCAATCCGCGAGGGAAATCATCGATCTGTTACGACAATTGAATCGGGAACACGACCTCACGATCGTGATGGTGACGCACGACTTGAACGTCGCCAAAGCCGCCGACCGAACTGTCCACATGATCGACGGAATCATCGGGTAGATCACGATCCGACTTCAGCGACGAGCTCGATTTCGATTTTCGCCTGTCGGGGAAGCGCCGCGACCTGCACGGTGCTCCGGGCCGGTTTCGCACCGTTCAAATGCGTTTCGTAAACCCGGTTCATCGCCCCGAATTCGGCGAGATCGGTCATGAACACCGTCGTTTTCACGACACGGTCCCACGACGTTCCCGCCGCTTCGAGGACGGCGTCGAGATTTCGTAACACTTGTTGCGTCTGCTCTTCGATCGTCTTCCCGACGATCGCCATTTCTTTCGGATCCAACGGAATCTGTCCCGCCGTAAACAGCAGTCCGCCGCTGACGATCCCTTGGGAATACGGCCCGATGGCCGCCGGCGCGGAAACGGTCGATATCGTTTTCATGGAATGTTACGAAAAGGGAAATAGGAATCCGGACGATTGTTTATAAAAAGCGTGGCTTACCGTCCCCTCTCCCCCCGGAGAGGGTTAGGGGAGGGGACGGTGATTCACCTCAACATCGATGCGATGCTTTTCTTATCGACGGGAGAGATAATTCCACGCTCCGTGATGATCCCTTTAATGAGAGACGCCGGGGTCACGTCGAACGCCGGATTGTAGATTCGAACGCCGTTCGGAGCGGTCTGCTTGCCGAATCCGTTACGGATTTCTTCCGGGTCCCGTTCTTCGATCGGAATTCCGTCACCGTTTTTCAGCGTCAAGTCGAACGTCGACACCGGGGCGGCGACATAAAACGGAATCTTGTGAGCCGCCGCCGCAACAGCGACGCCATAGGTTCCGATCTTGTTCGCCGTATCGCCGTTCGCCGCAATCCGGTCCGCTCCGACGAACACCGCGTTGACTTTCCCTTGCCGCATCACCAACGCCGCCATCGAATCGCAAATTAACGTAACATCGATGTCACGTTGCTGCAATTCCCACGACGTCAAGCGGGCCCCTTGCAGCAGCGGTCGGGTTTCGTCGGCGAAAACGTGGATTTTCTTCCCCGCCTCGGTCGCCGCGAAGAAGACGGCCAAGGCGGTTCCAAAATCGGCGGTCGCCAATCCACCGGCGTTGCAATGGGTCAGGTAGGAACCGCCGTTCTTCGTCAATTTTTGTCCGAATTTTCCGATCGCCCGGCAGATTTCGCGGTCTTCTTCGTGAATGATCTTCGCTTCGGCAAAAATTGCTTCGATAATCGCCGCCGGGTCGGTTCCCTTCATCGACTCCGCTTTCGTCTTCATTCGGTCGAGCGCCCAAAAGAGGTTCACCGCGGTCGGTCGGCTCGACGCCAAATACTTGACGACTTCGTCGAGCCGTTTGAAGAACGCCGCCGAGGTCGGTTTCGGTCCGAGCGTTTGCAGGCCGATGCAGACGCCGTACGCCGCCGCGATGCCGATCGCCGGAGCTCCACGAACGCGGAGCATTTTGATCCCCTCCCAAACCGTTTCGACGGTGCGGCAATCGATCTCCTTCAGCTTCGTCGGAAGGAGCGTTTGGTCGATCATGCGTAAACGACCGGCGGCGTTGCCGATCCACGACAGGGTTTCCACTTGTTTCATAAATTCTTTCGGCGATTGCGGATTGGTGTTGAGGTGATTTCTCATTCTACCCGATCGGCGATTGTTTTCAATCTGGGATGCCTTGTCGGCAATCCGAGAATCTGTCCGGTTCTCTCAACGTACGGTTGTTTTTCGCCGCCGTCGGGATTACAATGCAAATGGACATTTGTGCCTGTGTACCCTGTTTTAACCCGGAGACAACGATGAAGCGACTCTCTTTTTTAGTGTTGTGTGTGATGTTTTTCGCCGTTCCGTTCGCCGTCGGCAATGCGAAGGAACCGAAGTATAAAAAGATCGTTCTGAGCGACAAATTCTACGCCGAAGGTTCGTACTACGGCGACTTCAACAAGGATGGCAAGCTCGACATCGTCGCCGGACCGTATTGGTACGAAGGGCCGGACTTCACGAAGAAGCACGAAATCTACGAAGTCAAGGATTTCAAGCCGGAAAGCTATTCCGACAATTTTACGGTTTTCACCGCCGACCTGAACGGCGACGGTTGGGACGACGTCTTCGTCTGCCCGCATCCGGGAACGACGGGATATTGGTTCGAAAATCCCAAAGGCGAGGAAAAACACTGGACGAAGCACATGGGCCCCGCCGAAGTCGGCAACGAATCGCAAATGTGGGCCGATATTATTCGGAGAGACATCAATAATCCTGACGGAGCGGAGACGTTTCGCAAAACGCATCTTCCGGGTCCTCTTTACAACATGAACGGTTACCTCGGCTTTGCGACTTACGAAATCAAGGACGGCAAACCGGAATGGACGTTCCACAAAGTGTCCGGCGAAGACAAACGGTTCCAGCGGTACACGCACGGCATCGGTTACGGCGACATCAACGGCGACGGCAGCCCCGACGTTCTGGAAGCCAAGGGTTGGTGGGAACAATATTCAGGAAAGAACGCCGACGTTCCGAACTGGACGTTCCATCCGTACGATTTCGGTCCGGCTCCGTCGCACATGCTGGTTTACGATTTCGACGGCGATGGTCTGAACGACGTGGTCTGCGCATGGCACTGCCATCTTTACGGTCTCTGTTGGTTCAAGCAGATCAAGGACGCCGACGGCAAGATCACGTTCCAGCGCAACGAAATTCTGCCGATCGAACCGAACCTGGAATCCGACGCGTTGCGGATGTCGCAGATGCACGCCTTTGCGTTGGCGGACTTCAACGGCGACGGCGTGATGGATTTCGTGACGGGAAAGCGATTCTATGCACACGGTCCGAAGGGGGACAAGGAACCGGACGCTCCGGCGGTGCTTTATTGGTTCGAAACGAAGCGTGACGGCAAGGGTGGCGTCGAATTCGTGCCGCACAAGATCGACGCGGACAGCGGCGTCGGCACGCAAGTCACGGCGGTCGACTTGAACGGCGACAAGGTTCCGGACGTGATCGTCTCGAACAAAAAGGGAACCTTCGTGTTCCTCAGCGAATAAACGAGACCAAAGAGCCGGGGACGAAGGTGTACTCACCGCAGTCCCCGGATGAATCACAAAAGGAGAAACCACATGGGACTCATTTACACGAAAATCACGTTGGTCAATTCGTTCGATGATACGGCGTTCAAAAAAGGAATGATCAAGGAAGAAGATATTCGCCAAATGCCTGTTACGGCGTTGGTCGACACCGGCGCGTACATGTTGACGATTCCCGAATCGATCAAAATCCAACTTGATCTCGAAATCCAAAACATGGCGGACGTCGAACTCGCGGACGGCACACAATCGAAATGTGAGGTCGTCGGTCCGATTGACGTGCGGTTCAAGAATCGGCGGACGACCTGTTCGGCAATCGTGCTTCCCGGCGCGACGGACGTGCTGCTCGGTGCGATTCCGCTCGAAGGAATGGACGTGATCATCGACCCGCAAAAACAAGAATTGGCCCTTCCGCCGGATCGACCCTATGTCGCCCGAACGATCGTGAAATAAACGAAAATTTTTCACTCATACTTTCCCCGTTGCGACGTCTCAACTGAAGACAGTCCGTTCACCCTTTCCACGAAACGAACCATGCAACGCACGATTTTCCTGTTTGCCGCCGCGGCGATTCTTTTCGGCCTGACCGTTTCGCCGGTTTACAGTCAACCCACGGAGAACTCCATGACGCCTTACGCCAAGGGCAAAGAACTTTACGACAAAGGACTTTTCAAGGACGCCGTCGACCTGCTCCGTCCGTGGATTCTCGACCCGAAAAGCGCCGAAGTCGCCGACAAGGAAGCGGTTCCGGAAGGAATCGCCATGGTTGTGCAGGCGTTGCAGCGGTTGAACCGAACGGCGGAACTTGACGGTTTTCTCGTCGAGGGGGCGGACGTCCACCGTGAAAACTGGCGAAATGTGACGAAAATCGCGGATACCTATTTCCGTTCCATTCCTCACGATGGTTATATCATCGACGACGAATTCGAACGCGGAGGTCACCGTGGCGGCGGTAAATGGGCGGACGCCCGGGAAGGAGACCTTGTTCTGGCGATGCGGCTTTATGCCGAGGCGATGCCGTTGGCGCAGAAAGACGACGATAAAAAAGCCGTTGCGCAATTTTTCGATCAGTTCGCCGAACTGTTCGTCAACCATGCCGAAGCGTGGAAAATGCAAACGTCGACCGATTGGACGACGCTCCCCGATTATGAAACGGAAAGACATTGGCGCGGACACGAAGCGTCCCGGGCGCCGGTCGACGCCAAGGGGAACCCGATCTTTTATTCCGTACCGAAATCTTTCAAGGAAGCGAAAAACGACGGTGAACGCTGGCGCTGGTGCCTGGAACAAGTCGTCGAATACGATCCGTCCCGCGCGGCGGATGTCTTCATCCGAAGAGCCTCTTTCAGTGAATCACAGTTCGGCGAACGGACGTTGCAGTCGTTCGACTTTTTCCGCGACCAATTTAGCCGGCACTCCGCGTCCCGACAGGCAAGCATTTGGAGTCTCGAAACACTTCCCGATACGGAAACGATCGCGAACTTGGCGACGGGAATCAAGCGGTTCGAATTGCCCGAGGAGTTCAATTATATTGCGTTGTACAAAAAAGCACTCGAAAAAGGAGACCGTTCCGCGTTGAACAATCTCGCGGAAATCACGCTCAATCGCAGGCAATATCCGAAAGCCGCCGACTACTTGAACGCGATCCTGTCGACGACAAACGACCAGGATGCCAAGGACAAGCTGAACCAAATCATCAAGAACTGGGGCCGCTTCGACTCGACGCAATCGAAGGTCGCCGGAACCGATGCGACGCTCCGATATGTTTTCCGAAACGGAAAGAAAGTCAATCTGACGGCGACGGAAATCGACATTGAAAAGCTGCTCGGCGACGTCAAGAATTATCTCAAGTCGAAGCCGGCGAATCTCGATTGGCAGCGAATGCAAATCGACCAGATCGGATACCAACTCATTTACAACGACAAGCGAAACGATTTGCGTCAACAATATCTCGGCAAAGAGATCGTGAGCTGGTCCGTCGACCTGGAACCCGCCGAAAAGCATTTCGACGGATCGACGATCATTTCCGTGCCGATAAAAAAAGCCGGGGCGTATCTCGTCAAGGCCGAGATGGTCGATGGAAACACGGAGTACATCGTTCTTTGGCTCAACGACACGGCGATCGTCCAAAAACAGCTCGACGGGGCGAATCTCTATTTCGTCGCCGATGCCGCGACGGGAAAGCCGGTGCCGTCGCAAAACGTCGATTTCTTCGGCTACAAAAACGAATGGAAACATTTCCCGAATCCCGGCAAAGGGCAACAACGAAAACCGGCGGTCTTTGAATGGAGTTTCGGCGAATTCTCGTCGCCGACCGACGCCGACGGTCTCGCGATGTTGACACAAAAAGAAAAAATCGACAGTTTCAATTGGCTGATTACCGTCAAAAACAACGACGGTCGCTTTGCGTTCCTCGGATTCAACAACATCTGGTTCGGCAATCGTTACGAAGAAGAGTACGAACAGCTCAAGACGTTTTTCATCTCGGACCGCCCCGTGTATCGGCCGAAGGACAAGGTCGAATTCAAAGTCTGGATCGGCACGGCGAAGTACGACCAACCGAACGTCTGCGCGTTGGCGAACCAGGAAATCGATTACGAGATTTACGATCCACGCGGTGAAAAAATCGTCGACAAGAAAAGCGTCAAACTCGACGCCTACGGCGGCTTCGTCGATTCAATGGAGCTTCCGAAAGACGCGGCGCTCGGCATGTACCAGGTCAACGTGGTCCACCACGGTGGCGGAACTTTCCGCGTCGAAGAATATCGGAAACCGGAATACGAAGTGTCCGTCGACGCTCCGAAGGAACCGGTCAAGCTCGGCGACAAGATAAAGGCGACGATCCGTGCGAAATATTATTTCGGTTCGCCGGTCACGGAAGCGACCGTCAAATATAAAGTGTTGCGCGAAAAGGCGGACGCCGATTGGTATCCGATCCGGCCGTGGGATTGGTTTTACGGTTCCGGATATTGGTGGTTCGCTTACGACGCCGATTGGTTGCCGGGTTGGTCGAAATGGGGATGCAAACGCCCGTTCCCGTTCTGGTATTCGCAACATGGGGGACCGCCGGAAGTCGTTGCCGAACAAGAGGTTAAAATCGGTCCCGACGGAACCGTCGACGTGGAAATCGACACGTCGTTCGCCAAGGAAATCTTCCCGAACGACAGCCAGCGTTACAAAATTACGGCGGAAGTCGTCGACCAGTCACGTCGAACGATCGACGGCAGCGGCTCCGTGTTGGTCTCGAAGGAACCGTTCAAAGTGTACGCTTGGGTGAATCGCGGCTACTACGAACCCGGCCAACAGATCGAAGCGAGCTTTCAAGCGAGGCGACTCGACGGCAAACCGGTCGGCGGCAAAGCCGTTGCGAAATTGTATCGAATAACCTATGCGCAAGAACCGGGGGGGGCAGTCCCCGGAGGCGTTGCGTCAAAAGTAAGTGAAATCTTTTCTCAAGAGATCAATTTAAACGACGAAGGAAATGCAAACCTTTCGTTGACCGCCGCCGAAGCGGGACAATACCGGATTTCGTGCATGTTGAACGAACAAGAGGGGGGATATGTCTTTAACGTGTATTCGAAAGTCGCCTCCCCTGATAACGGCTCGCCGGGCTGGGAATTCAACGACATCGAGTTGATCCCCGACAAGGCGGAGTTCGCCCCGGGTGAAACCGTTGCGCTAAGAGTCAACGCCAAACGACAGGACGCGACCGTGCTTCTGTTTCTCAAGCCGACCAATGGAATCTCCACAAAACCGCAGGTGCTCCGAATGGAAGGCGTAACGAAATTAATCGATGTTCCCGTCGAGTTGCGGGACATGCCGAACTTCTTCATCGAAGCGATTACGGTCGCCGATGGACAGGTCTATTCCGAAACGAAAGAGTTCGCCGTCCCGCCGGAACAACGAATATTGAACGTCGAGGTGAAACCGTCGAGCGAAAACTACAAACCCGGCGCGAAGGCGAAAGCGGAAATTTACGTCACCGATTTAGCCGGTACTCCGCGCACCGGACAAATCGTCGTTTCGATTTACGACAAATCCGTCGAGTACATCAGCGGCGGCAGCAACGTCGGCGACATCAAGGAGTTCTTCTGGAAGTGGAGACGGCACCATCATCCGCAATCGCAGTCGAACCTCGAAAAGCATTTCGGAAACATGACGGAGCCCGGCCAACCGGGAATGCAACAACTCGGAATTTTCAGCGGTGAAGCGATCCATGCTCTCGACAGCGTCACTCTTGGCGAGATTGACGGAGAATCCGGTAAGCGCATGTTACGAAAAGCCGCCGCTCCGATGGCGGCCGGTGCAATGGCTGATGCGGCAATGCCACCGGGCAACGGTGGAGTCGCCTTTGCCGCAATAGACATGGCAAGCGAAGCCGCCCCGATGGAAAAGCAGGAGAATCGAGCCGAAATGGAAAGTGCTCCCGGGTCCTCCGACGTTGAGCCGACGGTTCGCAAGAATTTCGCGGACACCGCTCTTTGGGTCGGCGCTCTCGAAACGAACAAGGATGGCGTTGCGCAAATCGAGCTCGACATGCCGGAGTCGCTGACGACCTGGAAGATCAATGTCTGGTCGATGGGAATGGGAACCCGCGTCGGTTACGGGAACGCCGAAGTCGTGACACGCAAAGACCTTATCATCCGGATGCAGACGCCACGATTTTTGGTCGAAAAGGACAAGGTTGTCTTCTCGGCAAACGTACATAATTACCTTCAAACGGAAAAGCGGGTAGCCGTATCGCTTGAAACACAAGGCGGGTTGAAAATTCGTCCGATGGAAGCAGAAGTCGCAACGCTTCCCGGCGAACCGCCGCAAATGCTCTTAGATCGTCTGCCGACTCAGCATGTAACGATTCCGGCCGGCGGCGAAAAACGAGTCGACTGGTTTGTGCAGGCTCAGGCTGCCGGAGACGCCGTGGTCCGCATGAAGGCGATCACCGACGAAGAGTCCGACGCCATGGAGAAGACGCTTCCCGTTTACGTTCACGGAATGCTCAAAACCGATTCGTTCTCCGCTTACGTCGCTCCTGATAAAAATACCGGAACGATAACCGTCAATGTGCCGGAAGCACGACGTCCCGAGGAAACCAAGCTGACGGTCCGCTTTGCGCCGAGCCTCGCCGTGTCGATGGTCGACGCGCTGCCGTACCTCGTCGACTATCCGTACGGTTGCACCGAGCAGACGCTCAACCGTTTTCTGCCGACGGTTATCGTGCAGAAGGTAATACAGGAGACAGGAGTCAGGAGACAGGAGTCAGGGGAAAAATGGGCGATTGCTCGCAAACGAGCCGGGGTCTGCGACCCCGACTTGATCGCCGACATGGTACGCGACGGCGTACAGAAACTCACGAACATGCAGTGTTCCGACGGCGGTTGGGGCTGGTTCAGCGGTTACGGCGAACATTCTTCTCCACATCTGACAGCGCTCGTCTTTCACGGACTGAAATTAGCGCAACAGAACGACGTCGCCGTTCCGGACGGCGTTTTGCAGCGTGCCGAGGAATGGTTGAATCTGTATCAAAAAGAACAGGTTGAATGGCTCAAAAACGCCGCTCTCTCCGACGATGAAAAGAAAAACAAGCGTTGGAAATCTCAAGCCGACGAAACCGACGCCTTCGTGATGATGGTATTGCACGAAGATGATCGCGGCAAGAAAGGCGAAATGGTCTGGTGGACGGGGGAAATGCGCGACTTCTTGCGACGTGATCGGGCGAAGCTCTCCCTTTACGCCGTCGCAATGCTTGGAACTTTCGAAACAACCCAGCTCGGCAATCCCAATGAGGCGAAAAAATGCGTCCAATTGTTGGAACAATATCTCGTGCAGGACGACGAGAACCAGACGGCGTACCTGAATCTCGGCGGTTCGTCCAACTGGTGTTGGTGGGCCTGGCACGGCAGCGAGTTCGAAACGCAAGCGTATTACCTGAAACTGCTCAACCGGACCGATCCGAAGGGAAAAATCGCACCGAAATTGGTCAAATATCTGCTCAATAATCGGAAGCACGCGACGTACTGGAATTCGACTCGGGACACCGCGATCTGCGTCGAGGCGTTCGCCGAATTCCTGAAGGCGTCCGGTGAAGAAAAGCCGAACATGGTCGTCGATGTGCTCGCCGACGGCGTCGTCAAGAAGACCGTCGAATTTACGCCCGAGAATCTGCTCGACGCCGACGGTCAACTCGTGTTGGAAAAAGACGCCGTTCCGACCGGCGCCCGGAAGATCGAGTTACGGAAAAAGGGGACGGGTGCTCTTTACGTCAACGCTTATCTCGAATACTTTTCGCTCGAAGATCCGATTCCGAAAAGCGGGCTCGAAGTTAAAGTAGAGCGGCGGATTTATCGGCTCGAACGCGATGAATCGGCTAAAACGCAAGCGGCGGGCGGACACGGACAGGTTGTCGATATGAAAGTCGAGAAGTACACGCGGACGCCGATTGATTCGTTCAAATCGGGAGACCTTGTTGAAATCGAACTCGTGGTCGAGAGCAAGAACGATTACGAGTCGATCATCCTCGAAGATTTCAAGGCGGCGGGGCTCGAACCCGTCGAAGTTCGCAGCGGATACAACGGCAACGAACTCGGCGCGTATGTCGAATTTCGTGACGAACGGGTCGCGTTTTTCGTTTACCGGTTGATGCGTGGCAAACATTCGGTGTCGTACCGTTTACGTGCGGAAACACCGGGAACGTTCTCGGCGCTGCCAGCGAAAATCGAGGCGATGTACGCGCCGGAACTCAAGGGAAATTCGAACGAAAACAAGGTTTCCGTCTCGGAGCAACCGGACCGCTAAACATAGTTTTCCGACACGCCGAGCAACTCGACTCCGTGGACCGCCAACCGCCGGGCGACGGCGTCGAGGTTGATCGGCGGTTCGTTCTTCGTGTTGATGACGAGGAGGACGCCGTCGGTCAGGTGCTCGCTCCAAAGAACCGACTTATCGTGCGGATTTCCTTCCGTGAGCGCCCCGGAATCGACGAACACGAAATCGTAATCCGTTTTCAATCCCCCGACGCATACGGAATGCTTCCGGACCTTCGATTCGCCGAGGAAGTTAATTTCCGTGACGTTTTCAGACCACGGCAACAGGTCGAGCCGGTCCGGGATCAGGGACACTCTTTCCGTAACGGAGGAAGTCGCCTGAATTTCCAACATTTCCGGCAAGTCGGGGTTGAACGGATTGCCGTCGACCAACAGGACGTCGAATCCGCGATTCGTCAATTCACGCACCGTACAAAGGAGCAACGTCGTGCATCCCTCGCCGGGATGGAATCCATGAAAGCTGATCGTTCGACGCCCCTGTTCATGATGAACCTCAAGGTGGTCCGCCAACGAACGGATCTGTTGGTCCGCCTGCTCCTTCAATTTATCGCACACTAACGGCCAACGGAACGAAACGGCCTTCGGACGTCGAGAGGCAACAACGGTTTTTTGCGGAACGTCCGTTTCCTCATCCGCGCTTTTTCCAGGGGCTTGCATTTTCCCGCCCGCCGTCGTGTTTATCGAAACAAAAACATCGGATTGCTCGACCGTTGCAACAACGGTCTCCTGAACAAACGACCACGTTGCGGTCGTTTCCTGTTCTTGAACGATATTTTCGTGTTCGGGGTGCATCTCCGGACTCGGCGTTTCGATTATTGTCGTTTCAATAACGTCGGCGTCGGCGGACGATTCGATTTCGCGCAGGGATTCCCGCAGCGCCGTCGCCTTGAAATCGTCGACGATTGTCACGGTTTCGTGAACGACGATTTCGTGGACGTCTTCCGAAACCGAAATATCCGCAACGTCTTCATCCGGCGTGGTGATGATTTCAGGACGGGATGCGGGTACGCCGTGGGCTCGCAGGATCGGATCGGCCGCCGGAACCGTTTCCCCGGATTCGGGGTATCGGTATGTTTTCCGAACGTCGGGAATCGTTTCTATCGCTTCGACGTGTTCGAGGGCGGGCCGACTTTCAGCAACGATATTTTTTCGTTCGGCGACGGGGCGTTGTTTCGTGTGTTTTTTGACGGCAATCGCGCGGGCAAGCTCCGCTTGAAATTCGACGATTTCGAGCGTGACTGTCGTCGGCCGGCAATGCTCGACCGGTTGCCGGGTTTCCGGAACGGAATCTTCCGTGTTCGTCTTTTCAGAAAATCGCTCAAAAACATTCCGGACGACGTCCTGTGATGCGACGACGACGGTTCGAAACTCCGCGGTAACGTTTGTCGTCCGTTTATTCGAGAAAACGGGTTTCCCGTCGATCATGATCTCCCGACATATCGGTCCGGCGGCGTCACCTTGGATTTCGGGTGTTTTCGGCGTCTTTGTTTCCTTGTATCCGGTGATTTTTCCCTCCCGCATCCGGCCGGCATTTTTTGCGACGAATATCGGGGTCGCCGTTTTTCGTTGTTCGACGGGCCGCTCTTCGGCGGGAGGTCGAACCGCCTCTCGCGGCTCACGCTGCTTTGTCGGCGTGAGCTTCAAAAGCGCTTCTTTCGATTTGCCGGCAACGGACTCGGACAAGTCGTCGAACACCCGGCTCGACGATTCGCGTGTCCGATGCTTCAGCACTCCTTCGACGGCACGGAGGCGGCGGATTGCTTCCGTCAACGGGATCGTCGGCTCGGACGGCAGCGTATCCGTTACAGTTTTTGAACGCCGCGCCGTATTTTCCTCGCCTGCCGTGAATCGGATCGAAACGCAACCGGTTTCGTCGACGTGTCGGAAATCCGTCGGTGTTACGATCATTTCCGGTTCGTCGTCCATGGAGTCGCATTCGAAACGTCCCAACTCAAGACGGGCGTCCAACGACGACGTTTCGTCTTCGGAAAACAGTCGGTACACCCGTCCTTCGGAAGAAATGAACGCCGCTCCGTTCAATGAAGCGGCGAACGAGCCCGTTGTTTTCAGGCGGGATCCTTCCAGCGGGACGTCCCGTTTTTGGGTTGTCGGTTCAGGAATTGCTGTCATGAAATTTCGGTGTCGGTTCGTGTCGACGTGTCGTTGACGAAAGCACGAGCAAACGTCCGTTAATATAAACGGCCTTGTTGTTGCGGAGCCGCCGGTTGGTAATTCTGTTGCACCGGATAGTTCGGTTGCGGTTGGTAGTTCGGCTGCGGTTGATAGTTTTGCGGCGGTTGATAATTCGGCTGTGGTTGATAATTGGGTTGCGGCGTCGTCGGAACGGCGGCGACCATGGGCGTGTTTTGCGGAATCCGCCCGTTCTGGAATTGCGCCGGATAATTATTGGACGGATAATTGTTCGGGTTGCCGTTGGCGTAAAATTCCGGACGTTGCGTCCCTTGGGGCGGAGCAGCCGCGTTAATCGGCCCCTCGGAATGCATCGGCATTTGCGACAATTGGTGAACGGGGGACGGAACATAATGTCCGTTCGACGTGAACCCGGCCGTGTTTTTGTAGGTGATCGTCGATTCGGCAATCGGCGGTCGTCCATGTTGAATCGGTGCGGCGTTGGCCGGTGCGGCGGTTCCGGGATTCAATGCGGCATACGGTTGGTACGATGTCACGGCGACGCTCGGCGGCGCGACCATCGTTCCTGCCGGCATCGGAGGATTCACGGTACCCGGTCGAATCTGGGCATACGCTCCGTTCGAGGTCGGGATCGGCGATTGCGGCATCGGAATCTGGGCGATCAGCTGCGCTGCGGGGGCCGGCATGTCCTGAGCCGTTTGAATTTGGCGCGACGAGGCCATTCCCCACGGCGAATAGACTTCCGTTGCCGGACGTTCCCACGGTGAATTCGTCGCCGCGGCTTTCTGTTCCGCTGCGGCTTTTTCCATGGCCGCTTTATCCGCAGCCGCCTTGGCTGCCGCTTGTTCGGCGGCGGCTTTGTCGACAGCCGCCTTGGCCGCTGCCGCTTGTTCAGCGGCGGCTTTAACCGCAGCCGCCTTGGCGGCGGCTTGTTCGGCGGCGGCTTTATCCGCAGCCGCCTTGGCCGCTGCCGCTTGCTCGGCGGCGGCTTTATCCGCAGCCGCCTTGGCCGCCGCGGCTTGCTCGGCTGCCGCCTGCTCCGCAGCGACGGCCTCCGCTTGTTGAGCCACTTCTTCCGCGACGTTTTTCTTCCCCTCCCTGAACAAGAGGAACCCACCGAGTCCCACGCAGAGGATTCCCAGCAAAATCAGGGCGGTGTAAAGGCGACGACGCTTTTTTGTCGACGGAGCGGTCGTTTCCGCATCCACTTCATGCTCATCGGTTGACCGACGTCGGATGTTCGTGAGATAGGTCCAGTGTTCGACAACTCGGTTGACGAAAACATGAACGGTTTTCGTCGGCGAAAACGACGACGTTTGTATCGATTTACAATCATCAAGATCAGGCATCCGAGCAACGATTCGACCGTTCAATGAAATCGGCGACGTCCCACTCGGAATTCCTTCCGAAGATTCCCATTCATTATTCATTGGAGTACCTTCCCAATGGCGTAGACAAGAAATACGGAAAACAACTCTTCATGAACAATCGGCTCCGAATTGGAGATTCGTGAGGATTATTTCGATTTTTCCATAAAAAAGGCTCGTTCCGCGAAAAGGGAATTTGCCGTTCGGATCGAAAAACGGATGTCGAAACGGCCCACCGGTTTTCGGCAGAACTCAACGGACAGCCAAGAACGGCGGTCGACAGATGATTCACCACTCAGACGCGCTTTGCGGCTAAAACGCAGGCGGAAAGGGGATCTTTTTGGGTGCGGCTTTTTCGGGGCTCAGCACCATTCTTTTTCGAATTCTTCGATTTGCCGGGCGATTTCGGCGTGGGAGGGAACGAATCCGAGCCGTTGGTTTCCGTCGAATTCGATCCGAAGTTCTTCGAGATCTTCCTGAATCGAGCTCAGCGTCATTGAAGAAAGCCGATCAATGAATCCCATGCCGTTCAGGTGATCGAGCTCATGCTGCACGACTCGGGCGGGGTGCCCCTTCCAACGGAATTCCTGCACGGAACCGTCCGCGGCGATTCCCTCGAACTCGATCGTTTCGGACCGCACCACGGGAACGCGGATGTCCGGATAGCTCAGGCAACCCTCTTCGTCTTCGACGGTTCCCTGCCGTTTCAGGAGCACCGGATTGATGAAAACGTATTCCTCGTCCTTTTTTTCGGGGTCGCCGGTCGGATTCATCACAAAAAACCGCAACGGCAAGCCGACTTGGTTCGCGGCCAGACCGACGCCGTCCGTTTCGTACATCGTGGTGAACATTTCGGCGATGATGTCGCGCAACTTTTGGTTGATCCGAGCGATCGGTTTCGTCGGGTGCTTCAGGATCGGATGCGGATATTTCAGGACTTCCATGGATTCGGCTGCGATTCGAAGTGTGGCAAATAATATCGACAAATATAATCGTTCAACGCATCATTGGCAAGGATAGACCCCTTGCCGTCCGGAAATGATTTAGTCGCGAATTGAAAAAATTTTTTCAGGCTTGTGGAAATCATTGCACAAACAGTATACAATAAACGCTTTGAACCTTGGACGAAAAGCTTCCATCGGGACGCGATTCATCCTCATCTTTATCAATTTTTCAGGAGACACATCCATGAGAGCTTCACGTCGAGACTTTTTGAAGGTCGCAACGGTCGCCAGCGTCGGCTATCTTGTCGTCGAAGGAAACGCGCAGGAAGAAAGCAATTCGCCCAATGAAAAGCTCGGCGTTGCGTGCATCGGCGTCGGTGGCAAGGGGAACAGCGACAGCAACAACGCAGCGAAGTTCGGCAACGCCGTCGCGATTTGCGACGTCGACAAAGGCTCCCTCGAAACCAAGGGGAAAGCCGAAGCGTTCCAAAAGACGAAACGGTACACCGACTTCCGCGAAATGTTCGAAAAGCATGAAAAGGAAATCGATATCGTGACGATCAGCACGCCGGACCACATGCACGCCGCCCAAACCTTGATGGCGATGCGCATGGGAAAAAGCTGCTACACCCAAAAGCCGCTCACCCGCACGATCTACGAAGCTCGCAAGTTGGCCGAAGTCGCCAAGGAAACCGGCGTCTGCACCCAAATGGGTAACCAGGGAACCGCTCTCGACACTTCGCGTATGGCGATCGCCCAACTCAAGGCCGGCGTCATCGGCAAGCCGAAAGAAGTCTACGTCTGGTCGAACCGTCCCGTTTGGGCGCAAGGTCCGAACCGTCGGATGACCATGGAAAAGTTCGCCGCCGAAGCCCGTGCCAAGGGTGGTGACAACGCCGAGGAAATGATCAAGGCGAAATACGACGAAATCCAGCGGAACCTCGAAAAGCTCGATTGGAAGCTCTGGCTCGGCACCGCGAAATTCCGTGAATACTATCCGGGTCTGGACCATCCGTTCCAATGGCGCGGCTGGTGGGACTTCGGCAGCGGCGCCCTCGGCGACATGGCGTGCCACCAGGTCACGGTTCCGTTCGCGGCGTGCGGTCTGAAGGATCCGACGTGGGTCCGTGCCAAGTCGACGGGACACGATTTCGACAGCTTCCCGGCCAGCTCGATCATCGAATTCGAGTTCCCGGAAAACGCGGAACGGGGCAAGATCCCGTTCTGGTGGTATGATCGCAAAGGAAACAAGCCGCCGCAAGAAGTGTTCGCTCCGTTCAAAATCGAAAAGGTGGCGGACAGCGGCGTGCTCATCATCGGCGAAAAAGGTTGCTTCTACAGCAGCGACGACTACTGTGGCAAGTACGAACTGAAAGCCGAAGGGGGCGAAAAGATCGAACAGCTCGCCGACCTGACGGTCGACTACGCTGAAAGCAAAGGGAACAACGACGAAAACAACATGTACGAGTTGTTCCGTGCCGTCAAGGCGAAAGATCCGAAGATCTGCCATTCGAACTTCGTCGATCGCGCCGGACCGCTCACCGAAACGATTCTCCTCGGCAACCTCGCCGTTTGGGCCGCCGCTCAAGGTGGACCGGACGGAGCGATGGGCGAATGGGGCGAAAAGATCGAGTGGGACGCCAAGAACCTGAAGGTCACGAATCTGGCAAGCCTCAAGACGCCGGGCGTCGCCGACCTGATCAAGCCGGTCTACACCGAAGGTTATCGGCTCGACTAAGGACCTGCCGTCCAGGCATTCGGCTTCGCCCTCGGATGGTCCGGCTCCCGTTGGTCGCCTCACGTTTTCAAGGGGCGACGTCTTTCTGTCAGAAAGACAGCGAGGACCTGCCGTCCAGACGGCTGGTGCTACCGCACCGTTGAAATAGTTCGCTCCCGTTGGTCGCTTGCTTTTCAGAAGAAATTCGCTTTTGAAGATGCCAAGCGATGTTATGCGGCGGCGAGCTACCTGTACAATGTGTAGAATTTCGACCGACGGGAAACCGTCGGTCGTGTTTTTTGCGCCCGAATTTTCCGGAAACGCTCTTGACGGCCTCCGGGGTTTCGCTCTATACTAAATGTTCTTTGCATTCAAATGGGACGTCCCGTCGGGACGCAATGCAGCAGCAGACTCTAGTTTTACGAAAATACTATGGACAGTGATCGCCGGCATCAATTGGCGCAAAATTCGTTGGGAAACTGGCTCGTCGACCAATACGACGACTTCATCAAGCCGAACTCGCAGTTGATCGGTTGGGTGGTGATCGGATTTCTTGTCTTCCTCATCGGAATGATGTTGACGGTCAGCATGGTCAAGACGAGCAACGCGCGGGCTTGGCAGCAATATTTCTCGGCGTTCGGATCCGACAATCCGGAAGCGAGTTTTCAAGCGTTGGTCGAAAGCGTTCCCACGGGTCCGACGGCGGCGCAAGCCCGACTGACGTTTGCGCAGTTCCTCACCGGTGATGCAACCAATCTGCTCACCACCGACAAGGCGAAAGCGGAAGAAAAACTCGAAACCGCCCTCCGAATGCTCGACACCGCCCGCTCCACGGCGAAAGACGAATTCCAGCAACAGCAACTGTTGTTCGGCAAAGCGACCGCTTTCGAAACGCTGGCCGCCTGCCGTTCCGGAAAGAACGACCTTGCCGAAGCCGAAAAAGCGTACAAGGAAATCGCCCAACAATGGCCGAATTCCTACTATGGCCAACGGGCTCAGCGGCAGTTGACGGTCCTTGAACGGCCGGATACGCGTAAATTTTACGACCAAGTCGCCGCAATCGTTCCGGAAACCCCCAAAGCGGACGAATTCAAAGTCGATATCGACAAGAAAGACGCGTTCTCCAGTGGTCCGACCAGTTTCGACCCCGCCAAAGCGGTTGGTGGAGCTTCGGCCCTTTCCGGCGGCCTCGATTCCCTGGCTCCGTCGACGACTCCTGCCGAGCCGATGAAAGAGGAGCCGAAAAAAGAAGAACCGGCGCCGACAACGGAAGAAAAGAAAACGGAATAAGCAAAGGTTCATCCGGGGATTACGGCGGAGTACCGCCTTCATCCCCGGCTCTTTTTCGATTTTACTTCTTCACCGCTTTCACGTCGCCACGCTGTGGGTCGAAATACCACGAATCGAAATACTCTTTTTCGGCTTTGTAGTAGTCGAACAATTCGTCCGGTTTCAGGTCTTTCTTCACGAAACCGTACTTCTGCATCTCGCGGATATAATCGTCGTTCGGTCGAAAACCCGGCATGTCGAACCGCTTTCCGGCGTTGAGCTGATCCCGACTCTGGTTGAGCCGCGACATAATATCCTTGTAAAGCGGATCGTCCTTGTTTTCGAAGACGATTTTCGAACAGATTCCGAGGCCGCCCGCTTCTTTCGCCAACGGTGCGCGAAGCAGAAACGATCGCTCCGGATTCGAAATATTGCTGACGGTTCCACCCCAATCCATGTAATGCCGTGGAAAATGCCAGCCGAGCCACGGGTCGATCTTTTTCTCGCGGGTTTCCTGGGAAGCGTGACATTCGCCGCACCGCTCCAAAATCGGATTGCAATCGAGAATCGGCCAGTAAACGCCGCTCCTCAGCGACGTGTAGGTTCCCGGATACGTCGCGCTGGTATCGATCCAGAGCCGCACGAGATTCTTTTCCTCCGATGACAGTTTCACGTCGTAATGAGACGGCTCCAAAGATTTCAAGAGCGAACTGGCGCCGCTCCCGATTTTGTAAATCGGAAAATTGCTCTCCGGGCGGTTTCGGTTGTCGACGACCCATTGGCCCTGGAGCGTCAGCCGGGTGTACGACATGCTGTGCATCGCGGTTTTGTCGCCGGTCAAATCGAGTTTTCCGTCGTATTTTTCCGGCGAATGGCACGACACGCAGTGTTTGTCCAAAATCGGTTGCATGTCCCGCGGAAAATCGATGATCGATGGCACACCGGCGATTGATTCCGGTTTGCTCGGAGCCCGCCGCATCGCTTTGAGCAGGCCAAACGACGATTTCGGCGCTTCGGTCCGTTCTTCGTGGCAGCCGATGCAGGAAAGCGTTTCGCCTGGTTGCAGCGTCACAAAACTGTGCATCCGTTTGACGGCGAGGTCGTTTTCGTCCAGTGCGACGAAAAAGATCGACTGCAGCGCCGGAAGCTCGGCGTAAGCGGAACCGTCCGGTTCGACCGGAATCGTGCCAAGAATCTCAGCCAGTGTGAACGAGCCGTTGATCGTCAGCGGTTCCATGCCGCCGGAAAAGTTGATCGGTTTCGGAAGCTGTTTCAATACGAGCAGTTTTTTGACCTTACCCTTTTCAAGTCCCTGAAGCGACCGACCGTGATAAACATCTTCCAGCACAACGAAACCGGACGATTTCGACAGATCGGTTCGAACACCGGCAACGGCTTCACGCGGATGCGGCAAAATCGGTCGCGGTTCGTGAACGGCAAACCCCCTGTTCCGGAATTCCTCCGGCAGGGCGAACAAATGCTCGAAATGTCCCTCGCCGTTGACGAGCCAAATCGTGTCGTTGTTTGCGGCGAGAAAACAATCTTCGCTGAATGGGAACGGATCCTTGAACCAACCGGTTCCGATTTGGCGAGCGCTCCCCTGATCGTCGGGCCCCTTTTTCGGCGACACGATGTTGAGCAGTCCCATGTGTTCCGGGACGCCGTGGTCGGGAGAGAAAATCGCGGCGACTTTGTCGGTTCCCGGGATCGGTTTGGCGTCGAGCATCGCGATTCCCGGATGCAGATTGCCGAAATAAACCGTCTGCTGCGTTCCGTCCGGGTTCATCGTCCAGAGATGGTGATAATGGACTTGGGAGCGGTCGACGTATTCCCACCGCATGTAGAGGACGCGGCCGTCGGGGAGCATCCACGGCGTGTTGTCGTGATCGTTGTTGCTCGACAGGAGCCGAATGTTTTTTCCATCGGCATCGCAACGGCAAAGGGCGGCGACCGGCGTGAGCCAACAGTTCACGAACCGCATGCAGCGCGACGAACAGAAAACGATCGAACCGTCCGGACAGTAGGTCGGCTCAATGTCGTCGAACTCGCCGTCGGTCAACGGCGTCAGGTTGTTGCCGTCGATGCCGATTTCGTAAAGGTGGTATGGGTGCGTTCCCCCCTTTCGATACGAAAAAAGGATTTTTTGGCCGTCGTAATGAAGTTGCGGGTCGCGGATTCCTCCTTTTTCGTCGACAAGCAGCGTGTCGAGTTTGCCGGTCCGAAGGTTCAATTTGACGAGAGCCGCTCCTTCGCCGTACCCCCAAAGGAGACCGCCTTCGTCCTTCCACGCAAGCTGTTTCGACTGCTCCTGCCGATCGGAATAGTTGCCGAACGTGACGTACCAATGGTCGCGGCCGGGAATCCGAACCACGAAGATGATCGATTCGACCTCTTTCATCGGTCCGTCGAGCATCGGCTGGAGCATCGGCGGTTTGTGGACGCCGGACTGCAACCGTTCGGCGTAAGTTTGTGCAGCGACAGGAATCGCCGCCCAAAGGAAAAACAACAGAAAACACCACACCATCCGCTTGCGTTTTAGCCGCGCAGCGCGGTTCGGGTTTGTTTCATTCAAATATCGCATACTTTCCGGGCGGTTGACGATGAAAACAAATCGTGTAAAATAAGATGATCGGCCCTTGAAAGAGGGGCCCGTCGAGGGGAGGCTGTGAACCGGGTCAGGTGGGAAACCAAGCAGCCATAAACTAAACCTCTCTTGTGCCGGGTCTCTCTTTCAAGGGCCGTGGCGTTTCTTGAAATATCATGGCAGCGCCCGGTTTGATGACCGTGCCACGCCCAAAAAACCGGGCGCTTTCGCCGGACTACCGGCTTCGCTTCCGGCTGCCATGTCGAACATTCCTAAAACTTCACCGTGGAGAGATATTTCAAGCTCTGCGGAATCTGTTCCAAAACGGTCGGGCTTTCGTCTTCGATGAAATAGTGTTTCACGCCGACTTCCTGTGCCGCTTTCAGCACTGCCGGAAAGTCAACCTGTCCGGTGCCGAGCGCAACGTCGTTTTTCTTGTCGGTGCCACCGCTCAAGTCTCCTTTGACCCCTTTCGCCAAATCCTTGAGGTGCATCAGCGCCCAACGGTTCGGATACTTTTTCAGGAGCTCCGCCGGATCCTGACCGGGATGAATCGTCCAGAGAACGTCCATTTCGTACTTGACGAGGTCCGGATCGGTCTTCTGAATCAGCAGGTCGAAGAGCGTTTCACCGTCTTTGTACGGTTGAAACTCGAAACCGTGGTTGTGGTAGAAGAATTGGATCCCGTGTTCCTTGAGCCGCTTGCCGACGGTGTTGAAATCCTCGGCGATCTTCAACGTTTGTGCTTCGTCGAGCGGCTTCTTGTGCGGCGCCCAAGCGACGCCGGCGTACTTCAAGCCGAAAAATTTCGCTTCGGCGATCGCTTCGTCGGTCTTGTTCAGGTAATAATCAAGTCCGGCGTGCGCGGCGATCGGTTTGAGACCGCGTTGCTCGAGCGCTTCTTTCATCGCTTCCTTTGTCATGCCGTAATGGTTTCCCAGCCCGATTTCGACCTCTTTGAATCCCTGTGCCTTGGCAAAATCGAGCGCGGCGGCCCCTTCCGCTTTAAGTTGGTTCCGCAACGAATAGATTTGCAGGCCGACCGGTCCGTGGAACGACGGACTGGTTCCGACCGGTTCCGCTCCCCAAGCCGAAGCGGCGGCGACGCAGAGCAACAAAACAAGGGACGACATTAACTTCATTTTCATCGTGAAATCTCCTGAGGGTGATTGCAGCGGCTTTGGGAACTCGAACGGTTCTCGAACAACGCCGTACCACCATTTTATCGCCGTGTCCGGCGATTTTCAACGAGTCGATGAAATGACACGTCAATGTCACTGCGGGAAATATGTCTGTTCGCCCTCAAGTTTTTTGGCGAGCCTTGGAGCAGACTCAAGAGTTCGGAGGGGCACAACCGCTCCCGAAATAGACCTTCCGGAAACGGCGGACGAGATCACGGTCGCCCGGCTTGTGGAGGATCAACTGATCGGCAAGAATCCGCCGATGGAGATCGAGTAAGCCAATGCAACCGCTTCGACGAGAAAAAGCGAGCAGAAAAAGACCGGTAAAACCGTTCGAAAGATGCTCGTTTTGAATGTTTGTTCGAACTCGTCGAACCGAATTCCCGTCGGCAACCCGTCGAGCAGCACGGATCGCGTCGGATCCATCGGATCATAAAAGAGCGGTTTCAGGGAACCGTCTTTCAGCGTCGACGTGTCGAGCGCCGTGGTGTAAGCGTCGTAGACACCGCCGTCAGATGTCTCGAACTTGAAATGCAGCTTCATTACCGAACGACCGTTGACGTGCATATTCGTCGGCGTTTCATCGATGAACCCCCCTCGACCGATTTCACCGTCTTCCAACAGGGCAATCGCCTTTCGACCGTGAAACACGCCGTACAGAACGAACCCCATGCCGACGCACGGAAAAAAGACGACGAACACGGTGAATACACCGAAAGGACCGGTCATCGACAAAGAGGTTCCCTTGATTCGATAAACGGTTCCGCTCTTTTCCAAATCGACCTTGTCGCCGACATCGATTCTGGCCCTCGACGCAAAGCAGTGTGCTTGCTTGCCGTCCGGTTGCTCAAAATCATAACGGAACACTTTCGCGTTGTTGACTTTCATGCTGGTTTCGACGACGTCGACAACCTTTCCCTTCCCCGCCGGTTCGAAGTTGCGGTGCGTCAAGTCGGGAATCGACGAAATCGTCCACGGCAGGAAAATGATGCAGAAGATCATCCCGAAACAGGTGAAAATCCAGCCGAACAGCGGCATGGTCCCGTAGTTAAACCACAGCAGAAGCCGCACCGGCAGCGCGACGCTTCGCGGCGGCGGCGTGAGCTGTTGGAAAATCTCCGGCTCCGGGCCACTGTCGACGTTTTCGTCCTCGGCAAGGACGTATTTCTTGCCGTCGATGATTTTATAATCGTTCTGCATGGGGGCCTGCTGGGGAAGGCTTGCTGCGAGTCTCAAACGCAAGCGAGGCGATAAACGGATGCGAAACTACGGGGCGACCGCGCGGACCGGTTCTTTCAACAGCTCCGCCTGTTGCGGATGTTGGCCGAGGAATTCGACGTTGCCGGTTTCGATATGGTAAACCGCGCCGACGATCATCAGCTCCTTCTTTTCCACGGCCTCACGGAGGATTTCGCTGCTCCGGAGCAACGAATCGATCTGGCAGAAGATGTTTTCGCGGCAACATTCTTCAATAATCTCTTTCCCCTTTTTGCCGGTCGCTTTTTCCGTCCGTTTGACGGCCGGTTCGATTTGGTACATTAAACGCTTGATGTTTCCTTCGTGTCCCCCACCGGTGCAGGCGGCGGTGATCGCGCCGCATTGGGTGTGTCCGAGAACGACGCAAAGCCGTGTTCCGCAGTGCTCAACGCCGTATTCAATGGATCCCGCCTGGGCTTCACCGTTGACGTTTCCGGCGACGCGGATCGAGAAAATGTCGCCGATTCCCCGGTCGAAAATCACGTCCAGCGGAACCCGGGAGTCGCTGCACGAAAGAATCGTCGCAAACGGATGTTGCCCTTTTTGAGCGGTTTCCTTTGCCTGAGCGAGTTCTTCATGGGGATGCGAAACTTTTCCCGCGAGAAATCGGGCGTTTCCTTCTTGAAGCCAAAGAATCGCTTGTTCGGGAGAGACTTTCGGATGCTCCTCGTGAGCCGGATCGTCGGCTCGGAGGTTGGGAACGGCAATCAATGCGACACAAATCAACGAGACGAGAACGGATGCTTTCATGATGTTTCATCCAGATTTTGAGGGACAACGAGCCAACACGTATTTCGTTTTGCCCGGGAACCGAAAGTTCCGGCGTTATCTGCTGACGGAAGATTACGGCTGCGGCTTTGAGCCGGTAAACCGCAAAATCATGTCGATCAAGAGTTTACGGTCGATCGGCTTGCTGACATACGAGTTGCAACCGACATCGAGCGTTTTCTGGCAGTCGTCGGAGAGGGCGTGGGCGGTCACGGCGATAATCGGACGCTGGAAGCCCTGATTTCGAAGTGTTCGGGTCGCATCGTAACCGTCCATGACGGGCATTTGCATGTCCATGAGAACGACGTCGAAATTCCCCTCCGCGGCGACCGCATCGAGCGCAAGTTGTCCGTTTTCCGCGATGTGGACTGTTGCGCCGGACTCCTTGAGCAGCGTCGTGATCACGATTTGGTTCACCTTGCCGTCTTCCACCAAAAGAACATGCATGCCGACCAGCGGATGCGGCGATGCCTTTTCCTCCGGCGTGGCGACCGGTTTTTTCGGTTCCGGCGGCTCAGGAAGTTTTTCCGGAATGATTTCCGCCAGCGTCACGGTAAAAAGACTTCCTTTGCCCGGTTCGCTGGAAACGGTGATGTCGCCGCCGAGGAGTTTGGCGAGCCGTTTGGAAATCGACAGTCCGAGACCGGTTCCGCCAAATCGACGGGTCAGCGACGAATCCGCCTGCATGAATGGTTGGAACAGCTTGGGGGTCTGTTCCGGCGATATGCCGATGCCCGTGTCCTGGACGGAAAACCGAAGCAGCCGAATCGGTTCCGATTCACCGAACGGGGCGAGACTGACGTCCTTGCCGAAGTCGGTCAAAATCCGCTTCCGGTTCACGTCGTTGTTGGCGAATGAAAGTTCGTCGCAGTGGATCGTGATTCCACCCCGTTCGCAGAATTTGACGGCGTTCCCCGCGATGTTCGCCAAAATTTGCCGCAGCCGCGTCGGATCGCTCAGAATGTACTCCGGTACCGTCTCGCCGATTTCGACCGTCAACGTCAAATCCGGATTGTCTTTCAGCCGTGATTCCAAGAACAGCCGAACGTCTTCGACGATTTGACGCGGCGAAACGGCGATCCATTCGATATCGATCTGGTCCGCTTCGACCTTGGAAAAGTCGAGAATGTCGTTGATGATCGTCAGCAGGTCGGTGCCGCTTTTTTCGACCAATTCGATCATCTGACTGTGTTCGGGAACGTCCGCTGGAGTGGAGCGTTCCATCAGGCGACGACCGAGGATGCTCGTGAAACCGAGAATCGCGTTCATCGGCGTTCGAATTTCGTGGCTCATGTTCGCCAGAAAATGACTCTTGGCCCGCGCCGCGACGTCCGCTGCTTTCTTCGCTTCGGTCAGTTCGGCAATCATTTGTCGCAGGTTGTCGGTGAAACGGCGTTGCTCCTCCTGCGAACACTGTAAGCTGGCGATCAGCAAGGTTCCGCCGAAAAACATTGCCAACACGAAAAGGAAAAAGAGGAGCGGTCGAATTTGAGCGGTCCGAATTCTCCCGTTCCACAGTTCCGGAGTGAAATCGACGCAAATGAGCCCATCGAACACTCCTTGGGCATTGTAGATCGGCTCCACGGCGGTGATCCAGCTCCCCCAAGTGTCGGCGATGGGAATGGTGTTGATCGCTCCACTCGGCGGCGTCCCCCGTGTCAGACCGATTGCCGTGCGCATGGTCGGCGTCAGCGGATACTCCTCACCGATCGGGGAAAGACGCTCGGAAATCGGGTCGATCATGCCGTCCCGGTTGGAATCGATCGCCGGACTGATCACAAGGACCGCAAACTTTTCGCTGTAAGGGCGGATCGTGTAAAACGACCTCCCTTCCAAGGAATGTTTCGACGCATCGACGAGCGCACCGCAAAGCTTTTGATAGATCGGATCGTCTTGCGGCGTCGTATAAATGGCACGGATCCTATAATAATACCGTTGCCGATTGTCTGGGACGGCCAAGAAAACCGTCTGCGGCTCGGCGAACGACGGATTGACATCCACGTCTTGAAAGTTCGTCTCGCTCCCTCGAAAAATGTGGCCCCAACTTTCCTGATCGTTCGGCGTCGTCGTTCGCTGAATCTGGTATTCGCTTGCCTCGTTAAGCGGTTCCCAAACGAGATCGACCCGCGTTTCGTCGTCGGCGTTTCGGTTCGCCCGAAATCCTTTCGGTACGGAAAGATTGTGGAGGCGGGCCGTGAAAATTCGACCATTCAGGGCATCGTTCGTTTTTTCGGCAGCGGTTTCGAGCGACCAGGGTGAAACCTCGAATTCGATCGCTCCGTGGTTCAACTCCTGCATGGTCACGGCGCATGATCGGGCGATTTCCGTGAAATACTGCATCCAATACTGCCGTTCGTTTTGCAGCGTGGACCAGAGAAGTGCCCCACCGGCGAAAACGATCAATCCGAAGCAAGCCCAAGCGGAACCGATGAAGACCCCATTGCGTTTCCGTCGGCGTAACCAAAGCGTCAGATAACACATCAATGCCAGCGAAACCGGCACGATGAGCGCAAAGATGCTGAAATCACCGAAATTGAGGTCGGAATTCATCGAACTGTCTCACGGAAAAGGAAGGATGAATGGATTATACCTCATTTTTCGTGGCAATGCGACAGGGGAACGGCGTCTTTTGTCGGCCGATCAGGACGCTTTTTTTTGCTTTGCGGGTGGACGAAGTTTGAACAACCCGAAGATATCGTCGTGGCTCATCCCCGTCGACGGGTTCAGGCCGCGGGCACCGGAGAGAATCAGTTCCGATAATTCCCGCTTCTCCTGCAAAACACGGTCGATCCGTTCCTCGACGGTGTCCGTGGAGATGAATCTCGTAACGGTAACTGGCCCCGCCGCGCCGATCCGATGGGCGCGGTTGATCGCCTGGTCTTCCACGGCGGGATTCCACCAGCGATCGAAAAGGAAAACATATTCGGCGAACTGCAAATTCAAGCCGACGCTCCCCGCTCCGTAACTCATCAGGATGACGTGGGTGTTCTTGTCCTCCTTGAATTTCTTGATCATGCCGTCCCGATGCTGCGACGGAATCTGTCCGTGATACTCCGCCGTTCCAAATCGAGAGAGATGCTTCTTCAGCGTGAAAAGCGTTTCGACCCATTGGCTGAAAATGATCGCTTTGCGACCGCTCTGCGCGACTTCTTCGAGATCCGCTTCGAGTCGTTCGAGTTTCGCGCTTTCGCCGGTGACCGGATCGAAATTGCAGATCTGCTTCAAACGGATAATCAACTCGAACACCTGCGGAATCGAAATGCTGTCCCCCATTTCGTTGAGCCGCAACACACCGTCTTCCTCGGCCATTTTGTACGTTTCGGACTGTTCCGGCGTCAGATCGAGAGCGGCATCGCGAATCATTTTCGGCGGCATGTCGGTGAGCACCTTGTCTTTCGTTCGCCGTAAAATGTGTTCACCGACGACTTTACAGACATCCGACGGTTTCAGCCCCGATTGCAGATATCCCGCCGAAAGGAACTCGAAAATCCCGACGAGATCCTCTTGCGAATTCTCGACCGGCGTTCCGGTCATCGCCCAATTCCGACGCCGTGGAATCGCCCGAGCCGCTTGAGAGGTCGCGCTCCCCTGATTCTTGATCCGTTGCGATTCGTCAAGCACGACAAGATCGAACGGTTTGCGTCCGTCTCCCATTTCGGCGTCGAAATACTCGCGGTCCCGATTCAGGAGCTCGTAATTCGCGATCCGTACGGGAATGTTGTCGAGCTGCCAAAGCCAACGGCGTCGAGCTGGAGATCCGTCGATCGTTTGGACGTTGACCTCCGGCGCCCAAAGATCGAACTCCCGTTTCCAGTTGGTGAGCAGCGGTTTCGGACAAACGAGCAGCACGCTTCGAACTTCGCCGGTTCGAAGCAGCAGACGGATCGTCGTGATCGCCTGCATCGTTTTGCCGAGTCCCATTTCGTCGGCCAACACGGCGAATTGAGCACTGTACAGAAACGCGATTCCCTGCCGCTGGTACGTAAACGGCTCGAACGGCATCTCCAGCGTCGGGAGATTCAAAATCGACTCGATCGGCGGCTGCAAGATATAACTGAGCCGGTCTTCGATCTTGATGGCGTCCTTGGGAACCCGAATTCGGGTCAGATTTTCCGGGTCTTCAAAATACTGCTCCCGATATTCCTGTTCCCCGGAATCGGTTTCGTCGAAAAACGCGTCGGCGTTCCGGTTCGCTCCTTTTTCTTCTTTTTTCGGAGTCGGTTCGTTCTGCGGCGAGTAGAAGAGCCAACACTTCGAATCGACCCGTTGCCGCCCGCTGACCGGAATCGAGAGGACCCGCATCCCGAACGTCGCCGGCAACCGCTCCGACTGAACATCGAAGTCGATCGGACGTTGAAGCTGACGGTTCATGTCGTTTTCGTGAATCGTAATCATGGGGAGGGGGAGGGATTAGTTCCGTCGTTTCGACCGAAGGGAGAAATTTCACCCTCGCCGAACAGGTTGGAATTTGATACTCTTTTGGCGTGGGTGAGATTTCTCACTTCGCTTCGCTCCGTTCGAAATGACGAAAACACCAACCGCTCATCCCGCTCGTTGGACTTCTTCGATCGCCAGCCGAAGCCGTGTGAACGGTTCGGCCAAATCGATGGCACGGGAGACGTGTTTGAGCTCCTCGACAAAATGATCGCGTTCCTCGGCGGTTTCATACGGAACAGCGACGGTTCGCTGACCGATTTTGACCTCTTTCCAACGGTCGATGTTCACGCCGGGGATCGGGGTCAACCGAAATTGTTTGTCGTCGTCACGCTGCTTGAGAGGATGCTGCTGCGTGATTCCAAACGCTTTGAGCGACTCGTTCAGTTCCTCGGAAATCTCAATCGGCGTTGGTCGTTCTTCCGAAATTTCACCCGCTTGTACAATTTGAGCGATGTCGGATTGAAAATCGGTCAAATTTTCCTGGCCGACGGACCCCACAGCTTGCGATTCTGTGGCCGTGACGGTCGAACTGTTATCCACGGTGAGCAAAGGTGTTTCCGGCTTCGCTTCGATTTTTTTTTCGGTTCGCTTGGGGGGATTGCCGAACACGAAAATGATCGGCTGCTCGACATATTCCTGGGCGGCGAGGACCGGCTCGGCGTCGGTCAGGACGAACGTCGCCTCGGTTTTGGAACGAGCGAGGAGCGTTTGAGCGATCTGTTCGCCGAAAAGAAACGGTTCCAGTGTTTCACCGTAAAGTATTTCCTGCGTTCGGTTCGGTTTGACCGGCGTCGTGCAACTGAATTCCAGCGGCCTTCCCGACGAAGTCAAGACAATATACCCCCCGATCAGCCCGTGCCGTGGGTGGTCGATTACCGTTAGGAAACCGAAGTTGTCGTTTGTCCGTGGGGAATTATGCATTCGGTGGTCGAGATTACCGATTGGGGAAGCGTGTTGGTGTGTACCGTACACAACACGTTTCGGCAAAAAAACGTCGGTCGGTTTTGGTTTTCGAGACGAATCGGCAAAACCGGGCGGAATTACCCATTTTGCCCGAGCGAACATACTAATATGCTTGTCTACTTGCATGGAATGGGCTGACTTCTTGTTTTTCACCGACCAAAAGAATATACTGCGATTATTCTTAACGAAACTCTTTACTCAACCCGGTTTACCCATGACACGCCCTGTTCTTTCGACGTTTCTTTTGCTGCTCATGTTGCCTTTCTTTGCCGTCGCTGAAGAGTCGTACAAACCGACGACCGATTGGAAAGCCGATTGGATTACCGTTGCCAAGTTCGGAGACGCGGAGTACCGGCTAAATAATCTTTGGCTGACCTTCAGAAAAGGGTTTGAGCTGCAAAAAGTTCCCGAGAAGGCGCTTGCCCGAATTGCCTGCGACTCGAAATACTGGCTCTACGTCAACGGCGAGATGGTCGTTTTCGAAGGGCAACTCAAACGGGGGCCGACTCCGAAAGACACGTATCACGATGTCGTCGATTTGGCAAAGCATCTCAAGCCGGGCAAAAACGTCGTCGCGGTCTTGATGTGGTATTTCGGCAAGGACGGATTCTCGCACAAAAACAGCGGCGTGCCCGGTTTTCTCTTTGATTTACAAACCGATGGTCTCGAATTGCTCAGCGACGCAACGTGGAAAGCGACGCCGTACACGAAATTCGAGGCGACCGATCCGGTCTGGAAGAACCATCCGTACTCCGCTTACGAACGGATCACGGCGGATCCGCAGCCGAACTTCCGGTTGCCGGAGTCGAATATCCGTTACGACGCCCGATTCGAGTTCAAGGGAAATTGGACCGCTCTGGATTTCGACGACGCCGATTGGGGAACCGCCAAGACGCTCGGCAAACCGCCGGTCGCGCCGTGGAACCAACTTTACGCTCGGCCGATTCCGCTCTGGAAAGACTACGGCGTCAAGGATTACGTCAACAAGTCGGCGATTCCCGCCGTGTCGGACGGCAAGCCGATCGTCTGCAAGTTGCCGTACAACGCGCAGATCACGCCGGTCCTGAAAGTCGACGCTCCCGAAGGTTATTGCATCGATATGCGGACAGACCATTACGAGGGCGGAGGCACGCCGAACGTTCGGGCGGAATATGTTACGAAATCCGGCGTACAGGAATACGAATCGCTCGGCTGGATGAACGGACATTCCGTGATCTACACGATGCCCGCCGGGGTGAAGATTTTATCGCTACAATATCGGGAAACCGGTTACGACACGGAGTTCGCCGGTTCGTTCGAATGCGACGATCCGTTCTTCAACGAGCTCTGGAAGAAGTCGGTGCGAACGCTTTACGTGACGATGCGGGACACGTATTTCGACTGTCCGGACCGCGAACGCGCCCAATGGTGGGGGGACGAAGTGAACGAACTCGGCGAAGCGTTCTACGCCTTGGATCCGAAGTCGGCGTTGCTCGCCAAAAAGGGAATGTACGAATTGATGCGTTGGCAGCGTGAAGACGGAACGATCTACTCGCCGGTCCCCGCCGGAAATTGGGACAAGGAACTCCCGATGCAGATGCTCGCCAGCATCGGACCGTACGGCTTCGGGTTGTGGACGCTGACGACCGGCGACATCAACCCGCTGGTCGATTTACAGCCTCGTATCAAAAGATATATGGACGTCTGGAAGTTCGGCGACGACAACTTGATTCTGCATCGAACCGGAGCTTGGGATTGGGGCGATTGGGGACAGAACATCGACCTGCGGGTTCTCGCCAACTGTTGGTATTACATGGCGTTGGAGACACAAAAGTTCGGTGAAACGCTGACGCTTCGCAAGGATGTGTCGACGCTTGAATCTTACGTCGTGAGCAAAGACCCGATTTCGTTGAACCAAAAGAAGATCGAAGAAAACTTCGACAAAATTTTCTGGAATGGAAAGGAATACCGTGATCCGGCGTACAAAGGCCAAACCGACGACCGGGCCAACGCCATGGCGGTGATTTCGGGCCTCGCCAAAGAAGAAAAATATCCGGCGATCCGTGAGGTTTTGCTAAAACAAAAACACGCCAGCCCGTACATGGAAAAATACGTCCTTGAAGCGCTGTTCAAGATGGGATACGAAGACGACGCTTTCGCCCGGATGAAGGAACGATTCAAAAAAATGGTCGAACATCCCGATTACACGACACTGTGGGAAGGATGGGGAATCGGCAAGGAAGGGTACGGCGGCGGAACGACGAATCATGCTTGGTCCGGCGGCGGTCTGACGATGCTGTCGCAATTCGCAGCGGGAGTTCATATTCCTGGAGCATCCGGACGATTTTTAGTGTTACCGTTACCGGGACCTCTGAAACAGATCAAATCGAAAACGCCAACGCCGTTTGGAGATATCAAGGTCGACATCGAGCGTGGTGAGAAATCGTTCAAAATGACTCTCGTCGTTCCTTCGGGAACACAAGCCTCCATTGCTTTGTTGAAAAAATACGCTCCGACACTTACCGTTTCCCCCAAAGGACCGGAAATGGAGGAAGACGACAAATGTTATGGCTTGAAAAACGTTCCTGCCGGGACATGGACGTTCGAAACGGTCGAGAAGTAACAGTATATCGCCAAAGAACGTATCGTCACGAGCAGGCATTTTCACCACCTTTATGATTGGACGCCATGAGAATTTTGACTTCGATTCGTAACATGTCGTTTTTTGTCGCGTTTATTCTTCTCTGCGGAGCCGTCGCCTTGGCGGACACTCCGACGCGGGGAACCGAAGGGGCCGACAAGCCGGTGGTGGTTCCGGCCGCTCAGGAAACCGCCTCTCCCATGGCTTCGGTTGCCGATCCGCTGCTCGACGAGTTCCATCGGCAGCGAAAACGTTACGGCGACGATGCGATGCAAACGTTCCTGGAGGCGAACACGCAACCGCGAGCCGCCAAGGAAGCGGTCGAACCGTCGACGAACGATTGGATCTACTTTTTCGTCATCGGCGCACTGCTTTTGGTGATCGTCGTCGGTTCGCTGTTTCGCCGTCAGGGAAAACCGACCGAATTGAAGGATTTGACGTTGACACAAACCGGTCAGCGTCAGGTGTCCGCCAAAAACGAGACGCTGCTCCCCTTGGGGATCTTTCCGTCGGAGTGGTTCGCATCGGTCGACAAGGCGAAGATGGAGCAATTCGTCACGGAGCGCACGACCGTATCGGTGGAAACCTTCTTCTCGAAGTTGAAAAGCGATGGAACTCCCGATCCGGTTTCCCTGGCCACCGCCCAAGAAACGCTGGGACGGGAACTGAACAATGCGATCACCTCCAACGACGCCTTCGAATTGTTCAACGGCGGCGCCCCTTTTTCACAAAAGGAGTCGAACTTCCTGATGATGCACCTGAACGAGCTGATGCCGGCGTTCAAGGTCCCTCAGCCGATCGTGACGCAAGGCGATATCCGTTGGCCCGTTCTCGCCGCCGTTGCCGCGATCGGTGCCATCGGCGGGTTCATGGGAGGGGCCGGCCTGGCCCGTTGGGTCATGGGAATCCCCGCGGAGTCCGGCATGATGTTCGGCGCGACCTTCGGAGCGTTCGGTCTCACGGCCGCCGCGATCGGAGTCGCCAACAATCCGACCATTCGGAAATGGGCCTTGGCCACGGTGGCGACCGCCGCCGCCGCGGACACGGGAATCCAACTGCTGAAAAAGATCGTTCTCCCCGATTGGCTCGGCCGGGACAAGGGATATTGGAAACGAATGCTCTTGTACGCCGGTGTCGGAGTCGTCCTCGTTCTTATCAAACGGTCGGAGGTTTACAACCGCGACCACTACCGCAAGGAGATCGAAGCGACGGTCGAACAATGGATTCGCTCCACGCTGCCGATGATCGCGCTGCTGATGTTCCGTGCCAACGATGCCGCGAACAACCCGTTCATTCCCCAGAAGGTCGACCAGGATTTGGTGCAATCGCTTCTGCCGATGGCAAAGCGGGTCAAAAACTCCAAGGGAGACGATCGGGAATTCGCCGCCGACGAATTGGTTCAGGAGTTCGAAGCCGCCGGATACGTCTTGGGGGGCGAACCGTTGCCGTCTGTTTTTGCATGGGACGCCGCCATGAGCGACAAGTACGAGACGTTCGGTTTCATTCCGGAGGGAAAAAAAGTAACCGTCGAAATCGAACCGGTTTTTCGTGACGGCAACATCGAAAAGAAAGGAAGAGTTCGAAAATTCAAAGGATGATCCCCTTTTCGTTTCACTCCCGTATTCCCATTCTCTTCTCACGGATCACCATGAGCAAAAACATTATCGCCATTGATTTCGGCACGACGAACACTTACATCACGTTGTGTCCCCATGATTCGAAAAACAAGACGCCGCTTCACCTCAGCGGTAAAACCCCCGCGATTTCCACGGTGATTCTTTATTTGAAGGATCCCAACGCCGATCCGAACATTTTTCCGATCATCGGTGAAGAGGCGGTGGAAACGTTCGGCGACTGCGACAACGACGAAATCGGCGGCTATCGGTATTGTTCTCACTTCAAACCGGACATCGAAAAAAGCAAGGAAGCGCAAAAGCATACGATCGATTTTTTTCAGGCCGTCCTGCGTGATGCCCGAAAGCAAGGAATCCATTTGAAGCCGGAGAACAGCCATGTCATCATCGGTGTTCCCAGCGAGGCGAACGCCGAATACCGCCGCACGTTGAAATCCCTTGCGAAAACGGTCGGCTTCGGCGACGTCGAACTGGTCGACGAACCGAAAGGAGCGATGATCAACGACATCGGGCACCACCAATTCGATTTGGGGGATATCATGTCCGGTTATCTCGTGATCGACTTCGGCGGCGGCACCTGCGACTTCGCGTTCATCAAGGACGGCGTCATCAAGCATTCCTGGGGCGCGATGCATTTGGGGGGGCGTCTGTTCGACGACCTGTTTTATCAATGGTTCTGCGAAACGAATCCCGGCATGGAAAAGGAGTTGGAGGCGTCCGGGGCGGATTTTTACGTCCGTACCCATGATTGTCGTACGCTGAAAGAATGGTTCTCGGACGGGGTCGGCAAGAACCCGGAGATCAACGCCAGGAAATCCGTGGGAAAAGTCGGCAGGATCGAAGGATTGACGAAAGACGAATTCCTTCGTCGGGCCAAAAACTACACGCCGTCACGTTCGTTCCTGGAGTTCCAGAAACGCTCCGGCGCGGTGCTTCCGCCGGAACTCCAGCGTGGGAAGGTCGACTTGATCGACTGGTTCGAGCATTCCTTGTTCGACGGCCTCAGCGTCGGAGGAATCAATATCCGCGAAGTCCAGGTGATTTCCCTTGCCGGCGGCAGCTCACGATGGTTCTTCGTCAAGGAATCGTGTCTGAAAAAGTTCAATCTCGGCGAAAAAAAAATTTCGACCTCTCCGAATCCGTTCGCGGCGATTTCCGAAGGGTTGGCGATCCTCCCCGCCGTCGAAGCGGAGTTCGCCGGAAAGGTTCGGAAACTTAAAGAAGAAAAGCCGCAATTCGTCCACACGAAAATTCGTCCGGAAATCCGCGACGGATTACGGAAGCTGCAACGGCGAGTCGTCGACACGGTGATGCACGAACTTTTCACGAATAAAATCGCCCCGCGTCTCCATGCGTATCGTCAAAACGGCGGCACGATCAATCAATTGGAACAGGAAATCGCCACGGACATCCGCGCCTATGAGCCGCACCTGAAACGCATGGTCGACAAAGAAGCGAAAGGCGAAATCGACACCCTGCTCGGAATTTCGATCGACGCCACGCGCCGTTGGTTGACCCAACACGGCATTCACTTGCCGGAAACTCAAGGGCGCGTCACGGGGCCGTCCGGCGGCGTCAAAATCGAAAACGGCATGACACCGGTCGACGTCGGTCCGGTCGTTCTTGCGATTCAAGCCATGATCCTGGTGGTCGTGACGACGGTGATCGCGAAAATCGTCGCCGTGACGGGAATCACCCTGCTGTCGGCGGCGGGACCGTTGGGGCTCCTGACCGGCGCAATCGCCGGAGCGGCGGTGTTATGGTACGGACAAAAAGCGACGGAAGAATGGGTCAAGGCAAACCTCTCCATTCCGGCGTTCATCCTGACTCCCCTGTTGACCGACGCGAAGATCAAGCAATGCCGTACGAAAATGAACAAGGATCTCGACGACAACATCGCCGAAGCCTGTTCGGAAGTCGTCGGTCAAATCGAAAAGGAGCTCGACCAGATCATCCAGAAAGAAATCGATCGCTTGAGCATCGTCAACATCCGTTGACGACCGTTTTGAGCCGGGACCCGCGGTCCCGGCTCCGTCTTTAAAGGGCTCCGTCTTTACTGGAACCGCGGTTTCAGTACGGAAACGCCCAACGGCGGGAAAAAGACGTCGATCGAGAACGGATGACCGTGCGACGGTTCGTCGGTCGCATGGATTCCCGGCCCGTTGCCCGTGTTGCTGCCGCCGTAAAACTCGGAGTCGCTGCTGAAAATCTCTTCGTAATACGCGCCGAGCGGCACGCCGAGTTTCATCCGACGCGGCACCGGCGTGAAATTGCAGAGCACGACGACATAGTCCGGCCAGTTCTTCGCCTTCCGAATGAACGCAAAGGTGCTCGACTCCCAATTATGGCAGTCGATCCACTCGAAGCCGCGACCCTCGAAGTCGAGTTCGTACAGCGCCGGTTCGTTTTTGTACATTTTGTTCAGGTCGGCGATGCAACGCTGGAGTCCCTGGTGCGGCTCCCATTGCAGCAGGTGCCATTGGAGCGATTCGTCGAAATTCCATTCGTTCCACTGGCCGAACTCGTCCCCCATGAACGTCAGCTTCTTGCCGGGATGCGTCCACATGTAACTGTACAGCAATCGGCAGTTCGCGAACTTCTGCCAAAGATCGCCCGGGGCCTGATCCAGGATCGAGCCCTTGCCGTGGACCACTTCGTCATGTGACAGCGGCAGGATGAAGTTCTCGTGGAACGCGTAAATCAAGCTGAACGTCAACTCGTCGTGGTGAAATTTGCGGTGCACCGGATCGTGCCGCATGTAGCGGAGCGTATCGTTCATCCAGCCCATGTTCCATTTCATCGAGAAGCCGAGACCGCCGCAGTACGTCGGACGGGAAACGCCGGGCCACGCCGTCGATTCCTCGGCGATCGTCAGCACGTTCGGGAACTGGAGGTTGAGCTGTTCGTTGAACCGTTTCAGGAAGTCGATCGCCTTGAGATTCTCCCGTCCGCCGAATTCGTTCGGAATCCAGTCCCCTTCCTTGCGGCTGTAATCGAGGTACAGCATCGAAGCGACCGCGTCGACTCGCAGGCCGTCGATGTGGTATTTGTCGAGCCAGAAAATCGCGTTCGAGATCAAAAAGTTGCTGACTTCGTTCCGACCGTAATTGAAGATGAGCGTTCCCCAATCGCGGTGCTCTCCCTGCCTCGGATCGGCGTGTTCGTACAGGGCGGTGCCGTCGAACAGACGCAGCCCATGGCCGTCGCGCGGGAAGTGGGCGGGAACCCAGTCGACGATCACACCGATGCCGTTTTGGTGGCACTTGTCGACGAAATACATGAAATCTTCCGGTCCGCCGTAACGACTCGTGATGGAATAGTAGCCGACGACCTGATATCCCCAACTCGCCGAAAGCGGATGTTCCGCGACGGGAAGCAACTCGACATGGGTGTACCCCATTTCGAGAACGTAATCGACGAGCATGTCGGCAACGTCCCGGTAAGTCAGCCAGCGGTGCGGATCGTCGCCGGGACGCCGCCAGGAACCGAGATGGACTTCGTAAATCGACATCGGATCATGGAGCCAATCCGCATTGCGGCGTTTTTCACACCAAGCCGCGTCGTTCCATTGATATCGGTCGAGATTGACGACTTTCGAGGCGGTGTGCGGCGGAACTTCGGCGTAAAAACCGTACGGATCGGACTTTTCGACGACGTTGTTGCCGTTCTTGACGAGATATTTGTACGTCGCCCATTCCTGAACACCGGGGACGAAAATTTCCCAAAAGCCGGACGGAATGTGTTTCCGCATCGGATGGGCGGCGGGATCCCAATTGTTGAAGTCGCCGACAACGCTGAGTTCCGTGGCGTTCGGCGCCCAAACGGCGAAGTTGACCCCCTGCACGCCGTTCAGCTCCCGGAAATGGGCGCCGAGTTTTTCGTAACTTCTCCAGTGCGTTCCCTCGTTGAGCAGATAGAGGTCGAAGTCGGTGATGAAATCGTCCGGATGCGCTTTGGCGGTCGGAGCAGGAACGGCAGCGGAAGTCGGTTTCGTGGCCATGAAAAGTCTCCTTCTCGTAGGTGCAGGGAAGCATTGGGTCCAACGATTTATTTGTGCAGGTGATAAAACTTGATCCGTTGTTTGACCGACGACTGTGTATGGTCCGCCGCGTTTTGAACTTCGCTACGCTCCGTACAAAACACGACTCCGTTCATTTTTTATTGTCACCGCATTAATAGTTTACAGGAAATAACAAAAATCGGCAAGACGTTGTTGTGGGCTTCGATGACGAAAACCAATTCCACGTCAAATCGTTGACAGTCGCCCCTTGGAACCCTATAATCGACTCACTCGTTATTACCCCGTTTCCCTCTCACACTGTTAGCCATGAAAAACTCGACGCTGCTTGCCCTGTTTGTCTCATTAACCACAACGCTGGTCGTCGCTGACGACTGGAAACCCGCCGGAGATCGGATTCTTTCGGTTTTCGCCAAAGACGTCGATCCGAAAGCGCCGCTTCCGGAGTATCCGCGGCCCCAAATGGTCCGAGATGCCTGGTTGAATCTCAACGGCCTTTGGGACTACGCCATTCGGGACAAAGACGCCGCCGGCGAAGTCAACTACGAGGGAAAAATCCTCGTTCCGTATCCGATCGAGTCCGCCCTTTCCGGTGTCGGCAAAACGGTCGGCAAGGACAAGATGCTTTGGTACAAACGGACCTTCGACGTTCCGAAGGACTGGCTCGGCAAACGGGTTCAGCTCCATTTCGGCGCCGTCGATTGGGAGGCGGTCGTGTTCGTCAATAAAAAGGAAGTCGCCAAGCACACCGGCGGATACACGCCGTTTTCCGCCGATATTACGGACGCCCTGAAAACCGACGGACCGCAGGAATTGATCGTTCTCGTTTGGGACCCCACCGATGCGAGTTTCCAGCCGCGCGGCAAGCAGATCAACAATCCGCACGGAATTTGGTACACCGCCGTCACCGGAATTTGGCAAACGGTTTGGATCGAACCGGTCACGGAAACGTCGATCGAATCGCTCAAAATGATCCCGAACATCAAGGACGGAACCCTGACGCTCGACGCCGTCGTCAAGGGAGCCCGACCCGGTGACATGATCCAGGCCGTCGTTCCGTTGGAAGACCGCGACCATCTTGCCGGCAAATTCACGGTCCATGGAAAAGCCGCTGAAGCACACGCCAACGCTCCCGCCGACACGGCGTTGCACGACGTTCAACCGGATCGGGAGAAGATTCTCCGAAAAATCCTCCGTCCGCGTGTCAAACCGCATGCCGTCGCCGCCGTCAAGCAGGAACTCGGCAAGCCGATCGTTTTGCAAATTCCGGAGCCGAAACTCTGGACGCCGGACGAACCGAACCTCTACAACGTCCATATCCAGCTCGTTCGCAACGGCAAGATTCTCGACACGGTCCATTCCTATTTCGGCATGCGTGAATCGTCGCTCGGAAAAGACGAAAAAGGAATCACCCGCATGATGCTCAACGGCAAATTCGTCTTCCAACACGGTCCGTTGGATCAAGGTTGGTGGCCGGACGGGCTCTACACCGCTCCGACCGACGAAGCGCTCGTTTATGATATTCTCATGACGAAAGCTCTCGGTTTCAACATGTTGCGGAAACACGTCAAAGTCGAACCGGCGCGGTTCTATTATCACTGCGACCAGATCGGCGTGCTCGTTTGGCAGGACATGCCCAGCGGCGACAAGTACATCGGTCCGAAAGATGCGGATTACGTCCGAACGCCGGAAGCCGCCGCGTGTTACGAAAAGGAATGGAAGGAAATCGTCGAAGCGTTCTACAATTATCCGAGCATCGTCGTTTGGGTGCCGTTCAACGAAGGTTGGGGACAGTACGACACCTGCCGTATTCTGAATTGGACGAAGGAACTCGATCCGACGCGCCTCGTCGACGGTCCGAGCGGTTGGTCCGATCGCGGGTGCGGCGACATGTACGACATGCACGCCTACCGGGGCCCCGGAATGTTTCCGCCGGAAGAAAAACGGGCGACCGTTCTTGGAGAATACGGCGGACTCGGTTTGCCGATCAAGGGGCATACTTGGGTCGAATCGGACAAAAACTGGGGCTACGGCGGTAACCTGAAGGATAAGGACGATCTGTTCAACACCTATAATCAGTTGAACTTTAAGATGCATCCGTTGATCGGCAAGGGGCTTTCCGCCGCCGTATACACGCAAACGACCGACGTCGAAGTCGAAGTCAACGGCTTGATGTCTTACGACCGTGCCGTGACGAAAGTCGATGTGCGGAAGTTCAAAGCGTCGAACGATGCGTTACGCCTTCCTCCGCCGGAATACACGGCGTTGATTCCGACCGCTCGCGAAGCGGAGACCGAATGGTCCTACACGACGGACAAGCCCGCCGACGGCTGGGAGAAAGCGAACTTCGACGCTTCGTCGTGGAAGAAGGGAAAAGCCGGTTTCGGCCAAGGAGCTCCGAACACGATCAATCGCACGGAATGGAAATCGTCCGATATTTGGATTCGCCGTTCGTTCGAACTCTCAGACGCCGATGCCAAGGACCCGTCCAAACTGGTCCTCGAACTTTACCACGACGAAGATTGCGAAGTGTACATTAACGGCGTCAAGGTTCTCGAAACGAAGGGATACATCGGCGATTACGCTCAATTCCCGATCAAGGACGCCGACAAAGCGTTCAAGTCGGGAACCAACGTGATCGCGATTCACTGTTTGCAGACTCGCGGCGGTCAGTACATCGACGCCGGAATTTCCAAAACGGTCCCCGCGAAGTAAACACCTTGCTTGGTTCGCGCTGACGCTTGCGTTTTAGCCGCGCAGCGCGAATTGTTTTCATCCACGAGCCGGGGGCGTACCCCCCCTTGCCAGTAGTATCTCTGTTGGGACTTGGCCGTCAACGGAATCGATCCGCCGAACATTGATCCTTTACAATGATTTCGACCGATGAGAACCAGATTATTATCGACGACGCTTAATCCTCGTGTCATGACGGTCACGGTGAACGCCGATTACACGTTGACGCTGACATTTTCGAACGGCGAGACGAAGAAGTTCGACATGACGCCGTACGTCGGTCGCAGTCCGTGGTTCGAGGAATTGCGTGACTGGAACTATTTTTCGCAAGCGCGTCCCGATACCTTTTATCTCGACTCCGTGCCGCTGGAATAGAAAATTTCGAACAGACATTACGTACCGTCCCCTCTCCCTCTGGGAGAGGGTTAGGGTGAGGGGCGTCCGACGTTGATAACCTGAAAAGATACTATCGTGAGCAGTGAATCAAATAAACCCGTTGAAGAAAATCCAGCCGACGACAACGAGTTTCGCCGGTATCGGGATTTTCCATCGGGATCGTTCTTGCGGATTTTCACGCAAGCGGTCCTTTTGGTTTTATTCGTCACAGGAATCGATTTCCTTTTTCCACTTTGGTTTCCTCCCGGAGAAAAACAACCCATCCATCGATCCGGATGGATCGTTCGGGTTCATGGCAATGAATACATTCCTGCCGACTTGGGAATGTATGGGATGATGATTTCATTCGCTCAGATATTCGCTTATCTTGCCTTTATGATTCTTTGGCTGATTTTTATTTATCGCTGCTGGGCCGTTATTCAGGACGGAAAAGCTTTTATGCTTCCCGAAACGGCAATTTGGATTCTCTTCTTACCCTTTGTCAACGCCGTTTGGATTTTTGTCGTCCAATTTCTGCTTTTCCGGGAAATGAAGAAATATTGTGCAAGACAATCCGTCGTTCTTCCCAAAGTTGGAAGTTGCCTGGTTTGGATTACTTTGTTCGTTCAGTTCGCCTTGGTTCTTCGACAAATCGGCGTAGAATTTGGCTCCCCTGCGACGAAAACGGCGATACGTGATGTTTTGCTCGTCTTGAACATCATCTCGATGTCCGTTTACTATTCTTTCTTGGCGTGGATGGCCGAGACGATCCAAGGACACCAAACGACACTCAAACGACAAATTGATGCACAGAACCCCTCACCCTAACCCTCTCCCGAGGGAGAGGGGACGGTAATATGAAGCGAAAACGAATAAATAAACGTTAACAATTTTTTCGATATGAACGCATTACAAACACTTTCCGTCAACGGCAAGCAATATTCGTACTATTCGCTCAAGTCGATCGGCGTCGACTTGGCGGAGTTTCCCTATTCCATTCGGGTGCTGCTCGAATCGGTGCTCCGCAACGTCGACGGTTTTTCTGTGACGGAACAAGACGTCAAGAATCTCGCGGCGTGGAAGCCGGACGCTTCGGCGAACATCGAGATTCCGTTCAAGCCGGCCCGCGTGCTGCTCCAGGATTTTACGGGCGTTCCCGCCGTGGTCGATCTCGCCGCGATGCGGTCCACCATGCGACGACTCGGCGGCGATCCCGAAAAGATCAATCCGTTGATTCCCGTCGATCTCGTCGTCGATCACTCGATCCAGACCGACTTCTTCGGAGCCGCCGATTCCCTGAAAAAGAACGTCGACCTTGAATTCCATCGGAACGACGAACGGTATTCGCTGCTCCATTGGGCGCAAAAATCGCTCAATAATTTCCGCGTCGTGCCGCCGTCCGTCGGGATTATCCATCAAGTCAACCTTGAATACCTCGCCGACGTTGTTCACGAATCCTCACGAACCACGTTGTACCCCGACAGCGTCGTCGGAACCGACTCGCATACCGTGATGATCAACGGTTTGGGCGTTCTCGGTTGGGGGGTCGGCGGCATCGAAGCCGAGGCCGTGATGCTCGGACAACCGTATTACATGCTCGCCCCGCAAGTCGTCGGCGTCGAATTGATCGGCGCCCCGAAACACGGCGTTACCGCAACGGATATTGTTTTATCGTTAACGGAAATTCTTCGCAAAGAGGGGGTCGTCGGCAAGTTCGTCGAGTATTTCGGCCCCGGTGTTCGAACCATGCCGGTCGCGGACCGAGCGGTACTCGCCAACATGGGACCCGAATACGGCGCGACGATGGGATTCTTCCCCGTCGACGATTTGACGCTGAAATTCCTGCGGGATACCGGCCGCGGCGCGGAGCACGTCGCCGTTGTCGAAGCGTATTGCAAGGAGCAGCAACTCTTTTCGACGCCGACCGCGAAGACGCCGAAATACACGAAAATTCTGACGTTTGATCTCTCGACCGTCGAGCCGTGCCTTGCCGGTCCGAAGCGGCCGCAGGATCGAGTTCCGCTTTCGGTGATGAAATCATCGTTTGAAAAATCACTGACCGCTCCGACAAAGGAACGAGGCTTCGGCGTAACCCGACAACCGATTCCGACGACCACCGACAAGCCGGGGGACGGTGCCGTCGTGATTGCGTCGATCACGAGCTGTACGAATACGAGCAATCCGAGCTTGATGCTTGCCGCCGGACTTCTCGCACGGAAAGCGGTCGAAAAAGGGTTGAAAGTTCCGGGCTTCGTCAAGACGAGTCTCGGTCCCGGTTCGCGGGTCGTGGAAGATTATTTGGCGAAAGCCGATTTATTGAAACCGCTCGAAAAACTCGGTTTCAACATCGTCGGATACGGTTGTTTGACCTGCATCGGCAACAGCGGGCCGCTCCCGGACGCGGTCTCCGAGGAGATCACGAAACACGATCTGGTCGCCGCCGCCGTGTTGAGCGGGAACCGAAATTTCGAAGGCCGCGTCAATCCGCTCGTCAAAGCGAACTATCTCGCAAGCCCGCCGCTGGTCGTCGCTTACGCCTTGGCAGGATGCGTTACGAAAAATCTGGCGACGGAACCGCTCGGGATGGGGAAAGACGGCAAGCCGGTCTTTCTGAAGGAAATCTGGCCGACCGACGAGGAAGTCGCCGCCGTGGTGGAAACCGCCGTCGATCCGAAAACATACGAAACACGGTATGCCGATGTTTTCAACGCCAACGCAACTTGGAACGCGATTCCGACCAAGCCGTCGAAACTCTTTGCCTGGAACGAAAAGAGCACCTATATCCAGGAGCCGCCGTTCCTCGTCGACATGCGGATGATGCCGCCGGACAGCATCCCGTCGATTTATCGTGCAAAATGTTTGATCGCCTTGGGAGATTCCGTGACGACGGATCACATTTCACCGGCAGGCTCGATCAAGAAGGATTCGCCGGCGGGAAAATTCCTGCTCGACGCCGGCGTTCCGCAATCGGAGTTCAACAGTTACGGTTCACGTCGCGGCAACGACCGGATCATGACACGGGGAACGTTCGCGAATATTCGAATCAGAAATTTGCTCGTTCCCGGAACCGAGGGAGGCGTTACGAAATACTTCGGCGATAAACACAGTACGACCGGTGAAATCATGTCGGTGTACGATGCCGCGATGAAATACAAAGAAACGAAAACGCCGTTGATCGTGCTTGCCGGAACGGAGTACGGCACCGGCAGCAGCCGTGACTGGGCCGCCAAGGGAACCGTCCTGCTCGGCGTGCAGGCGGTGATCGCGTCGAGTTTCGAACGGATTCACCGGGGAAACCTCGTCGGCATGGGGGTCTTGCCGCTGGAGCTTCCCGACGGCGTGACATGGCAATCGCTGAACTTGACCGGCGAAGAAGATTTTACGTTCCCGGAAATCGACAGAAATTTCGTGCCGGGGAGCGAGATCACCGTGAAAGCGGAGCGCGAAGTTGCGCCGAACCTGTTCAGCGAAATCGAGTTCCGCGTCAAAGTCCGCATCGACACGCCGGTCGAGTTGCAATACTACCTGAACGGCGGCATCCTGCAAACCGTGTTACGAAAACTATCCGCGGAGTAATTGTTTCGTCGTTTCGACCGAAGGGAGAAATCTCACCCGACCGATTGCGTTGGAATTCCCAACCCATCAAGACAGTGAGATTTCTCACTACGCTTCGCTTCGTTCGAAATGACACGCTCTATTTTCCTGTATCACCTAACAACGATCCCATGAAAACGTTTTTACCAACCTTTGCCATTTTGCTGGCACTTTCGACATCCCTTTTCGCGGCGGAGCCGATCCGTTTGACGCTTTGGGAGAACGGCGCCCCGAACGCTTTGGGAACCGAGGAGAAGGACAAACCACGAATCACGGTTTCACTTCCGGACGCCGACAAAGCGACGGGAACGGCGGTGGTCGTTTGTCCCGGCGGCGGTTACGGCGGGCTGGCGATGGACCACGAAGGAAAGCAAATCGCCGAATGGTACAACTCGTTCGGCGTCGCTGCGATCGTTTTGGAATACCGGCATCGCGGCAAGGGATACGGAGAGCCGAACCCGCTCTTGGACGTTCAGCGGGCGATTCGAACGACACGATTCAACGCCCAGAAATGGATCATCAACCCGGCGAAGATCGGCGTGATGGGGTTCTCGGCGGGGGGACATCTTGCGTCGAC
>JAVBPI010000106.1:0-48844 GCA_031549705.1 Thermoguttaceae bacterium
TTTCCTTGGAGAACGTCATGGAGACGTCGGGCTGTTCCGTTCGTCGGATCAAGTTTCAGGGCGTTGTCGACGAAAACCTTCGCCTGTTCGGTGTTGTCGGTTTTGATCGAAACTTCCGCTTTGTTCAAAATATCTTCGATATTGGCGTTGAAAGCGTCCTGGAGCATTTCCAAAGTGTTCCATCCGACGATCGGCATCGTTTTCCCCTGATCTTTCGCGGCGGTATCGACCACTGCGGCGAGGTAGGAGTTCATCGAGTTCGATCCTTGATCCTTCGCGGGTTCCAGCTTCCAACCGATTTCGATATCGGAGTCGCCAGCTTTTCCTTTGAGGTTCAGGTCGAACGGAACGAGGTTGTCCGGCGCGGTCTTCGCGACAACCACGGTTTCGCGGTCGCTTCGAATCGGCTGCAATTGTTTCGGATAGACGTCCCAACCTTGCGGGAAAGAAACCGATTGCTGATTGGGCCAAATCACCGTGGCGTCAGCCGCTTGGGCAAGGCGTTGACCGACGGAAAGTCCGAAATCGGGGGTCACGACCTCTTTTTCGCCGCGTTCTTCCGCTTCTTCCAACGCTTTCTTCATTCCGGCTTGGACGGTCGTGTTCATGTCAACCAGATTCCCACCGGTTCGGTTAGCCAAAGCGCCGATCAATCCGAGGTTCGACTGAATGCCGACGGCGCACGCCGTGAACGGAATTCGTTGTTTTGCAAAATCGCCGACGACCGTTTCGAATGTGGCCGGATCAACGGTTTTTGCCAAGCTGCGACCATCGCCGAGGTAAATGACGGCGTGTCGCGCTCCAGGATCGCTGTTGGCAAAGACCGTTTTGGTCATTTCCAGCCCCTTCGCCATATCGGTCGCTCCGAGAGGAACACGGCGTTCCAAGGTCAGGAGAGCGGCTTCCAGATCCGGCGAGTTTTTCGGGAAGAACTGTTGATTCGTCAGCGACTCCGTATCGACGTCCATGGCGAGAACCTGAACTTTGGCGTTCTTCGGCAAGGCTTTGATCGCAGCTCGAAGCGTTCCCAACGTATCCCGACGAGTCTGACCGGTCTGGCTCGCCGAGGTGTCGATCAGGAAAGCAACGTCCAAATCGGAAGTCGAGGGAGCCACGGCTCCACGAAGTCCGACGGCGGCGTATCCGGCTCCGTCAGCGGATGTATATGTTTCATAGCCGACACGCGACTCGTCTCCTCGCAGAGCGCTCGTCAAGAGGACGGCGAAAAGAGCGAGCACCGGAATCGTCGGGAAAAAGCACTTTTTCATTGTTTACTCTCCAGTAAATTGACTCTCCAACGGAAACGTGAAAGACGGAGTATCGTTGGGTACGCATCAACACCACAAAATAGGGTGTCCGATTCGGTACCGTGTCGTTGAAAGGGAACGTATCATTATAAACAATACCATGTAAATCCGGAATATCAATAAAATTTACCGTCGAAATTTTATTTTATCCATTTTGACATCGAATGCAACAAAACCTTTCGTCTTCGTCGGCTCGATGTGGGAGGAATCTGGAGGGAAAACGGGGGAAAAATCGCTTTTTGAGAAACGATCGTCTTCGATTGAAATAATCTGGTTTTTTGAACCCCCAACAAAGAATTGATGTCGCAGTCGGACGGCGATTTGCCATAATCCTTTCGAAACACCCAAACTGTGTCGACCGAACCGTGTCGAACGCGGTTTCTGAGAATCGTGGATTTTTTGAACATATTAGCGACCAGCGGGAGCGGATTTGTTCGTTGAGCGGAAGCTCGATCAACATTCCGGCCGCGCTGGGGTTAGCCCGCGAACCGAAGGTTCCGGTGCTTCGACTTCACGGATGAAGGAGAAAGCCATGGAAAGCAAAAGAAACGCCTGGATTCAGATTCCCGACTTTTCATCGTTTGAGATCGGCGAAGTGAGTCGCAGCGAGATCGAAAAAATGTGGGGCTCCCGTTGGGCTCAAAAATGTATCCGCGACGTCGCGGAACAGTACGCCGCTTCACGATTGTCTCCGTTTCCCCAAGATCGGAAACAGGAATTCTGTTCGCCGCAACTCGGTTTCGAGAACGAGAACGGAACCCTCGCCGTCTCACCGTGGACGGACGTTCGGCCGGCGATTCTCGATGGGGAGCCGCTCCTCGACTTTCCGTCGTGGACCGTTTACCTGAATGTGAAGCGGGGAAGTCGACTTTTCGGGATCATCCCGGTTGATTATACGGTCGAAATGGTCGTCTCCCAAGACGAGGCGTTGGAATTGGTCAAACTGTTTTTCGACCATTCCCCCAAGGAGATTCCGGCGACGGTCAGCCAATGGAAGCGAAAGCTCCAGGAAATGGACAAACACCGCAATGTCGGGCTGGTCCTTTTTTAAGGGACGATCAATTATTCCCCCTGTCGACGGAATAATAAAACCAATAAGTATCGCCGAATTCCTGACGGAACGTCTCGATTGTCGGAGAGCGTTGGGACGCCGCTTGGCGGAAACGGTCGAATTGCCGAAACCGCTCCACGATTTCGGGCGAAAGACGATATTTTTCGATGTCGGCCCGAAGATCGTTCGAGTCGAGAAGAATCGCTTCCTGAAAATGCTTCGGAATCCGGCGGAGTTCGGATGTCGGCGGCGTTTCCTGTTTCCATCGGGTATCGAAGTCACGCCGGAATCCTTGCAGGTCTTTTCGACGAAGCGTGATGAACAGGAGCATTTCTTGAACGTCCGATGGGGATTCGGCGAAATTTCGTCCGGGAAAGCCTTCGAGAATCAACGGTTCCAAGGAAGCGAACGGACGTTCAAAGCGGTCTTCCGTCGGGATCAGGCGCCGAATGGTTGCACGCTCCGCTTCGATCCCTTCCGCCGAACTCCAAGTCGCCGCTTGACTTCTCAGCAACGGAGCCCGCCGCATCAAGCGGAGATACCGTTGGGTGAGCTCGTTTTCGCCGGTGACAAGCGAACAGCGGACGAATGTTTCCAATCCGGTTCGGTTCGTTCCCCGCGAAACATATTGATTGTGGGCCGTCTTGAACGCCGAATTGACGAGTCCGAACTCATACAGAATCTTGTCGCCGAAAATGTAAACGTCGCCGATCACTTCGAGCAAGGGGTCGCGCTTGGAAAATTGCGGAAACGAAAACGCTTCCTCGCCGAGCCGTCCGAGTTTGAACAGGGCAAGATTGCGCATCCAGACGATCGGCTGGATCGGCTCCGGATCGTGGAGAGGAACACGAAGGATTCCTTCCCAGTCCCGTTGTTTCAGCAAGCGGCACATCTTGACGGTCGCCAGAAATTCGGGGTTGGCGTGGGAAAAATGGACGGTTCCCCCTGCAAGCCCCCCAAAAACGGCGACGTTGACGATCAGGGCAAACGTCGAAACGCCTCGGCGTTCGGTTTCGTTCGCCGGGGAGATTCGCTCTTCTCGGAACAGATCGAAAAGGGCGAGGGCGATCGGCGTCGTGATCAGGAGAACGAATGTTGAATAGGAGAAACCCCAAGCGATCTGCATGGGAATTCCCATGAGAAACAGCCGGGACAGCGGAGCGGGAATAAAAAGGAGATAATAAGCCAACGGAACGAGCAAGCCGCCGAGAAACAGGAGCTCTTGCCGCAATGTTCGGCGTTCGGCTTGGGGAAATCGAAATTCCCGAAAAAGGCAAAGCACCAGGCCGAGCAGCCCGAAAACTCCGGCTCCCCAGTATAGAGCGGCGACGCCGACGATTCCAAACGCCAGACGACCGAACGGCCGCGCAATTCCGCCGTAAGTCAGGGAAAAAGCCAGCGCAAGCAGAATTCCGAGGACGCAACCGTAAAGATCGTCCAGATAGACGATCGGATCGAAGAGCCGGTATTCGAGCTGTGTGAAAAGCCGAACAAACAAAAACGAGGGGAGAAACGACAAAACCGTCCAACGCCCATCCAAACGAAACAGTTTCGCCGTCAGCAGTTGAACGAGAAGGAGGACCGCTGTCAGGAGAACTGCTCCGAAAAAAGGAAAAAGAAAGGATTGCGACAAGAATCGGGCTCCATATTGCAGCATCCCTCCGACATGGCCGACGTAAGAAGCGAAAAACGCTCCGTCGTCGAGAAACAGGTTGTATTCCTGAACGACAAAGAGAGAGTCACGGTTGACAATCCCCAGAAACCAAAGACCGAAAACGCCGAACGCGCAGCGGCAACCGACGCTCAGAAGTCGAGCATCCCAATTCCGTCGGGGGGCGATCGGCCGCTCCGACGGTGCGACAGAAGGAGCGGGTTGTTTTTTTGTGAACTTTTTGGCGGACATGGGGTCATCGTATCCTGTGCCGTCGACATTGTAAAGCGGAGTTGTTATATTAAAGGAAACTTGTTTGCCGTTCCTCGTTCAGCCCGTGTACCGAGTTTTGCTCATGCCGTCTTTCCGATCGCTCATCGTCGGTTTTCTCCTGATTACGGTGGTCGGTTGTTCTCCGACGGTTCCCGAACATTATCAGGACGAACCGCGAATTCCGAAAATTGATCCGGATTACACATCGCTGACGATTCCGCCGAACATCGCGCCGCTCAACTTTCGGATCGAGGAATCGGGTGCCGCTTTTCTGGTGCGGATCGCTTCGGAAACCGGTCCGCCGCTGTTGTTGAAAGGACCATCCATCGACATTCCCGTCGAGCGATGGAAGAAACTGCTTGCGGACAATCACGGCAACGAGCTTCGGGTCGATGTTTTTGTGCAAAATCAGGCGAAGTGGAAAAAGTATGGAACGATCGTCCACCGGATCGCAACGGAGCCGATTGATTCGTTCGTCGCTTATCGCCTGTTGGAGCCGGTCTTCGAAAAATATCGGGACATCTCGCTTCGACAACGGAATCTTGAAAATTTCGACGAACATTGCTTCTACGACAACCAACGGATGGTCGGCGACAAGGGACAATGCGCCAACTGCCATGCCTTTCAAAATTACCGCACGGAAAACATGATGTTTCACACGCGGCAGTATCGCAGCGGAACGGTGTTTCTCCGGGACGGCGTTCCGTCGAAAGTCGATTTGTCGTTCGATCATCGGGCGATTGCCGGCGCGACGTATCCTGCCTGGCATCCGACCCGGAATCTCGTCGCTTTTTCGGTAAACAAGACGAGCCAACATTTCCATACGGTGTCGGCCGCCAAGGTCGAGGTGTTGGACATCGCGTCGGATTTGGTTCTCTATGACGTCGACCGGAACGAAATGTCGTACATTTTATTGTCGGCGGATGAATTCGAAACGTATCCCGCCTGGTCCCCGGACGGCAATCGGCTCTATTATTGCAACGCAAAATTCAGGCTCGTGAATCGGGACTTCGACAACCGCCGGGAAGAAGCGTTGCAGCAATCGGACAAAATTCGGTACGATTTAATGCAGATCCCGTTCGATCGGCAAACCGGGAAGTTCGGGACGCCTAAAATGTTGGTCGACGCCGCTTCGCAAAAGAAGAACGTCACGTTCCCGCGACCCTCGCCGGACGGCCGGTACGTCATGTATTGTCTCTCGGATTCCGGTTGTTTTTCCATTTGGCATCGGGAAACCGATTTGTGGATCCACGATCTGCAATCAGGAGAGAGCCGACCGCTGACCGAAGTGAACAGTACGGAAACGGAAAGTTTTCACTGTTGGTCGTCCAACGGACGCTGGTTCGTTTTCAGTTCGAGACGCGACGACGGATTGTACACCCGGTTGTATCTTTCGCATTTCGACGAACAGGGACGCGCATCGAAACCGTTCGTGCTGCCGCAACGACGCCCGGAGCACGATCGGGATCTGATGAAATCGTACAATGTTCCGGAGTTGACCGTCGAACCGATTCGCGGCGGTTTCCGTTCGCGGGCGGATGTCGTTCAAGGCGAGCCGTGAACGAGCCGACGGTTTATTATTGCACGAATTCAGGCGGCGTTGCGTCGGAGGATGGAATCCGCGATAAATTTTTGTCGATGTTTTCTCGTGGGGGGTGTGTTGACGGAAGCGATTCTCTCTGATACCTTGTTATGGAGATGGAGCGTGACGGATGAGTTGGCCAGGGATGGCCAATTTATTTTACTTAAAAAACGATGAGAATTGCTCTTGACAGCGGCGATGGTATATCGCTATTCTTCCGAATGGTTTTCTTTTTTACCCTTTAACCATTCCGACGGTTTGTTTCGACACACTCTTCTCGTTTTCGGCTCGCTGTTGATGGCGATGCTCGCCGGTTGCATTTGCGATGAAGATCGGTTCGGACGTCCGAATCTGTTCCATCCCGGTCACATCTCGGAGCAGCGTGCGCGGATGGAGCGGTTCGATCCGTATCCGCAAGTCGGCTTCGGTCCGACCGTCGAAGGCGACCGACCTCGCGGAGCCGAGATTCCGCGTCCGCCCATCGAAAAGGTCGCCGGTTACGAAAACTACAAACAATACTTCTACGGAGTAAACGGACGAAAATAAACAGGACGTCCTCAAGAATACTGGGCCGCGGAAGACACGATGAATCGCGGAAAGGCTTTCGTCGAAATCCTTTCCGTGTTTTTTCGTGTTTTCCGTGACCGAGCCGAGTTTTTGTTACTCGAACTTGATCGATTCGATTTCGATGCTCCGTTTTTCGGAGTTGACCGGATCGAACCGCAGGCTCGTGATGTTACGGCGCCAGGTCTTTTGCGATTTCAGTTCGAAAACGTAATCGTGGAACGCGCCGTCGATCTTCACCGGAACGCTCATGCTGTTCGTTTCCGAAACCGGGCTCGTCGAGGTCGACCAGAAGAGTTGCGCTCGGTCTTGAGCGTCTGCCCCCGGATCTTGCGCCGTAATCTTCATTCGAACGACGAAGCGGCTCCAATCAACCGCCTTGACGCCGTTGAGATTCGTCGACATCGCCGGATCGTGGTTCGTCGTGCCGAACGTCAACTTGCCGTCCGCGCCCTTGAAATTGCTGATTCCCATGAAACCGGTCCAGCCTTGCGTGCCGTCCTTGAAGTCCCAGGAGGTCCGCATCTCTTTTTGGAGCGGCGGGAAATCGTACGGACCGAGACCGACGTCTTCCGGACCGTAATTGATCGGCCAACCGTTCGCCGGTTTCTTGCAGAATTCGTCACGAATCGCTTCGAACATTCCGAAGCCGAATTCGGCGTTCGGTTCGGCGTAAGAGCCTTCGCCCCATTCGTTCGTCGGGGCCAAAAGAATTTGCTTGACTCCCGTTTTCTTCGAAAACTTCTTGAAGTCTTCGCAGATCTTTTTGAACTTCGCCACGGTTCGATCTTCGATGATCGTTTGTTTGTCGCCGTGCCAGGGCCGCGAATCCCAACCGGTCGAAAGGTTCGGCAGGAACGGGATAATTCCCGTTTCGTGAAGTCCTTCCCAGTGCGGCAGGTTCGACTCGACCACGTAATCGAACGAAAACCGTCGCGGATTTTTCGCCTTGCCGCCGTGGTGCATGAAATGGTAAATCGACGTCATTTCGAAACCGGCGTCGGCGAGCCATTGAATATCCTCGGCCTTGGTGGACGCTTCCGGCCATTTCATCGCAATGAAATAGATTCCTTTGTATCCGGCTTCCTTCGCCATCTTCTGCGAAAGGTCGAGGAGCTTTTTCACCCCTTCACCCTTCTTGAGCGTGTTTCCTTTCTTCGCCTCGATGTCACGAACGTCGTCGTCCATTCCTTGGGCGCTCCAGATCATCACGACCGGGCGGCCGTCCATCTGGTAGTATTCCGGCATGTTGAAATAATTTTCGATCCAGAATTTCGTCACGGCCGCTTGGTCTTCGACACTGTGACTTCCCTTGCCGTTGTGGTTCGCCCACATCATCGCCCATTTGAACATCGAGCGGTACTTCGCTTTCCGAAACGCCGCGATCCAATGGTCATTGTGTTGGTGTCCCTTGTTCCAATACCAGTCGACGAGGTAATACTGGATGCCGTTCTCGACCGACCATTTAATCTGCCAGTCGACGACTTCCGGATTCCCTTCGTCGTACCAACCGAGCACCGGTTTGCGTTCCGGATGCGTCGAGTAAATCCGTTCCCATGCTTGCATTCGATGCCAACCGGGATAGTACAACGCGCCGATTTCATAATCGCTCTTCACCGGTTTCGGCTCCGGAACGTACGACGCCTTCGGAAGATCGAGCTTTTTCTCGAAACGGATCGGTGCCGTGATTGGTTCCTTCGGCACTCCGGGCCCCGCCAGCGTCAGCGTCACGTTCCCCTCAACCGGCTGCGTCGCGCCGAGATAAATGGTGTACGTTTTCGTTTCGAGCGGTTCGATGTCGAGTGACTCCTCCCCTTTCTTCGCCGTCGCCCCGACATTCGGCGGGAACTGCATTTTGGCGATGCGGATTCCCTTCGCGGTTTCGCCGCCGGTATTGCGCAACCGAATTGCCAGCGGTCGGGACGTACCGGCTCGATTGATCGCTTCCGGTTGATAAACCTGCAACACTTCGATTTCCGCCGGGCCTTTCGGAGCGTCGGAGACGATCAGCCGCTGCACCTTCGCCGTTGCGCCCGGTTCGTCGCTTGTTTTGAGCGTCATCAGGTTGATCTTTTCCCGCCACGCCTGATCGGTCAGCGCGTCGACGTTGTACCAATGGGGCTTGCCGTCCGCCTTGAGCGGAATGGTGATCGTCCCTGCTTTTCCGCTGCTCGACAGGAATTCCAGCGTCGCGGTTTTTCCTTGGTCGACGGCCATCTCCAACGAGATCCAACCGCCGTATTCGTCGACGTCCAGATTCATCGGTTTCGTTTCGATAACACCGTCTTCCATCAACACCCAATCGCCGTTGGCGGTCGTATTGCCGGTGAAATTCCAATTCGGTTTGACGGCCGGCGCTTTGGCGAAATTCAGGTCGACGATCCGAATCCAGTCGAGTTCGTAAGAGACGTTGTCGGCGTCTCCTTGCGGCAGGTTCGGGAAATCGAGACGCAATTTGACGATTTTTTTGTCGGCGGCCCAATTGGGGAAAATCCGATAGGTGTGGAACTTACCGTCGCCGATCGCGGTCCAGGCAACATTCTTTTTCGGCAAAAAGCCGCCGTACGGTCCTTCCGTCGTGTTCGCATAATAAAGTTCGGCGGAGCCGCTGAAATTCGTTTTCAGGCGGAACTCGAAGACATACGACTTCCCCGCCGGAATGTCGATCTTCTCCAACACGATGAACGGATCGTTTCCGGACGCCTTTGCCCGGTACATTCCGTCCTTGACGGTGACGTCTTTCAAATGGTTTGCGCCGACCCAGCCTTCTTTTTGGCCGTCGGTGTTGAATTCCCAGTTTTTGAGCGTTTCCGTCTGAGCGACGGCGACACTCGACAGCGCCAAGAGCATGGCAACGAGCAGTGTTCGCATGAAAATGATCTGTTGGTTGAAGTTTCGCTTGCGTTTGAGCCGCGCAGCGCGGCACTCTCCCAAGATAAAGAAAACGTCATGCCAAAACAAGAGGGGCGAACGGGTCTTTCCGAAATCGGAGCGGTTTGGTATACTTTTTTGCATCGTTCGATTTTGACACACTGCGCGGCTCAAACGCAAGCGTGATGCCATGTGGATAAAAGTTTATGATCGTTTTCGCTGAAATCACCGACGTTGTCGGGTTGACGTCGACGCAGCTCCAAATGGCGCGAGAGGCTCTGCGCTCCGACGGGCGGCTCCAATCGATTCTGACGGTTCTCGGTGTGCGCACGGAAGAGAAAGCGTTCCAGGAACTCGCCGGGACGCTCCGATTGCAACTGGTCGATCTGACGAAAAGTCAAATCGACCGTTCCGTGTTGGAAAATTTTCCGGTCCGATTCGTTCACCGGAACAGCGTCTTTCCGATCGGTGACGATGAGGACGGCAGCCTGCTTGTCGCAACGTCGAATCCGTTCGACCTGAACGTGATCGACTCGATCTCCGCCGCAATGAACCGCTCCGTGGTCCCCGTGGTTGCGTTTCCGGCGGAACTCGCCAAGTTGATCAAGTCGCATCTCGGCGTCGGAGCGGAAACCATCGACGGCCTCATGGCCCAGGTCTCGACCGACGATGTCGAAGTGCTCGACGAAATCGAATGGGATCAGAGCGGCGACGCGCAACTCGCCCAAGAAGCGTCGGTTGTTCGACTCGTCAACGAAATTCTCTCCGAAGCGGTCGAAGTTCGGGCGAGCGACATTCACATTGAAGCGCAGGAAACCGGGATGAAAGTCCGTTATCGGATCGACGGCGTGCTCCAGACGCAGCCGATGCCGCCGGAAATCAATCGGTTCCAGTCCGCGATCGTCAGTCGGCTCAAGATCATGTCGCACTTGAACATCGCCGAGAAGCGGGTTCCGCAGGACGGTCGCATCAAACTCAAGGTTTCCGGACGGGAAATCGATTTGCGGCTCTCGATCATCCCGATGCTGCACGGCGAAGGGATCGTGATGCGTATTCTCGACAAAGACCGCATGGATTTCACGCTCCGCGGCGTCGGGATGGATACCGATATTTACGAGGAATTCCACAAGCTGATCAAGCAGCCGCACGGCATTATTTTGGTGACGGGGCCGACCGGCTCCGTAAAAACGACGACGCTCTACAGCGCCTTGAACGAAATCAAGGACGAAGCGACCAAGATCATTACGACGGAAGACCCGATCGAATATCAACTCGACGGAATCAACCAGATTCAAGTCCATGCGAAAGTCGGACTGACGTTCGCGGCGAGTTTGCGTGCGATTTTGCGACACGACCCCGACGTGGTGCTCGTCGGGGAAATCCGGGACCTCGAAACGGCGGAAAACGCGATCCAGGCGTCGCTCACCGGACACCTCGTGTTCAGCACGCTCCACCCGAACGACGCCGCCGGGGCGTTCACCCGAATGCACGATATGGGAGTCGAACCGTTCCTCGTCAGCACCACCGTTGAGGGAATCATGGCGCAGCGGCTCGTTCGGCGGCTCTGCCCCCATTGCAAGGCGGCATTCCAACCGATCCCCAACGAGATGCCGCAAGATTTTCCGTTTCAAAAAATGATGGACGAGAAGATCGATATTTTCCAAGCGACCGGCTGTCGGGAATGTCGGCACAGCGGGTACTCCGGAAGAATCGCGCTGTATGAACTGCTCGTCGCCAACGACGATGTGCGGCTCCTTGCCAGTACTCGGCGACCGTCGATCGAAATCAAGAACGCCGCCCGAAAGTCCGGAATGATGACGCTCCGCGAAAACGGTTGGCGCAAAGTCCTCCAAGGAATCACGTCGATCGACGAAGTAATCCGCATGGCGAAAGAAGACTGACCATGAACGATTTCCCCCCTTCAGTTTCGATTCTCGGCGTCGGGCTCATGGGGACCGCGATTGCGGCCGCTCACTTGGGCGCGGGGGTTCCCGCGCTGCTCTACGACTCCCGGCCCGAATCGTTGGAAAAAGCTCCGGACCGAATCGCCGCCGAATTAGCGTTGCAGGAACGTCCGTTCGACGCCGGCCTCGTTCGCCGTACCGACGATCTCGCGGAAGTTGGACGCTCGCCGATCATTATCGAAACGATTACGGAAAAACTGAAAGCGAAACGAAAACTCTACGAGAAACTCCGTGCCGCGGCGCCGGACGCGACGTCGCTCCTCTTTTCGAACACGTCGACGATTTCGATTTCGAGCTTGGCGGAGGAATTAAGTGATTCGTGGAAGCGTCGATTCTGCGGGTTCCATTTTTTTCATCCGGTGCGGGACCGTTCCCTGCTCGAAATCATTTCCGGTGCGGAAACCGATCCGGCGACCGTCGAAGCGGCGAAACAACACGCCGTTCGAATTGCAAAACGTCCGATCGTCGTGAAGGACGGGCCCGGTTTCCTTGTCAATCGGATTCTGAACCCATACCTGAACGGAGCGCTCGGCCTCCTTGCCGACGGAGTCGAACTCAGCCGCATCGAACGGGTCGCCACCGATTTCGGCATGAAAATGGGACCGTTTCGAATCATGGACGAAATCGGTCTGGACGTCGTGATGCATGCGGGTTGGGTGCTTTACAAAGCGTTTCCCGATCGGGTTCATAATGCTCCGCTGCTGCTGAAACTCGTCGAACTTGGTCGGCTCGGTCGCAAAACGGGACGCGGTTTCATGCTCTATCCGTCGGCGACGTCGTGGGACGGCGACGGCGTTCCCGATCCGGAACTCGTTGTTGATACCGTACACAAAAAATATTCCGACGACGAAATCGTTCGCCGACTTTTTCTCGGAATGTACGACGAAGCACTCCGTTGTGTCGCCGACGGAATCATCACGAACCCGGCCGACGCCGACCTGGCGTCGGTCCATGCTTTGGGATTCCCCGAATCGCGCGGCGGCGTCGTCCAATGGGGACGAGCCGTTTTGCGTTGATTTATCGCTCGTCATCCCCGCGTTGGCGGGGACCTGGAAAACAGGCGTCGAGACATTCTTGCACATGTTGTTGGTTGTATTCCGAACATCAATATGCCTGCAAACGGTCAACCAATCTTCTCGCCTGGGTCCCCGCCTACGCGGGGAGGACGGAACTAATTTTTGCCATCACAAACACCATGAGAACGACGCAACAGCTTCGGGACGACGTTTACGCAATCTGGAAAGCGGGAGTCGACGGCGTCGACGTCGACCGACTCGTCCGAAATAATGTTGCGTTCGATATTCGTTCGAAAACGCTCGAAATCGCCTCTGTTCCCTATCCGTTGGTCGGTATCGATCGAATCGTCGTGGTCGGCGGCGGAAAGGCGTCCGGTCGCATGGCGGAATCGCTGGAATCCGTTTTGGGACCACTCCTCGACATCGAAGGGGAATTAAATGTCCCGAAAATCGACGGCTGGATCAACGTTCCCATCGGTTGTGAGTTGTTGTTGCGAAAAATCAAAGTCTTCCCGGCAAGGCCGATGGGTCTCAACGAACCGACCGAAGCGGCGGCGGCTGGAACACGGGAAATCATTTCGTTGCTCCGATCCCTGACGCCGCGTGATCTCTGTTTGTGTTTGATTTCCGGCGGCGGTTCCGCGCTGCTTCCCGCTCCGCCGCCGGAAATTTCGCTGCACGACAAAATTGAAATCACGCGGTTCCTCAGCGGGACCGGAGCCGATATTCAAGAGCTGAACGCCGTCCGCAAGCAGATCAGTCTGCTCAAGGGGGGCGGCATGAAAAAGCTCTGTGAAGGGCGTCGGCTCGTCAGTTTGATTCTTTCCGACGTCCTCGGCGACCCGCTCGACGTGATTGCGTCCGGGCCGACCGTCGACAATGCCAGCGGTCCGCGGGATGCGCTCCATGTGCTTGAAAAGTTTGTCGATCATTCCGCAACGGAAAGTCAGCGAACCGCCGTTCAAAATATCGTCCGATATCTTCGAAACCGAGCCGAAACCGAGCCGACGCCGGGAAACGGAAAACCTACAGGACCGCTTACCGTCGACCAATATGGGGCGATCATGGATTCGCAAGGCGGCTCGGTCCGATGCGTGATCATCGGGAACAACCCCTTGGCGGTCGACAGCGCCGGAATCGAAGCGGTCCACCGAGGGTATTCCTATTTGCTGACCTCGGCGACATGCTCCGAAGGATTCGCGGAAGATCTCGGCGTGCAACTTGCCGAGGAGGCGATCCGGATGAAATCGAGCGGTCCCGACTGCATCGTCAGCGGCGGGGAGCCGGTCGTCAAACTTGCTCCGAAAGAGATTCGCGGCAAAGGGGGCCGCAATCAACAGCTCATTCTCGCGGCGTTGATTCGACTGCTGAAGGGGACCGAATTCACGCAAAACGAGCCGCTCGGCATCGCGATGCTTTCCGGGGGAACCGACGGCGAAGACGGTCCGACGGACGCCGCCGGCGCCCGAATCGACGATGAATTCGTTCAAAAATTGCGAAACCGACTTGCGGCCGATCCGACGTTCTCCATGGAAAAATTTCTCGAAACGAACGACGCTTATTCCTTTTTCGAAACGCTCGATGGTTTGGTGAAGACCGGTCCGACCGGAACCAATGTCTGCGATTTGCGTGTCGTTCTTGTCGACCGGATTGCGCAGACGCACGGTTGAAACAGTGTTGTCACAATTCCGTTTGTGCTTCGGTTAAACCCGTTGGTTTCAGTCCCTCAAAATCCATGGAACCATGGTCCCGAGCACCAAGCCGATCAAGAGACCGACATCGTTGGACCAATCGGAGCGGATGACGGCGGTTGCTCTACAACATCCGGTTTGGGCATACGTCATGATCCGTTTGCCATCGTCCGATCTCCAGTCGACGATTTTGCCGCGTTTGCGGTACGTTTCAATGATGCGGCAAGGCTGACCGTCTGCATCGACGACGTTCCATTCACTTGGTCGTTTTCGCGACCAGGACTTTTTCGGGCAGGATGCAATTTCCTCGCCGTCTTCCCAAATTTTCGGACGGTTCGATGGGGACGTTTCATAAGTCAATCCGTCAAATGCCCACTGAGTTTTTCCGTAACTGTATCGAATTTGCTCCCGAACGTCTCCGAGTTCGTAGTAGATTTGTCCCGTCCAAGTAGATTGAAACTCGATTCGCATGGATCTTTCCTAAAGCACCGAAACCTTCGGTTCGCGGGCTAAAAGAATGTTCATCATTTGACCAGACACGGCATACTCTATCCCAAGCTTTCGATCTGGGCGTAAACCTGCTGCTCGGTGAACCCTTCGAGGTCGACGCTCTTCGACGGACAAATAGCGACGCAGGTGCCGCACCCCATGCACAGGCCGGGATTGACGCGGGCGGTCCACTTGATCGTGTTTCCGTTACGGTCCTTGATCTCGACCCGTTCGATCGCCTTGTACGGGCAGCAGCGGACACACATGCCGCACGCGGCGCAACGCATTTCGTCGACCTTCGCGATTTCCGGGTCCCGGGTCAGTTTCGGTTGCGATAACATGATCATCACTTTGGCGGCCGCCGCCGACGCCTGCGCCACCGCTTCCGGAATGTCCTTCGGCGCCTGGCACGCTCCGCAAACGAGCACTCCCGCCGAGTTCGTCTCCACCGGCCGCAGCTTCGGATGCGATTCCGTGAGGAATCCGTACTCGTCGTAACCGACGCCGAGTTTTTGTGCGAGATTTTCCGAGCCCGGCGTCGGGACCATCGCCGTGGCGAGAACCACCATGTCCGCTTCGACCGTCACCGGCATTCCGGAGAGCGTGTCGACACCGCGAACGACGTAATACGGATCTTTTTGAACGAGATTGCCGCTCGCATCGGTCGATACGTCACGATATTCCCGCGTGATTTTCGAAACACGGCCCCGGTGGTAAATCGCCCCGTCCTGTTCGATGGCCCGCCGGACGAATTCGTCGTATTTTTTGCCGCCGCTCCGGATGTCCATGTAGAAAACGTGCGCTTCGCCGTCGTGCACCTTGTGCTTGAAAAGCATCGTGTGTTTCGCCGTATACATGCAACATATTTTCGAGCAGTAATTCAGCCCCTTGGCGTTGTCCCGGCTTCCGACACATTTGATGAAAACGACTTTTTTCGGAATCTTTCCGTCGGAAGGACGTTTCGGTTCGCCGTTGTGCGGCCCCGACGCGGAAATCAACCGTTCGAATTGGAGGCCGTCGATCACGTCGGGGTACTTTCCGTAACCGTATTCTCCGTAGCCGTCGAGCTTGTCGTTCTCCGGCTTCTTGTCGATCGTGTAGAGTTGGTATCCCGTCGCAACGACGATCGCGCCGACTTCTTCCGTCACGATTTCGTCTTTTTGTTCGTAATCGATCGCACCGGCAACGCAGACTTTTTGGCAGATGCCGCACTTGCCGGTCTTGAACTTCGTGCAGTTTTCGGCGTCGATGACCGGTTTCGACGGCACCGCTTGCGGGAACGGGATGTAAATCGCGGTTCGATTGCCGAGCGCAAAGTCGAAATCGTTCGGAATTTTCTTTTGCGGACACTTTTGCCAGCATGCGCCGCAACCGGTGCATTTCGTCATGTCGACATACCGGGCCTTCTTGCGGATCGTGACCTTGAAATTGCCGACGTATCCTTCGACCGCCTCGACTTCGGACCACGTCATCAGTTTGATATTCGGGTGCTGGCCGACTTCGACCATTCGGGGCGTGAGGATGCACTGGGAGCAATCGAGCGTTGGAAACGTTTCGGAAAGTCCGGCCATCTTGCCGCCGACGGACGGTTCCTTTTCGACGAGAACGACTTCGCTCCCCGACGAGGCGATGTCGAGGGCCGCTTGGATACCGGCAACGCCGGCACCGATCACCAACGCCCTTTTCGTGACGGGAACCTCGATCGGTACGAGAGCGTGGTTGTGTTTCACTTTTTCGACGGCCATCCGTACGATTTCGACGGCCTTGGCGGTCGCATCGTCCTTGTTGGAGTGGACCCAGGAGCAGTGTTCGCGGATGTTGGCCATTTCGACGAGATACGGATTGATCCCGGCGAGTTCGGCGGCTTTTCGGAACGTTTTCAGGTGCATGTGCGGCGAACAGGAGGCGACGACGACCGCCGTGAGGCCGAGCTCTTTGATCTTTTGGAGGATCATCTGTTGGCCCGGCTCGGAGCACATATATTTGTACGACAAGGAGCAAAAGACTCCGGGAAGGGTTGCGATTTCATGGGCGACCTTTTCGCAGTCGACCGTCCGGGCGATGTTCTCGCCGCAAAAACAAGTGAAGACGCCGATTTTCATGGTAGTTATTTAGGGTTGTCACAGAGTCCAACGATTACAGAGCCCGAAGCGTAAGCGAGGGACTGTGCGTTATTGATAGTTGACGGTAAATTTTACTTTGGATTTCAATTGATTGATCGACAACACGTTTTTCGGATCCCGGTGCAAGATCGCATGGCAGTTGGGACAGACGGGGCGAAGTCCTTTTATCGGATCAATCTCGCTTTGTTCCTTACCTTCCGAAAGTGGGCGAAGATGATGAACATGAATAAAACCTTCTCCAATTTTCCCATATGCCATCTCGAAATCAAAATCGCAGACAAAACACTTCATTCCATAATGCTTTTTGCAGATATCCTTGGCTTTTTGATTCCGATCATAGACATACGTCTGTGCCGAACGTCGAGGACCGTCGAAGAGGATGGCATGATCGTCCGGCTGAGCGGCAACCTGTATTAAATCGGCTTTTATTGCTTCACACAATTGCGACAACTCTTTTCGACGATCATAATACTCATCTAAGTATTTTCCAGCGTCTTTTCCACCCCCTGAAAGACCTTTTCTTCCTGATTTCGGATCTCTTGCCACATAGTTCGCCAATCGTGCGTTGATCGATCCGGGGGATGGGGGGATCAGTTTTGCCAATTCAATGACACGAATATCCGTTTCCGGTAGCATACCTTCTCTGAAATACAGGTCGAGCACCAACAGAAAATCGCGTTTCTGCCATTTATAACGTGGATTTTTGTCGGTTGAATGAGTCATAGCTTTCCCGGATCATTTGAGCACAATCCCTTGCCGACGCGGCGGGCTCTGTGCGCGAACTCTGTTCGTTGGTGGTCGTTATTGGTTTCGAACATATTCAATCGCGGCGGAAAGCGATGTTTCCGTCCATAAATATCGTTTACTTCCACCTTCCGTCCACACGGGACGGTCTTCTTCCAATTCCTGCGATCCCCGCAACCGCCGTGTTGCGTATGCTTTGAAATCTATCATCATCTTGTCCGGATCGACTTCGCCGCTGACGACGACATGGATGTGATTCGTTCTGGCGTTGCTCTCATGAAGTGACCAATTTCGGAAAGCACAAACTTCGGCAATCGTTGCCGCGACAATCGTCCGTTGTCGATCGGTCAGGTAAAACGGCGGGTGTTTCAGGTTTTTTCGCAAGTATTCGTTTCGTGTCGCGTTTATTTCGATGAACGGAGCGTCGAATTTGTTGTGATCGTCGTCGACCGAACCCCGGACGTCGCCATGCAGCCACGTTCCGTAGCAAGTGAACGTGATCAGGTACGCCAAGGGGAATGCTTTCATGGTTGCTTTCCTTTCGATTCCCGACGAATTACAGAGCCCGACGCGTAAGCGAGGGATTTACGCACAGCCCCTCGCTTACGCTTCGGGCTCCGTTGCAGAGCCGTTTATTTCTCCAACAGGAACAAAAATTCGCGGTTGGGTTTTTCGGCGTCGCGGAGCCATTCGTTCGTCCATTTCATGTCGGCCATCACGTTCTTTTTGTAATCGATCTCCACCGTTTCCAACAGCGTGCCGTTCGACTCCAGCACCGTCGCCAATTCCTCCGCCGTCGCCCGGCCGCCGCTGCTGTACGATAATAATACGTACTTCGCATCGACTTCGCGAATCAATCGGTCGATCGCCTCGACCGCTAGAAAACACGCGTTTTCCCCTCGACGGAATTCTTCAAACACCGACGTCGCACCGACGTCCGATGTGTCCGCCCGCCGTTTTGCTTTGCCGAACAACGCCGGCTTGTCGTTCAGGCAAATACTCGTCCAAATATGGTAATACGCCGCATATCGGACCCGCGACGGCGGCATTTTTTCGTTGTTCGAACCGTACGGCGGATCGAAATACGCCAAATCAAATTTTCGTCCGACAATTGCTTCGAACACGTCGCCGCAAAGCACTTCATGTTTCATCTCGTTCATCCACAGGCTCGGAACACGGAGTTTCAACGGCTTATACGATCTCGGCGACCAATCCGCCAAATACGACACGAAATGTCCCAACGTGCTGTCGACCTCGTCCAGCGCCAACATCAGGCTCGTCAGCGCGACCGCTTTATCAATACCGTTCAATTTCAGCCTGTCGATTTCGTTCCGAATTCCGTCCAGCTTCCGCGTATTGTGAATCTGCCACGGCTTTTTCAATCCGTCCGTTTGAATCGCCTTGCCGTCGTTGGGGAGGCCGCCGTAGTGTTCGGTGAACCAACCGTCCTCGGGCCGCACGGCGTTCAAGTGTTCAATTATCGCAACATATTCCCCCGGGTATTTTTTGTTCAGTAAAAAACAGGTTGCCAAAACTTTCGACCAGGCGGCGACGTCGTTCGTTGTTATCCGGGGATTGCGGCTGAGTACAGCCTTCATCCCCGGCTCTCTTTTTGCGAGCGCTTGCGCGACTCTTGTCGAGCCGGTAAAACCGTCCAAAATCGTTCGAGCACCGGTTCGCTCCGTCAATTCCAAAATACGCGGCAGCAGTTTCAACTTCGAGCCGGCGTATTTGATCGACTCGGTTTTCGGAACGGCAACGCCTTCGCGCTGTGCGGCTAAAACGCAAGCGTTGTTTTTCATTTGACGACGAAGTTGACCATTTTGCCGCGAACGATGATTTTTTTGACGATCGTTTTGCCCGACAACTGTTCCGCGATTTTCGGGTCGGCCAGTGCCGTTTGTTCCATCGCGGATTCGTCGGCGTCGGCAGGGACCGAAATTTTCGAACGCAATTTGCCGTTCACCGACACCGGAATCTCCAGCGTCGTCTCCCTGAGCGCGTTTTCATCCCACGCCGGCCATTTTTCGTACGACAGCGTTTTGCCGTGTCCCAGCAGCTTCCATAATTCCTCGCAAACATGCGGAGCGAGCGGCGAGAGCAACAACACGAACCTTTCCATCACGCTTTTCGGCCGGACCTTTTCCTTGAGGAAGAAGTTCACGAACTCCATCATCCGAGCAATCGCCGTGTTGCACGACAACGATTGGAGATCCTGCGTCACCGCTTTGATCGTTTTGTGCAGCACGCGGTTCTGGTCTTCCGTCGGAGCGACATTCTGCACCGCCGGATCGAGCTGTAATGTCTCGGCGTGGAAGTCGACGATCATTTTCCAAACGCGGTCCAAAAATCCGTACACTCCGCTCACGCCGGCCATCGACCACGGCTTCACCGCTTCCAAGGGTCCCATGAACATTTCGTACAGACGCAACGAGTCCGCTCCGTACTGCTCCACCACGTCGTCCGGATTCACCACGTTGCCGCGGGATTTCGACATCTTGTTCGCCCGGCTGTCGACTTGAATTTGTTCATTTTCAATCAGTACGAAATTGTCCCCTTTTTTGACGACTTGTTTGGCGTCCAGTTTGACCGTATCCAGCTTCAACGCATCGGGGGCCGACGCGGCTAACGGGGACGATTTCAACGTTCCAAGGCCGTCGCGGTCGACGTCGACTTTCGTTGCGCTCATCCATTCGCCGTCTTTCTTGAATCCGGTGAACTCCATTTCGCCGAGGATCATGCCCTGGTTCACGAGTTTCTGGAACGGTTCCGGTTGCGACACGATTCCATGGTCGAACAGCACTTTATGCCAAAATCTTGCGTACAATAAATGGAGCACGGCGTGTTCGGCGCCGCCGACATACAAGTCGACCGGCATCCACGCCTTCTCCAGTTCCGGCTCGACGAGTTTTCGTCCGTTTTTCGGATCGATGTAACGCAAATAGTACCAACACGAACCGGCCCATTGCGGCATCGTGTTCGTTTCCCGTTTGTACTTCTTTCCGTTGCGCTCGATGTAAAGCCAATCCTTCGGAGCGAATTCCAACGGAGGCTCCGGCGAGTTGTGTTCCGCCTTGAATTCCAGGTCTTTCGGGATGTCGAGCGGCAACTCCGACTTGTCCAGCGCAACGACGATTCCGTTCGGCTTGCCGGCGGCGTCCAATTCGTGCAGAATCGGGAACGGTTCCCCCCAGAAATGCTGGCGGCTGAACAACCAGTCCCGCAATTTGTAGTTCACCGCCTTCCGGCCGATTCCCGCTTGCGAAATATCGTCCGTCATTTTTTCCTTGAATTCCGGCGTATAGAGATCGTCGTAGGGACCACTGTTGATCGCGACCCCCTCTTCCGTGAATGCTTCAAACTCGACGCCTCGGTGCTCTTCGCCGTTGTTGTTCTGCACGACTTGCACTATCGGCAGTTTGAACTGCTTCGCAAACTCGAAGTCCCGCGTATCGTGCGCCGGGACCGACATGATCGCCCCGGTACCGTACGAAATCAACACATAATCGGCGATCCAAATCGGAATCGGCTCACCGTTCACCGGATTCATCGCATACGATCCCGTGAAGACACCGGTCTTTTCCTTCGACAAATCGGTTCGATCCAAATCGCTTTTCGCGGCGGCGTCCCGGCGGTATTTCCCGACCGCTTCCTGCTGTTTCGACGTCGTCAAGCGGTCCACGAACGGATGCTCCGGAGCGATCACCATATACGTTGCGCCGAACAGCGTGTCGGGACGGGTCGTGTAAATTCGTAACACGTCGTTACCGGGCTTGCGAGGGAATCCCGATTGGCGACGGAAGGCTTTCCAGGATTCGAAATCTTTTTCTACGGAGGCTTTCCAGGATTTGGGGCCGTCGGTCGGGAACGCAGTTCCCGGCTCGTTGATGAAGAAATCGACTTCGGCGCCGGTGCTGCGGCCGATCCAGTTGCGTTGCAACGCTTTGATGCTGTCACTCCAGTCGAGTCCTTCGAGATCGCTTTCCAAACGGTCGGCGTAGGCGGTGATTCGGAGCATCCATTGGCGCAACGGTTTCCGAACGACCGGATGGTTCCCCCGTTCGCTACGGCCTTGGATCACTTCTTCATTGGCCAACACGGTTCCCAAGGCGGGGCACCAATTGACCGGCGCCTCGACTTGGTACGCCAAACGGTGTTCGTCCCGATATGCGTCGACGTCCGTCACATCGGTCGGGATCGGGAGCTCCGAAATCGGACGCCCCTTGCGGGAATCCGGATCGTACCATGTGTCGAACAGCAACAGGAAAATATACTGTGTCCAACGGAAATAATCGACGTCGGTCGTCGAAAGCTCACGGCTCCAGTCATACGAGAAGCCGAGCATCTTGAGCTGCCGCTTGAAGTTGGCGATGTTCGTCTCGGTGATCGTTCGCGGATGGATTCCGGTTTTCTTCGCCTGCTGCTCGGCGGGAAGGCCGAACGCGTCCCAACCCATCGGATGGAGCACCGAGGTTCCATTCATCCGCTCGAAACGACAGACGATGTCCGTCGCGGTGTATCCTTCCGGATGCCCGACGTGCAGCCCGTTGGCGCTCGGATACGGGAACATGTCGAGGACATACATTTTCTTGCCGTTCGGAGCGGGGATCCTCGGCGCTTCGAACGTTTTGTTCGTTTCCCAATAATTTTGCCAGAACGGCTCGATGGTCGCAGGATTGTACTTCATAAATCGGATAAATCTCGGTGTCACGGAAGGCCAAACGGCTCGAAACCCCCATTATACCATTTTCCGGAAGCATGTAAAGAAAAAACCTGATTGCCCCCGAAGGATTCGGGGACGCACAGGTTGGAGGGGGGCGGTGATGACCGCCCCCCGACAATGAAGGCTCGTCCGACCATTTCGCACTACTCGTCCTTTTTGGGGGTGAGCAGGTACAACACTTGATTGAGCGGCAAATTGAGGGCAACCATCACGAGGCCGGAGAGCGTTGTCGTCATGGCCGGGGCGAATTTTTGAATCACGCCGACGAGATTGATCTCTTCGTCCGGCGTTACGTCGAACGCCGCGAATGTGTTAAGCATCGCCATAACGGTCCCCATCAGGCCGAGCACCGGGAGAAGCTCCGTCCATTGCAGACACGCCGTTTGGATCCGCCCCAAATTTTGGACGAAGTAAGTCCGTGAACTGACACAGCGCATGAAGAGCGCCGCCAGTTGAAACAGCAGCAAAATCGCGCCGTAACTCAGGATCACCCAATCGAACGGACTGATGAAATGCCAATAGGCGTCGAACATGAGGAAAAGGCTGGTTTTACCCTCCCCTCTCCCTCCGGGAGAGGGTTAGGGTGAGGGGCTCTGTGGTTGAAATGAGGGAAACCATGAGGAAAACAAAGTTACTCCTTTTTTTCTTCAATTCGTTACCCAGTATTTTACGTCGAACGCCCCTCACCCAAGCCCTCTCCCGAGGGAGAGGGGAGGAAAATCAACCGGTTCCGGAAAGAAGACCGTCAGAATACCACAAGCTCGTCTGAATAGCGAGACGGCGTTCGAAAAAATGCCCTTGCCGGAAATCCGGGGTTTCGCTACGATTCGGGGCGTCGTATTGTCTCCAATCGCCTTTTTCCGGAAAAAGCCATGTCCAGCGTCGGCACCGATTATTCGTCGTATCTCAACACTCTCAACACGACCACCACTTCGGCCGGGGATCGGATGAACGATCTGACGATGTCCGATTTCATCAAAATGATGACCGCCGAACTTCAGAATCAGGATCCGATGGATCCGATGAGCAATACGGAAATGTTGGCACAAATCGGTCAGATGCGGCAAATCACCTCGAACGACAAGCTGACCACGAGTATTGAGGCGATGTCGGCCGGACAAACACTCGCCACGGCGTCCAGCATGATCGGTAAAACAATCACCGGTCAAAACACGGCGGACGAAAAGATTACCGGTGTGGTCGACAAAGTGAACATCGAAGCGGGAAGCATCAAATTATACGTCGGTTCCTCGATCGTCAATATTGGTTCGGTCACGGAAATCAAATAAACCGCCTGAAAAAACGGGGTCGGGGTCTTGAATTCGGTGGCGGGAAAAGATACAATTCGGAATAAAAGTTGGTTTTCGCTGTTTTCACGAACCTTTACCGAATACTCCGCCATGAAGATGATCGTCGCCGTCATACCGCCGGACCGTCTTGAGGCGGTGAAAAACGAACTTGCGGCCGTCGAGGTGTTTCGCTTGACCGTCATGGACGTTCAGGGGTTCGGAACCATCAAACCGACCGCCGATCACAAAGGACGTGAAGCCGAAATGAGCCTCACCCGCCGCGTTCAAGTCATGATCGGCGTCAATGAGGAGTTTTTGGAGCGAACCATCGAGGCGATCCGCACCGGCGTCCGCGGTGACAACAGCGATCCGATGATGGATGGCAAAATCTTCATCCTGCCGCTTCAGGATTGCGTCCGCATTCGCACGGGTGAGCACGGCGGCGAAGCAATCTGAAAACACGACACGGTCAAGTCTTCGATACGAGGAACAGGCTCTCCGTCCGTATCGATTTACGTCTAAAACGTAAACGGTTCACTGATCGGTCGCAACATTTTCAGAACCGACGAAATCGTCATTATTTCGCGGGTTCAGCCGGAGGTTCCACGGTCGCCGGGGTGACTTTTTCCGGAGCGTCGGCTTTCGGAGCGGCATCGTCGGTCGACGGGGCTTCCGTGTTCGGCTTTTCCGCTTCGGTGGTATCGGAAACCGCCGTCGGATCGGCGTTTTCCGTCTTCAATTGATGGAGATAGGTGTCCAATTCCTGCGGCGTGACGGCGGAGCCGATACGGGCCTTCTGGATTCCACGAACGATGTATTTTTCGCCCGGATGGAGTCCTTCGGTAACGATCCGCTGTTGCGTGTCAAGCAGTTTGCCGATCTTAATGTCACGACGATGCACAACGAAACCGTGGTCGACAAGATCCTTGCCGGCGGCGTCCTTGATCGGGGTGCCGAACGGCGTTTTCGGGGTGTAATCTCCTTCTTTGATCACGAGAACATATTTCGTGTCGAGGTCGGTAAGAATCGCTTCTTCCCGAATAAGAACGGCGTCCTTCAGCTTTTCGTAAGGAATCCGAACACGGCAAATCTGGCCGGGATAGAGATAATAGTCGCCGTTCGCCTTATCACGCAGCAGCGGGTTGGGAAGCTCGCCACGAATCATGATTTGGCCCGTCTCGAACTGAATTTCGTTGGAAATCACCGCAACGAGTTTGGCATGGAGGGGAAAATCGGCCGACAATGTACTTTCGCCGGTCATCAAGGAGACGTCGAACGTCGATTGGGGACCGCTCAAATCGTCCGATGCGGGCAAAAGCGGCTTGGCGGTGCCGGATTCTTTCGGGTTCGCAGCGTCTTTTTTACCCGTTACTTCCGCCAACGCTTTTTCGTAGGCGGCTTGAAGCCCCATTTTCTCCTTGAGATCGGCGAGTTGCTTGTCGCTCAACTCGAAGTCGATATACATCGGGTCCATTTGAGCGATCGTCAGGAGCGTCATCTGGGCGCCGGGACCGACGAGGTTGCCGACGTCGACCATTTGTTTACTCGCTTTGCCGGTGATCGGAGCGGTCAACTCGGTATAGCTCAGGTCGAGTTTCGCTTTGTTGACCGCGGTTTTACCTCGTTCGACGGTCGCCAGCATGATCTGGTGCTCCGCGAGCTTCGACTGGTACTCTTCGGTCGAAATCGTGCGGGATTCGACAAGCTGCTTGGCACGATCGAGATTCGACTTCGCCAACGCTTCCCGGGCTTTGTTGACGTCGAGTTCCGCTTCGGCGGAATCCAACGCGATTTGGTATTGGTCCCGCTCGATTCTCGCCAGTTTTTCTCCCTTATTGACGATCGCCCCGGAATTGAAATACAACTCCTGAAGATAACCGGGAACACGAGCAGTGACGTCGACGAACTTATACGGCTCGGTTCGGCCCGTTACATAGATGTAGAGCTGAACATCATCCTGGAGAACGGCGTCGACGACGACATCCGGCTTGGCGATATCCGGGGTTCCCCCTTTTTTGGAGGCGAGGCAACCGTTCGAAACGACAAAAGAGAAAACAAGCAACGACGCCAACAGACTCTTCGCCGCATTCGACTGAAAACACATATTCATCATCCTTGCGAGAGTTATTCGATTCAGAAAACAAAACAGGCTTGAAAGGCCAGTATACCCCCACCCCCACCCAAAGAAAAGGGGGCGCAACATGCCAAAAGGCCGGAGATGGAGCGTACTCGCGTCATCCCCGGATTGCTGTTAATCAAGCGTTTTCGGGTCGAATTTCGCGCCGCTGGCGGTTTTCATGAGATTGTCGAAGAGCGTCGGATCAATTTTCTCGCTGATCGTTCGAACGGATCGGTCGCAGAATGCGGCGACGACGACACCCGGGTGGTTCGACGACGGACGAGCCAAACGGTACTCGCCGAGCGTGCCGGGCGGGTCCGGCGTTTCCGTCTTGCAGCGGTTGACGAACACCGGAACCACCGTTTTTTGGCAGGCGTTGCGGTCCTGTCCTGTGAACGAGGCGTCCGGAAAGCAGAAGCCGATCGCCGACTCCACGGGATCCATGTAGCGGCCCCCTTGCAGCGATTCCGAGAGCAGGAGCGTGTAGCTCGTGCCGTCGTGCTCGGAGATGTATTCCACGGAAACTTTCGTCGACGAGTTCACGTTGTCGAACAGGACGCCGTTTTTCGGATCGTCGTCGGTCGTGGTACCGCTCGGATTCATCGGTCCGACGGCGGCGAACGTCGCGTCCATCTTGCCGCAGTTGGCGATGTACGTCGTGCGAACGCCTTTCCGGTCTACTTTTGCCGCTATACATTGTAAAATGGGAATCGGGGGATAATCTGTTTCCTTTCCGGCACTGACCTTCTCCCAAAGTCCATTGTACTCCATAAGCGGCAACAGCATGACCGGCCAACTGACTTCACTACCGTTATCCAGCTTCTGCCGCCAACCGGGAAACTGTCCGCGAGCGTTTTCGTAATTCAAGAACGCCAGCGCAATCTGCGATTGGTTCGCCATGCAAATTGATCGTGGAGAATGTCCGCGAGAATGATCGATTGCCGGGAAGAGCAATCCCAAGAGCATGAACATGATCACGATGACGACGAGCAGTTCGACCAGCGTGAAACCTCGAATTCGTGACGGCATGGCGAGCCTCCCGGAAAGAACGTGTCGATGGACGGAACACGGTTCCAGTATAATTCGACCTTGCGCGGATTCAAGCAAAAAATACAGCCGGATGGGAGGCGTACTCGCCGCACTGACGGACCACAACAGGTTTTTCGACTGTCACTCTTCGATTTGTAGCATGAGCATGGTGTTGCGGATGACCAATGCCTTGATTTTCTCTTTTTCCTCCTTGTTGAAACCGGCCATTGGTGTTTGCCGTACGAGCAATTCTCTCAAAAGCCGGAAACTGATGAGATGCCCCATAATTCCAATCGTCTGCATGGTCGCCCGCTCATGATCGTCGTCGCCTGTTGCCACCTTGAGCAAATGGATAAACAACTCAGCGTTTTCCTTGAAGTATTTCTCATAAAGTGTACCGTAAAGGGGGGACGGATGCAGCCATTCGAAAAACAAGACACGAACATACCAGTCTTTTTTTTCATCGCCGTAGAATCCGTCAATCATGTCGCCGAGATATTCTTCAACCATTTGGCGGGCCGCTTTTCGGTCGATCTTGTCGGATGCCTCCAAAAAACGTCGATATTGTTCCTGCGATTGTCTGCGATACGGCATAAGACGTTCGAAGACCGCTTCATACAAATTTTCCTTACTCTTATAGTGGTACATGACCGCCGAGACAGGAAGTTCGGCCTCGTCGGCAATCATCTTCACCGTTGCCACAGCAAAAGGGTACTGTGAGAACACCTTGATAGCGGCATACAGGATCCGTTCTTCCTTGACAAGCCGTTTCGGATCAATCGGCAACACAAGATCGGTCACGGCAACCTCCTTTCTACCCGGTTCGTTCATTTTACCGAAAAGTACGTTTCGTTTCGTCGTTTTCCCTGGAATTCGGCGGATTTATCGTTGACTTTTTAAAGTGCGTCCAATAAAATTAGAATGAACATTCCAGAAACATAACAATACATTGTTTGTTGTCATGAAAACATGAAACTAAGACAATTGTATTCCTATCTATACGATATTTCAATATAAGGAGGAGAATTCTAAATCTAAAATGATAACCATTTCCAGAGGAAAGGGGGTGACAAAATGTCTACCTATGAAAAAAAGACGTTTGTCGTGACCGACTTGATTCTCTTTGTTTGGGCTCTCGTGGTGAGTGTGTATGGGATTTTTGGAGGCCGGAAGCATGTGGTGAATCGTTCTGTGCAAAACAAAAGAACGTCACGTATCCGGTATTACCGCAATAATGTGGTGGCGAACTGTCAGACACGAAATGTGATCAGATTGCCGAAGCCGGTTTCGTCATCCCAAACGGCGCAAACCCACCCCGCGACCAAAGAAAAGTCGCGTTTCATCCGTGGCGGCTCCCAAATCTTGCCGCCGTATCAAAACATGCCCGGTTTGTCGCTTGTAAAAGGCAAGCTCCTGACTCCACTTCAGGTCGCCTGCCTAAAAGAGATGGGAGTTCCCGGTGATTGGATCGGCTAAAAACAAAAGCCGGAATGGAGAAGTGGTCGTCGTTTTTTGAGAAAGGCAAAGATTATCGTCCCCTCTCCCTCCGGGAGAGGGTTAGGGTGAGGGGCTCTGTGGTTGGAACAAGAGAAACCGTCAAGAAAAACAACACACCCTTTTTGTTTGTTTTCATCATTGCCTTTGCTTTACGTCGAACGCCCCTCACCCTAGCCCTCTCCCGAGGGAGAGGGGAGGGAAATCGACGCGTTTTCAAGCAGCAACGCCGACCGTCATTAAGGCGAAATAAACGCGGAGTACCGGCTAAATGGTTTACTTCACGTCCTTGAGGTCGACCCAACGCTTTTCGGTCGCGGCGATCATCGCGGCTTCGAGAACACGCTGCGTCTGGTAAGCATCGTTGAAGTCCGGGAGCGGCACCGTCGGCGTCTGTCCGGCGAGCTTCAGCAAAATATCGTACGCCATGCTGGTGAAGCAGTGTTCGTAACCGATGATATGGGCGTCGGGCCAGTAATTCGCGACGTACGGATGCGAAGCGCCGTTCGTGCACATGATCGTCGTCCAGCCCTGCACCGCACGGGGACGGGTCGCGTCGTAGTATTCCAACGTGTTCATCCGTTCGAAGTTGAACTTGAGCGAACCCTTCGTGCCGTTGATTTCCCAACCGTTGGCGTTCTGGTTGCCCGTCGCCTGGCGAGCCGCTTCGTAAGAACCGAGTGCACCGTTGTTGTACTTCACGTTAAAGAGCACCGCGTCGTCGACCGTCACGTCTGCCATCTTGGCGGCTCCCTTGTCCGCTTTGGCGTACCGAGCCTGTTCGTCGGAAACGATGCCGCCGCCCGGGGCCTGTTCGATGATCCGGCGCTGTTTCACGAACGTTTCCGCAACGGCTCCGCAGACGGTTTCGACTTCCAAACCGGTCACGAAACGGGTCATGTCGATAATGTGAGCGTTCAAGTCGCCGTGTGAACCGCTTCCAGCGAGTTCCTTCTTGAACCGCCAAGCGTACGGAACGGATTCATCGGCCCAATCCTGGAGATAGGAAGCGCGGACGTGTCGGATTTCACCGAGGGCGCCCTGCTTGACGAGTTGGTGGGCGAAGGCGACGGCGGGAGCGCGGCGGTAGTTGAACCAAACGAACGTGTCGACGTTCGCCTTTTTGGCGGCTTCGGCCATTTCACGGGCTTCGGCGAGTGTTCCGGCGATCGGTTTCTCACAGGAGCACGGTTTTCCGGCGGCGACGGCAGCCTTTGCCGGGGGAGCGTGCATGAAGTTCGGCGTGACGATGTCGACCAATCCGATTTCCGGCGACTTGACGAGCGCTTCCCAATCGGTCGACGCATTCTGCCAACCCCAGCGGTCGCCGAACGCCTTGGGATCTTCGCCGGCGGTTCCGTAAACGGTATGCATCACGGCCTTCAGCGGCGGCGTGAAGAAGCGATTGACCTGACCCCAAGCGTTCGAGTGGGAACGGCCCATGAAACCTTGTCCGATCAACGCAACATTGATTGTCTTCGACATGTACTATTTCTCCCTGGAGATGGAAAACGGTGGAAAAAACGATGCCACCCATTTTACCGACCGGAAATTCGGATTTCAACCCCTCGATGTTTGCGGATTTATTCGGGAATTTCGTGGTTCTCCGATTTTTTTCGGCGGAAATGAACTATAATGTCTCCGGTGAAGCGCCGGAACTATCGGTTCGCAGGCAAAATGGGGACATTCAACGCGGCTAACCAGTATGGAAATTGCAACCATTGTCGGTTCCATTACGGCGATTGTGATGATCTGCGGCTCGATTGTCGCGGCCGGCGGTAATCTTTGGGGGTTCGTCGATCCCCCGGCAGCGGTGATTATCGGCGGCGGAATCCTCTGCGGCGTCCTCGTTGCGTTTCCAATGGACGAGTTTCTTCGTTTGCCGAAGGTGATTTCCAAAGTATTCTTCAACCGAAAGCGGAACGTCGCCGAAATCATCGACACGATCGTCTCGTTGGCCGAAACGGCAAGACGGGACGGCGTCCTGTCGCTGGAACATCGAACATCGGAAATCAACGACCCGTTCCTTGCCATGGGGATCAAAATGATCGTCGACGGCATGCCGGCGGAAGCGGTCGCCGGGGTTTTGGAACGGGAAATCGAAGCGGTCGGCGCCCGACACCATGTCGGTCGCGAAATGGTCCAAACGCTCGGAAAAGCATCCCCCGTCTTCGGACTCGTCGCAACGCTCATGGGGCTCGTGCTGATGCTCTCCCACATGGACCCGGCAACGATCGGACACGAAATGGGGATCGCGATTCTTGGAACCTTTTACGGAGCCGTCTCCGCGAACCTGTTCCTCCTCCCGTTCGCCGCGAAGCTCGGATACTACAACAAGCGGGAACTCGAAGTCATGGAGCTCGTCCTGCTCGGCGTCCTCGAAATCCAAAAAGGGGAAAATCCCCGCGTGATCCGGCTCAAACTCTCCACCGCGATCCCCGTCGACCAACGGAAAGCCGAAGAAGAGTAAATCGTAGAGCGCCGGCGCAATCCCCGGATTTTGCTCTTGGGGAAATCGCGATCTTTTCTTATACTGCGTGCAAACGCCGGCGTCTGCGCCGCTCGGCGAAACGTAAAATGCACGATCAGACACGCCGCACGATTACGATGCTCCTGTTTTTCCTGTTCGGGCCGATGTTGACTCTCGGACTCGTCGCGGGGATCGGCGTGCGCAAACTGCCATCGAACACAAAAGCGTTCGAACGATCGATCGCGGTTCGGACCGGACTGGAAACCGAAATCGAGTCGGTCGAATTCCGGACGCCGACGGCGTTCCGGCTGCGCAATGTCCGGCTCACGGACAAACGGTCGCAAATCCCGGTATTTCAAGCTCCGGTCGCGGACCTGACGTTCGTTTCGACGGAAGCTTTAGGCGCCGTTTTCCTCGGATTGCAACCGGCTCCCCAAACGGACGATGAAAAAGCCCCGTCGCTGAACTCGTTCGTCGAATTCTTCTCCCATGCCTTCGCCGTTCAGTTGCCGAACTCCGGGTTCTGGCGGTTGTCGATTCCTCAAGCGAAACTTCGGTTCGAATCGCTCACGGCGGAAGAATCGGCGTCGAAAACGAAGAATATCCTGTTCGAACTCCTTGCCCGGTACGGTTCGGCGTCGAAATATCCCTTCCAAATCGTTCTGGACGAAGTCGAATTTCGAACCCCCCACACGGAGAAGCGGCCCGACAAACGACCGGACGAAATCCGTTTTCTGACCGGCAATCTCTATCGGGTCGACAACGAAACCCGGTTCGATTGGACGTTCAAGCTCCCGGAAGTCTCGGAAACGGAAACGCATCGGGTTGCGATGGTTCAGCGTTCCCTGCCGCTCGGAAACGATTACGAATTCCACCTGATCACAGGCTGTCCGTTGCCGAACCAAACGATTTCCTGCGAATTCGCGGCGACGTTTTGTCCGATGTTCGCGTTGTTCGGCGACGGATCACGGTTTTCCGGGGAATTTCATGCGCTCTACCGCTCCGCTGATGCCGCGAATCCATGGACGATTCAATTGACGAACGTGTTTTTCCGAAACTTGAATGTCGCCCGATTCGCCGCCGAATACACGCCGTACCGCGTTGATGGAACCGTCAAGGGACTCCAAATCAATTCAGCGACGTTCAGTGAAAAGACATTCGGCGCGAGCGGTTGGATGGAAGTCGTCGCCGGAAACATCGAACAGACGCTGATGCGGCGGCTCGTCGATCGGTTCGGCGTGAGCGTTCAACCCGCTTCGGAACTTGAATCGCCGACGATACCGTTCAGTCAATGCGTCGTGTTTTTTCAGTTGGAAAAAGATGGAGCCCGATTCTGGGTGAATAATTCCGACTCGCTCCTCATGGTTCGCGGCGAGTTTCCGAAATATGAAATGAAAGTCGGTATTCCGCCGCGGATCGGCCAGATTTCGTATCACGAAATGCTTTCGGCGTTCGCACCGGATGTTGCGCCGGTGGTACCGCTGACCACGGGAACACGGAAAATTCTCTCCGTGCTTCCAACCGAACCGACCGCTCCGCGCAAACCCGCGACGGCTGCGCCGTTGACGGCGAATCCGTGGGGACAGTAGCAAGGAACATCAACGGCGATTCGGCGTACCGCAGGGCGGATGCGGCTAAGATTTCCGTTCGCTTTCGACGGTCACGGTGGTCGAAATGCCGCCGCGCGGCGTGAACGAGGCGGTCAGCTTCATCCAACGCGGGTGCAGCGTCGAGACCAGATCGTCGAGGATCCGATTCGTAATGTTCTCGTAGAAGATTCCTTCGTTGCGGAACTGCTGGAGATAGAGTTTCAAACTCTTCAGTTCGACGCAAAGTTCGTCGGGAATATATTGGAACGTCAAGGTTCCGAAGTCCGGCTGTCCCGTTTTGGGGCAGACCGACGTGAATTCGGGACAGACGATTTCGATGACGTAATTCCGATGGGGATAGGTGTTCTTAAACGTTTCGAGCATTTTTAAATATTCGTTGAGCCCGCGAACCGCAGGTTCCGGTGTTTAGAGCGTCGCGACGGTATCGACCCGCTGCTGCAGCGTCCGTCCGACGATTCCGATAAGAATCAGCGTAACACCGACGAGGCAAACCGTCAAGCCGAGACCCGTCCACCGCGAACATCCCCAAACGGCGGCGCAGGCTCCGAAGACAACCATGCAGAGATTGATCCAACCGAGGAATCCCGCGATCCATGCATCGCTTCCGGATGGATCGTCTTCGGTAACAGCGACCGCCGCGCTTGCCGCAACGGTTTCGTCGAAAAGATTGAGCGAAGTCGACGTGTTTTCGCTGGAAGGCGTCTCTCTCCATCCGAAGTCGACGATAATCGTTTCCGACCGGGATTCGGTGATGGAAACGGTTTTCTCGGCCTGGTTTGATAGGACGGGAACGTCCAATTTCGTCGGAGCTTGTTCTCGGGAAACCAGCGATTCCTCGACCACGGCCGGCGCGACATACAACGACGTTTCGTATCGGGTCGGAACGGAATAGGGACGAGGCCCGCTCTTCGATTCGGCGGCTTGAACCTTGGATCCCCCCGAGGATTCCGTTTGGGGCGGTTCCTTGACGGCCGAAACCGTCGACATTCCCTCGGGCACCGGTTTCGGCGGAACCGTTTTTTCGATTTTTTCGACGACAACTTCGTCGGTTTGGCCCGACTGTTGAAGCAATTGGAGCCGCCGCATCAGATCTTGGCGCAAACGTCGCAACTCCAGAACGGGATCGAAGTCGCCGTTCGGCGTCAACAGTCCCATCCGGTTGTCGAGAGACGTATCCATGAATTGCGGCGTCGTTGTTTTCATCGACGTTGTTCGAGCTTACATCAAAAGAACCCACCGACCGCCAACGGTGGGGCTCCGTTCTTTCTTTTCGGCAGAAAAGCGGAACAAAATCGACTGAATTACCGGAATTCGAGGAAAAAGACTCCATTTGTTCGGTTCGCTGAGCTTTTATTCAGAATATCCTTCCGCAATCGGTTCCCCTCTCCGACAGATTGGTCGCCTTGCCAATTCCCCGTTTCTGAGTATGCTTTGGTGAAAAGAACGGAAATAACCCCATGAGGCGGACCATGCCGATCATCCAGGCGCTCTCGCAGAGCATGATCAACAAAATCGCGGCCGGTGAGGTGATCGAACGCCCGGCCAGCGTAATCAAGGAGCTTGTCGAAAACTCGATCGACGCCGGTTCCACGCGGATCGACGTTTCCGTCGACCAAGGAGGAGCGGATCTGATTCGGATCGTCGACAACGGCTGCGGCATTTCACCCGATCAGTTGACGCTCGCCCTTTCTCCCCATGCAACGAGCAAATTGGCCGACGCCGACGCTTTGTTCCATATTCGAACATTTGGATTCCGGGGGGAGGCGCTGGCGTCGATTGCGGAAATCTCCCAAATGATCCTCCGGAGCCGCACCGCCGAGAGCAACGAAGGGGCCGAAATCCGGAGTGAAGGGGGCGTTCTTTCCAATCCGACCGCCTGCGGCATGCCGATCGGATCGCAAATCGAGGTCCGAAATCTCTTCTTCAACACGCCGGTCCGTCGCAATTACATGAAGTCGACGACCACCGAGTTCGGACACGTCGCCGAAATGATGATCCGCCTCGCCCTGCCGCAACCGGAGATCCATTTCACGCTGAAACACAACGACCGTATCGTCCATGATCTGCCGCCGGAAACCGATCCGCTCGGGCGCATTGAAAAGCTGTTCGGAGCCGAGGTTGCGAAGCCGTTGATTTACGTCGAAAGCCGTCCCGGCGGCGACGTTCACGTCCGGGGATACGTTTCGCATCCGAACCAGAGCCGTGGGAACAATCGGATGCAGTATTTCTTTCTGAACCGGCGGCATATCAAGGATCGGGCGCTCCAGCACGCGCTGACCGAAGCGTATCGCGGCATTTTGACCGTCGGCCGCTTTCCGATGGCGTTCCTCGAAATCGACATGAAGCCGGAACTCTTCGATGTGAACGTCCATCCGACGAAAATGGAGGTTCGCTTCCTTGACTCCAATCGGGTCTATTCCGGCTTTCTTGGAGCGATTCGGGACAAATTTCTCAGCACCGACCTCCACGAACGGCCGGACGCCGCTTCCCTTCGGAAGGGGCTGAACGCTGTCGATCCGAACGATCCGCGAACCGCTCTCGATACTGCCAAAGCGGAAGAAGTTCGACAAACCGTCCTCGATTGGACCGGCAAGTTAGCCGCATCGGCCCCTGACGCGAGGGACGAACCGTTTTCGGCGCATCCACAGTCCTCTAACGAGCCGATTTCTCCGAAACCGACTTCTTCAAGTGGACTGACCTTCCACAAACTGCCCGATTTGCCGGAGCGTTCCGTTTCAAAACCGGCGTTCCCCAAATTCAGCGCGTCGCAAGGCGACGCGGCTAACCCCCTCCCGTTAGCCGCATCGGCCTCCGATGCGCGTCCCCATGCATCGGCCTCCGATGTCATCGAGCGGCAATCGGACCGCATCGCCTATTCACCGCAGGGCAAGCTCGTCGTCCAGTTGCACGACCGGTATCTCGTGTTGGAAACGGCGGCGGGAATCGCGATTGTCGACCAGCATGCCTTGCACGAACGGGTTCTTTACGAATCGATGAAAGAAAAGATGGAGTCCGGCCGCCTCGATTCGCAGCGTCTGTTGGTTCCGATTCCGGTCGATCTTTCGCCGACGGAAACGGCGTGCGTGTTGGAAAACATTCCGTTTTTCGAACAACTCGGCCTCGGCGTCGAGGCGTTCGGCGGCGGCACGGTCTTGATTTCGAGTTATCCGGCGATTCTCGGCAAGACGCAGCCGACGGAAATCCTTCTCACATTGGTCGAGTCGCTTCTCATTTCCGGCAAAAAGATGAGCCGCGCCGATCTTCTGGAGGAAATGCTCCACCGAATGGCGTGCAAAGCCGCCGTGAAAGCGGGGGACCGTCTCCGTGCTGACGCCGTCGCCAAGTTGATCGCCTTGGCCGAAAAAGAGGCGAACGCTCATCATTGCCCCCACGGCAGACCTTCGATGCTCGTCTTCTCCTGCGACGAGCTCGACAAGATGTTCAAACGCTAAAAGGTCGTTCAACGAGCCGGAACTTACGGTCCCGACTAAATTGGTATTGAATCGTTTTTCGGGAAACACTACTATCCGGAATACCTATATTCCGCAATGGTGTCGAAACGACTCAAGATCCATGAAACAGACCTCAACGACAGCTTTGTTGCTTGCCGCCTTGCTCATCTTAACGGCAGCGCAACTCCCTGCGCAGACGGAGTCTTGCGTTTACCGAATCCGTTCCGGCGACATCCGCCGGGTCGAGGAACAGCTCCGGTCGAAATTCGGCACCGAGCCCGGCTTGACGATTGCCGTCCGTCCCGACGAAACCGGTGAACGGGAAATTTTTCGGCTCTGCGTACTTGCTCCGGAACCGATTCAGCGACAAATTCCCGCCGCTCTGGAAGGGACCGCGATCATGCTTCCGAAAGAGGAAAACGCTGCAATTGTCAGGCTCTGTGCGCCGAAAACCCCACCGAACCGCACACCCACGGGTTTGCCCGGCGAGATTGCTCCAGTGTACCCGGACGGCAGGTCCCATGCCATCCGAATTCCGACCGAGTCCACGAATGTTCGGCGTGGGGTACAGCTTTTGCCCCCTGCTCCCGATCCGATTCCGGAGCCGCGAGTTCGTCAAGCGGCAGCACCGGCTTCCGACGTTCACCAAACGAGGGATTCCTACACCCCGACCAATGTTTCACTGCTTCGTTTGGAGCAAACATTGGGGTCCCTCCTTGCCCGCCGTCTCCAGGAAACCGCGCCGGGACGCCTGCTCCTGACGGTGGAACGGAACAATGTCAAGCGGTATTGCACATTGGAATTCGACCGCGGCGCCGGGCGGTTGTTGATGGTCGGCGACCGTTCGCTCTGCGATCAGCTCGTCAAGTTGGTCCAGGCGATCGACCAACCGGAACCGGCGCAAGGTCGTGACCGACGGTTTGTGTCGATCCAAAACGTCGACCCTGAGGCAATCCGTAAAATTCTCGAAATCAATCGGAAGTCGTCGACGCCGCAATCGCCGACGACTCCGCTACCGATGCCAAACGGTCCGCAACCTCGTTTGGAATATCGGCAACACGACGTGCAATCGGCTGCCAATCCCGACGTCGGTCTTTACGAAACGCTCACGCCGCCGCAGCGGCTTAACCCGGCGGCTCGAAGCACGGCGAAGCTGCTGCATCCTCGTCGAAATCCCCTGATTCAACTGGTCGGATATCAATTCGAAGGAGGAGCGGCCGATCTCGGCGGCGGCGGTGCAACACTTGGAGAAGCGGGAGCGGCCGTCGGTCGCCCCGGCGCTCCCGGTGCGCCGGGAATGGAAGTTGTCACGGATTTCCGGTATCAACTTCTCGACGATCTCGACGTCGTCATTATCGACGCCACCGGCGCGGAAGTCGCTCGATTTGTCGACATGATTCACCAGATCGAAGAGTTGAGCAAGACCGCCGAACCGAAAATCGAGGTTTATTATCTCAAGCACGTCCATTGCATTTCGCTGAACTGGGTGATCGCGGAGGTGTTCGTCGACCTTTTTCGCACAAAACAGGGAATCGTGAAGATCCTGCCGTTGGTCAATCCGAACGCGATGCTTCTCGTCGGCTGGGGAAACTCGATGCAGGCGATGAAGGAGCTGATCGAAACGCTCGACCAACCGGTTTCGGAAAAGGATAACGCCCTCCATGTGATCCGATTGAAACACGCTTCGGCGCAATACGTCCAAACGATGCTGCGTGGAATCTTCCCCGTTACCGCAGTCCGCGGCGCCGGTTTCGCTCCACGGATTCAGCTTTACGCCGACGTTCGAACGAACGCGATCGTCGTGCAAGCCGGTCCGAACGACATGAAGGAAATCGAACGCGTCGTCAAGGAACTCGACGTTCCCGGCGGCGGTCCGAAATTGCAGGTCCGGAAATTCAAGTTGCTCCACACGCTCGTCAACGACCTTGCGCAGGTGCTGACCGATGCGATCGCGCCCGGTACATCGGGAACGTCGGACAAGAAACTTCCCGTGCTTGAGATTCTCGTCAACGACGAAAAGGGACGCCGCCTCATCGAGTCCGGAATCATGGCCGACGTGAAAATTTCGAGAGACGTCCGAACGAACACGTTGATCATAACGGCTCCATCGCATTGCATGAAGCTCCTCGAAGAGATGATCAAAATGCTCGATACGCCGGCGGCAACGGCGGAAATCAAAGTCTTTCCGGTGATGTTCGGCGACGCGAATTCGATGGTCAGGATGCTCCAGTCGCTCATCCCGTCGCAACTCGAAGGACAGTCCGGTCCGCAACTCCCCGGCGCCAAGAGTGAAGACGCTTTGGTTCCGGTGCGATTCGCCGTCGATTCCCGAACGAATAGTATTCTTGCGGCAGGCGCCCCGAGCGATCTGAGAATTATCGAGGCGTTATTGTACAGTCTCGATCGTGAAGACAAGCAGGCCCGCAAGGAAAAGGTTTTCGAACTGAAAAGCATGAAAGCGGATTCCGTGGCGCTCGCCGTCAACGAATATGTCCGAAGCAAGCGGCTTGTCCAACAATCGGCTCCCGGTGTGGTGAGTGCTTACCAACAGATTGAAAGCGAAGTAATCGTCGTTCCGGAAGTCGTGTCGAACTCGCTCATCATTAGCGCAACACCGCGGTTTTACGACGAGATCATCAAATTGATCCAGGACCTCGACAAGCCGCCGCCGCAAGTCGTGATCCAGGTGTTGATCGGCGAAGTCGACTGCTCGAACACCGACGAATTCGGCGCCGAGTTCGGCATCCAGGATTCATTGTTGTTCAACCGAAGCACGTTCGACAGTATCACGAAGGACACGCGGAAAATCACTCGTACGGAAAACGGCGTTACGACCGTGATCGAGGAACCCGTGATCGTCAACGGAACCGTGACGCCGGGTTGGTTGTTCAACAACAATCCGACCTCGTCGCTCGGCAATGGATACAACAGTACCTCGGCGGAACAGGCCGGGTCCGTCGGTTCGCAGCTCCTGACGAATTTCGCAACGGGAAGAGTCGGCGCGGAAACGGGCTTCGGCGGCATGGTTTTCTCCGCCAACAGCGATGCGGTCAGCATCATGATCCGGGCGCTCCAGGAAACGAGCCGCCTCGAAATCCTGAGCCGTCCGCAGATCACCGCGATGAACAATCAGCAGGCGTTCGTCCATGTCGGACAAAAGGTTCCGCGAGTCGAGGGAACGACGACGTCGAATTACGGACAAAATATGCCGACCAAGGACACGAAAGTCGGGTTGATGCTCGCCGTAACACCGCGGATCAGCCCGGAAGGAAAAGTCGAGATGATGGTGATCGTCGAAAAGTCAAAACTGGGCACGACTTCCGACGGCGTAACGATCGGCTTCTCCGAAGGGAAAGAAGTCAAGTCGCCGAAGATCGACACGATCCAGGCGATGACGATGATCGGCGCGAACGACAACGAAACCGTCGTACTCGGCGGCTTGATCACGAAAGACACGCACAACATTCACCGGAAGGTTCCTTTCATTTCGGACATTCCCGTTCTCGGAAAATTGTTTCAGTACAAATTCGATCGTGTGAAGCGTTCCGAGTTGATCGTCATCCTGACGCCGCGCATCGTCCGCAATGAATGCGATATGGAAAAGGTGAAACAGATCGAAGCGGCCCGGATGAGCTGGTGTCTTTCCAGCGTTGCGAATATTCACGGCGACATCGGCGCGTATAACAACATTTGCGAAACGCCTTATTTCGGCGACACGCTGGTTGAAACACCGGACGCCGTCGACATGGATTCGCTGCAACCGCTTGAAAACACGCCGCCGCTCGGACCGCCGCAAGGCGTTGAACCACGCCTCGCACCACCGCTCCCGGCAACGCGGAACGCCGTGTCGCCGACTCCCGTTGCACGTCCCGATGACACCGTGAAACAAAAGATTCCCGTCCCGAAACTCCCGAAATAAACGATGATGCTCGCACGACTTTTACTGTTCGGCGCCTTGGCGATCGTGTCGACGACCGGCTGCCAGTCGAAGGATTATTCGTTCAAAAAAATGCAAGCGAAGAACCCTTTGGCGAAAAACTCGCCGAAGTCGCCGACGAAAATGGTCGACGTCTGGAACACCTACGCGCAAACGGTCCCGAACGGCAAACCGGTCCGCGGCGTCGCCGGTCGCGTTCATTTCTACAGCGATGCGAAAAAGAAACAGGCCGTGAAAGTCGACGGCTCGATGACGGTGTACGTCTTCGACGGCGACCAAAAGGATCCCGCCCATTCGAAGCCGCTCAAGGTGTTCAAGTTCAATCCCGAGACGCTCGGCAAGCATTATTCGTTTCGAAAACCCCTGGGACATGGTTACGATTTCTTCCTTCCGTTCGACGCCATCGACGGCAAGGAACGCTCGCTCTGCGTGATGGCCAGGTTCGACGATTCCATCGATGGAACGCTCGTGATGTCGCTCCCCGTAACGATGACGCTCAAGGGATCGGTGCCGGAACCGTCGAAAACCGAAATGTTGGCACAAAAAACGTCTCAACTCGATCCGATTCAACAGGTTTCGTTCAACGGTCCGGCGACACCGATGCCGTCGGAAGTCGAACCGAAGCGGCTCGAAGCGAAACCACAACCGGAACGGGACGTTGCGACGATCTCGCTGACCGACAGCATGACCCGCCGTTTCGAACAGGCCGCACCCCAGGAGTACATTGCCGACACGAATATAACGAACATGCCGAATCGGATCGACCAGTCGACCTGGACCGGCACGACCCCCACACCCGCCGATGCCGCAATGCAGCCGATGATCCCCGATTACCCCGTCGCCGACTATCCCAATCCAACCTTCTGACGTTGAAGGATTAAATCGTACAGATACGACTCCCAAGCGCCTTCCTGCTTCACCTATGTGCCTGGACCTTCGGTTCGCGCGCTAAACAAACGATGATACTCCCATGTTGAAAGCCGTCGAACTATCCGGATTCAAGAGTTTCGCCGACAGGACTCGTCTCGAGTTCGCGGACGGCGTCTCGGCGATCGTCGGTCCGAACGGCTCGGGGAAGTCGAACATCGTCGACGCCATCAAATGGGTGCTCGGCGAACAGAGCGCGAAAAAATTGCGTGGCGGCGACATGACCGACGTAATTTTCAACGGCAGCGCCGGGCGACAACCTCTCGGGGCCGCGGAAGTTACGCTTTCGTTCGATAATTCGACACGAATATTCGACCTCGACGTTCCCGAGGTCCATATCACGCGCCGCATCTACCGCAGCGGCGAGGGGGAGTATTTGATCAATCGCCAGCAGTCCCGTTTGAAAGACATCAAGGACATGCTCAGCGGCACCGGCCTCGGAACCCAAGCGTACAGTATTATCGAACAAGGGCGGGTCGAAAGCCTGCTCCAGAGTTCGTCGGTCCAGCGTCGCACGATTTTCGAGGAAGCCGCGGGAACCAGTCGGTTCAACACGAAAAAACTGGAAGCGCAACGTAAACTCGAACGGGCCGATCAAAACCTGATCCGGATCGCCGATATCGTATCGGAAATCGACAACCAGCGTCGGACCGCAAGAAACCAGGCGGGAAAAGCGCAACTGTTCAGAGAGTACAACAGCCGGTTGCGCGAACTTCGGATCAACGACGCACTGATCGAATTCCGGCAACGGGAACGCGGACAAGCAAATATCGTCTCGGAAATCGAATCGTCTTCAACGTCGGCCCAAAACCTTTCCGAAGCGGTTGATCGCAACGAAAAACTCCTTGTCGACTGCAACGACGCCATCGAATCGCTCGACGTGGAAATCCGTCGTTTTGAAGGCGAAATCGCCGCGACCCGTGAAAAGATTTCCGGCGAGGAATCGACGATCGAGCTCCAGTCGCGAACGATCGACGAAATTGAAACGGAAATCCAGGAAAACGTCCGGCAACTCGTCGAGTTGAACGTCCGCAGCGTCGACACCGAGGAGATGATGCGCAAGACCGTCGACGATCTCGGGAAAGCGACGAAATCGAGTACCGATATCGCCGAATCCTATCAACGGATTCTCGAACACGGCGAGGAACTCGCGAATGCGTTCAAGTCGAAACAGGAAGAACGAAAAGCATTACGAAAAGAACTCGACGTTCAAAACAAACAGACGGCGAAACTCGCCGCATCCGTCAGCGGACTCGAGTCCCGGTTGACGACCTTGCAAACCGCGAAAGAGCAGGGAGCAATCCGGCTTGAAACGCTGTTTCGACAAAAAGACGAACTCCAACGCCAGACCGACGAACTGCAAACCGTCGTCGAAGAACACCGCACGAAGGCGCAACGAAAAGAAGAACTCCTCGATACCGCCAAGCGACAAAAAACCAAACGGGCAAAGGACCTCATCCACCAGACGGCGGAACTTTCCGAACTGAAGCAGCGGCAAAGCGCGATGCGGGAAAGAATTTCCGTACTTGAAGAACTGATTCGTAAAAACGAAGGTCTGAGCCCCGGCGTTCGCGAAGTCCTCAACCAATCGCGCGACCCTAAAAGTCCGTTTCGCTTCGTTCACGGTCTCGTCGCCGACCTACTCCGGGTCGATGTCGACGCCGCCCCGCTGATCGAGCTTGCTCTCGGTCCCCATGCTCAATATGTCGTCGTCTCACCGAAAGCGGAACTGTTCAAACATGTCGAAAAGAACGCCGCCAATTTCGCCGGACGCGTCGGCTTGATTTGGCTCGACCCCTCCGAAAACGAAGCGGCGTGGATGAAGGAAAAGGGGTTCTTCGGTCGCCCCGGCGTCCACGGTCGCGCCGACCAGTTCGTGAAGGCGGATCCCTCGTTCATCCATTTAGCGCGACGTTTGCTCGGCCGTACATGGATCGTCGACAACATTTCCGTTGCGAAAGCTTTGTACCGTGAAAGCGACGACCGGACGAATTTCCTGACACTCTCCGGCGAATTGCTGACCTCGGACGGAGCGTTGATCATCGGACCGCCGCATGCTTCTTCCGGATTGATTACCCGGCGGAGCGAATTGCGGACTCTTTCGGAGCAAATGACCGCGATCGATCTATCCGTTGCGGAAAAGGAGATCGCCGTCGCCGCCGCGATGCAACGAACTTTCGAGGATGAACATGATTTCGAAACGGAAACGCGTGAACACCAGAAAGCGGTCTCCGAATACGAAGCGAAGAGGCTCGAACATTCGACCGCCGTGGAACGGAGTGTCCAGGCGGGCAAACAGTACGACAATCTCGTCGCAGAGCTTGACAAACTTGATGCGCAGTTCCAACGGGCCGCCGGAGAACTCGACCGGACCAAGATCGACCGTGAAGAACTCGACGAGTTGATCGCTTCGCTCGAAATCCAAATCATCGAATCGCAACAGCGCGCCGATGAAGCGGAGCAGAACCACGTCGAACACCAGAAAAAGATGACGAACGTGAAAATCGAGCTCGCCAAAAGTGAAGAACGGCTCGACTTTCTCAAGGAGCGGATTCGGCAGTTCGAGGAGCATCTCAAGGAACGCCAGGAACACCTTGCTGAAAATCGACGACGGGACCAGATGCTCAAAAACAAGCGAGATGCCGCATTGCTGTCGATTTTACGTACGGAGTCGACGCTTGCATCGTTGTACCTCAAAAAAGAGTCCGCGACAATGGTCGCCGCCGAATACCTGGGACGGCGAGCCGATCTCGTGACGAATCGCGTCGGCGTCCAGACGGAACTCAAACGCCAACAGCATGACTTGAACAAACTCCAGTCGAAACGGCACGCCCGGCAACTCGAACTGGAACGTCTTCTCCAGGAACAAAAAACGCTTCTCGACCGGATGAAAGACGAATACGAAGTCGATTTGTCGAACGAAAAAAGCCTCGGCGATCTGCCCCCCGATCTCGAGGCGTCTACCGAAAACCACCAGTCCGAAATCGAGGAGTTGCGGCAAAAAATCCAGAAGCTCGGCAATGTCAACCACGAATCGATCGAAGCTCTGGACGAACTGGAAAATCGTTACACGTTCTACGCGACACATTTTTCCGACTTGACGACGGCGAAGAAAAATCTGGAAAAGATCATCGAACGCATCAACGGCGACACCCGGCGACTTTTCGAGGAAACCTTCGAAGGTGTTCGGCTTCACTTCAAAGATCTGTTCCAACAGCTTTTCGGCGGCGGCCAGGCGGACTTGATTCTCGAAGACCCGAACAACGTCCTGGAGTGCGGCATCGAAATCGTTGCGCGTCCGCCGGGCAAGGAACTCAAAAGCGTTTCACTGCTCAGCGGCGGCGAGAAAACGTTGACATGCGTTGCGCTGTTGCTGGCGTTTTTCCGGTTCCGTCCGAATCCTGTTTGTATTCTCGACGAAGTCGACGCGGCCCTCGACGAGGGAAACATCGACCGCTTCGTACGGGTCGTCAAGGAATTTCGTACGGCACCACAGTTTTTGATCATTTCTCATTCGAAGAAAACCATGGCGGCCGCGTCGACCATTTACGGCGTTACGATGCAGGAGTCCGGTGTCTCGAAACCGATTTCCGTCCGATTTGTCGATGTCGGCGAGAACGGCGAGATCCTTGCCGACAAAGAACACAAGGCGGCATAAGCCGTTTTGTGAAAACCGTTTACAACAAACCGTGTTTCTCGATTATTCCAAAAAAGAACAGGGAACGATTTTAGCCGAGCTCGGACTTCCCGGTTTTCGGCTCAACCAGGTCCGTCGCTGGATTTTTGCGCGAAAAACATTCGATTTCGATGCGATGAGCGACTTGACGAAGGGGCAACGGCAACTCCTTGCAGATCGGTTCGGCGGCGTGATGCAGGGAAAGGAAATCGTGCACAAAAAGTCGACCGACACGACGGAAAAACTCTTGATCGAATGGGCGGACGGCAATCGCGTCGAATGCGTCTTGCTGCGGGATGACAGGAATCACCGGACCGGTTGCATCAGCACGCAAGTCGGTTGCGCGATGGGTTGCGTCTTCTGTGCGAGTGGCATGGACGGTTTCGTACGGAATCTTTCGCGTGCGGAAATACTGGAGCAAATTTTGCGACTAAACGCCCTCCTGCCGCCGTTGGAACGGCTGACGCACCTGGTCGTGATGGGGACCGGCGAACCGCTGCTCAACCTCGACGCCCTGCTCCCGGCTCTCGACGACGCCACCGAATCCGACGGCTTGGATTTAAGCGTTCGACGTGTTACGATATCGACCGTCGGGATTCCGGCCGGGATCCGGAATCTCGCCCGCTCGGTCGTTGAAACCGGCAAGGGATACAAGCTCGCCGTGTCGCTCCATGCTCCGAACGACGAATTGCGGACGAAAATCGTTCCGCAAAACCGTTTTCACGGCATCGCCGAAATTCTTCGGGCAACGGACGATTATTTCGACCAAACGGGGCGACGTGTCACGTTCGAATATGTCCTGATCGACAACGTGAACGACCGGGCGGAACACGCCAAACAACTGATCGGATTATTGAAACGCCGAACCGCGATCGTCAACGTGATTCCGTTCAACCCGATTCCCGAACTCGATTTTCGTACGCCGTCGACGAATTCCGTGCGCCGATTCGTCCAATGGCTCGAGGAAGGGGGCTTGCAGGTCAAGGTCCGGTTCCGCAAAGGAGACGCCATCGACGCCGCCTGCGGACAGCTTCGACGATCCACGGGAAAATATTGAAACGAATATTCCGCACCGGTTCAGGAAATTCCGTTCGCATCGGGAATTTTCGTTTCCTCGCCTTCCGGTTCCCGTCCGACGGCGTTCCGCAACGAGTCACGGAATCTCTGGAAACTCGGCGAACTGTTCGCGTCGACGTCCATATATTGTGCGATATTGTCGGACCAATGGCATTTTTCACGGCCGATCTGCGGGTATCCGATCTCCGCGAGCCGTTCGCTGCCGCCGCGGAACACGGCGTCGGCGAGACGTTCCCACGTTCCGCAAATCGCGTCCTGCTCGTAACTTTGGAGGACGTATTCCCTGGCGAACGGATATGCGTGCCGGATGGCATCCATGTCGCCGAGCATCCACGCTTCCCCTTCTTCGACGGCAAGGCGGACGAAACCGTCCGGCGCGGGATCGCAAGCACGGAAAAGGTCCTCCAATTGTGTTTGAAAGGCCGCTTCGTCGCGATAGTCGAGATCGACGACGACGACGACGACGCCGTTTTTACGCGGCAATGTTTTTCCGTACGCTTTCAATTGCAGCGTGAGCGTCTGGAAGAGAATCGTGTCCCACGGGAGCGTTCGGGCAAGGTGTCGCGGCATCTGCGACATGACGCGGTGCTTCAGCTCCTGGATATTGACGATCCGATAGCGGTGCGGCTTTCCTTTGGGCCCCAGAATTTTCGGAACAAGATGTTCCAACATGATTTTTCCGGAGGCGTCCTCGACGAGAATTTCAAAATACATCGCAATCGCGGATTCGGTCGGGAGCGATAGCTCCCGGCTCGTTAAAGGATCAATGCGAGGGATTCGACGAAACGGTCGAGATCGGCTTGCGTCTTCTTTTCCGTGACGGCAATCGTCAAAAGGGTGTCGTCCATGCCGAAGCGGGAAAGCGCAACGCCGGGATACGTTCGTTGGGCCGCCAATGATTCGACCAGTGATCGGGCGGACTTTCCTTGCGGCAGGCGGACCGTAAACTCCTTGAAAAACGGCACGGAGGGGAACGCAAGCTTTAAAACCGTTTCCGACGTAATCCGGTCGGCGAGGTATCGTGATTTTCGTGCGCAAAGTTCGGCGACTTCCCGGAGCCCTTTCGGACCGAGAGCGGCAAGGTATATGCAAGCCCGCACCGCCATGAGTCCCTGGTTCGAGCAGATATTGCTCGTCGCTTTTTCACGACGAATATGTTGTTCTCGGGTTTGCATCGTGAGCACCCAACAAGCATTTCCGTGACGGTCGGTCGTCTGCCCGACCAATCGGCCCGGAATACGGCGGAGCAGCGATTCGCGGCACGCCATGATCCCGAGATACGGACCACCGTCGCTGAGCGGCATGCCGAGCGGTTGACCTTCGGCGACCACGATATCCGCTCCGAGCTCGCTGGGGCGCTTCAGGACGCCGAGACTGATCGGATCGACGCACATCACGAAGAGCCCGCCGGCGGCATGGACCGCTTCGCCGATTTTTTGCACGGATTCAAGGTTGCCGAAGAAATTCGGATGCTGCACCAAAACGCATGCCGTGTCGGCGTCGAGCATTTTCCGTAACGCATCAAGTTCGATCGCGCCGCCGGGAGTCGGCAGCGTTACGATTTCGACGGGAAGGTTTGCGATGTAAGTCGCCAACACCTGCCGATATTCCGGGTGGAGCGATTCCGGAACGATTATTTTTCTCCGTTTCGTCGTTGCGTGAGACATCAACACCGCTTCGACACAGGCGGTCGCGCCGTCGTAATGGGATGCATTGGAAAGGTCCATTCCGGTCAGCCGGGCGATGAGCGTCTGGTATTCGAAAAACGTTTGAAGGCTCCCCTGGCTCGCCTCCGCCTGGTACGGCGTGTATGCGGTTACATAACGCGGATCGGACGCCAAGGCATCGACGACCGACGGGATGAAATGATCGTAAGCGCCGCACCCGAGAAAGTTCAACGCCTCGGTGGCCGGCTGGAGCGTCTGTTCCCGTTCGTGGAGCAGGCGGCCAAGCTCCAGTTCCGTCAGACCGGCGGGAATCGCCAGCGGTCCGGCGAAACGGTCTTCGGGAGGGATCATTGCAAAAAGTTCGTCAACGGACTTCACGCCGATGGAGCGGAGCATTTCCTGTCGGTCGGCGTCGGTGTTGGAAAGATAGGGCATTTCGAGCGGCACGGCTTGGGGAGATTTCGGACACGTCGAACGGCTCGACGGTCCGAACAGTATACTCGACGGAGGGACTTTCATCAATCGCGGCGGATCGAAATGGGAGCGCGGAGAACCGGCTAAATGGGGGAGATGCCGAGGGATTGGAGCACATTGGGGGTGCTGTCTTCGGTGCTTAGCACCCCTTGGGGCAACTCGTTGTTGTCGAACGTCGAAAATTTGTACTCCGCAAGTGGTTCGCCGTTCAAGGAAACATCGACAAACGACATCCGATTCAAAAGCGTCCGTTTGGTGGAATCCGCTGTCGGACGGTTCCAATACTCGACTTTATAGGGGAACGCGTTTTCCTTGCCGATGTAAACCTCGACATCCGTCGGTAAATGGGGTGGATTGTTTCCTTTTGAATCTTTCCCTCCAAACTGAGGGATTAATAATTCCCAAACCGCCGGTTGGAGCGTACCCGATATTCGCCAAACGGCGATTTTTTCTTTTCCACTAAGCACCACGCTTTGCGGACTCCCGGCGAACGAATAGGACCGCCCAAGCTGTTTCATCGTTCCCGCCAATCCGCCGCAGAACGGTGTTTCTGCGATGGTTCCCCCCACGGAAATGTTTTTTGACGCTTTGATGGCGTCCTCCAATTTCGAAATTTTGATGAACTTGACGCTTTTTTCTCCTTCAATTGACGTATACTTCCAGATTCTCCCGGATTCCCTGTCCTGCACAGGGTGGCAAACGATTGTCAAACGATTCGGTTCGGAGCCCGGAACGGACGGGACGTCCATGGCGAAAACCAGTTCAAGGCGATACATGGATCGCTGAAAATCCCCTGGTGGCGGCGAAACAAGACGCTGTTCCTGATATTTTCCTTTAGCGGAATATTCTTTATCGCCGATGTAAATATCCATTCGGAGATTGGCGTCAACGGTATTGAACGCATGGGCTCCGTTAAGCATCGCCCCAAAAACCTGTTCGGCTTGGGAGTTTGGGCGGTTTTCCTGAGCGGCGGCAACATTCAGCATGATGAAGAGACTCGAAAACAGTACCCAAACGCCCTGTTTGAGCCGTTCAAGCATCGATTTTTCCCGAAGCGCGGTATTTTGGGCGGATTTTCGAAAGAATCGCATGGGATTTTACCGACGATTGAAGGAGAGAAGCGATTGAGCGGAGGAACCGTTTTCGTCAATCGTTTCCGTTGTTGGCGTTGCCGCTCGAAAGAGTGGGCCGACCGACGACAAAAGGACGACACGTGATTGTAAAAGAAAGCGCGCAAGTCGTCCAGTGCAGAAAAACCAGTTTGCTTTTGCCGTTTCGTTGTTTGCTGGGAGCGTCTTCAACAACTTGGGCGTCTCGTTAAAGGGGAGGATACCTGATGCGAAATCGTTTTGCTTTTTTGACTTTACTCGCGGTTCTGGCAGGCTGCCAGGGCCCCATCCTGACCGGCGGTTTCAATCACTCACCGTATCGAGCCTACGGAGTCGACGGTCCCGGTCCCGGCGTGATCGCCGACAATTATCAACAGATGTCACTTGACGTTCCGGCACCGCCGCCTGGAATGCCGGGTCCCATGGGACCGGTTGGCCCGATGGGGCCGGCTCCGGCTTGTCCGA
>JAVBPI010000091.1:0-48716 GCA_031549705.1 Thermoguttaceae bacterium
ATCAACGCTCGGATCAAAACCTTCAAAATCCTGAGCGAAAGGTATCGCAACCGACGAAAAAGACACCTCCTGAGAATGAACCTCGTCTGTGCCATACTCAATCACGAACTCCTTCGGTAGTTTCCGAACAAGTCTATTATACAAAAAACCCGAACGCTTGGGAGCGTCCGGGTTATTGGGGTACGACGAATCACGTTTGGGTCTTTCGAGCGTCCACCGTTAGTAAACGTAGGTGATACCGACGACGCCACGATGTTCAGCCCATCGATTCGCGATGGAAGCATCGTAATCGGCAACCAGCGACAAGGTCTTGGCCGGATTCAGGAAGTATTTGACGCCGACGCCGGCTTCAAAGTACGAGGTTCCCACCGCCACGCCGCGGATCGTTTGTTCCGGCGAGTAGACGTTGATGAACTGGGCGGTCGTTTCGGCGTAATCTTTTCCACCGAGGTTCGCGCTGTATCCGATCCGTCCGTGCCAAATCATCCGTTCGAGCGTGCAGGTTTCGAGGTCCAAGGCGAATCGCATCCGGGTTCGGCTGATCGAGGAGCGTCCATACCGCATGGCGATGGCGTCGCCGGTTTCCGCGAACGCATATCGGTAAGCGTGTTCCGAATCGATTCCGATGATCGGTCGCAACACCGAGAATCCGAGGAACAGCGGTCGGGCGACTTCCAAGCTGAAGTTGAACGTGTCGCCGTCGAATGTTCCGTGGGCGGATTGGGTCGGCATTCCGATGGGCCGCAGGTCGACGGTTCGGGTCGACTTGTAGTTCTGGTGTCCGAATCCGATGAATCCTTTGACTTCGACGAAGTATCCGACCATCGCACCGCCGTAGATGCCGCACTGGAAGTCGGCCGCGTCGACGATGTCGTAGTTCTGATGCAACGACGGAGACGAGTATCCGAGCATCAAACCGACGGAGGCGTTCGGAGCGACCCGTTTGTCCCAACCGAGTTGGAATCCGGGGCGTTCGATGTTGAATCCGCGGGCGTTTCCGTCGGACCGGACGCTCACTCCCTGGTAGGTCGGCGTGAACCAAATGTTCCGCATGTTGGCGACCAACGGAGCCTGTCCACGATATTGCTGAGCCTGTGCCGGCATCGGCCGATACTGGCGTTGCTGCGGATGGACGTAAACCATCTGGCTGTCGAGGTTCAGTCGATCGAACGGTCGCTTCCACGGACTGTCGAGTCCCATGTAGTTGGCGTTCGCAATGACGTCGCCGGACAGTTCGCGGTAGATTCCACGAATCATGTTCGATTGAGCGGCCCGTTCGGCGTCCGTGGTCACGTTGGAACCGGCGGCCCAAAGGGCTTTGAAAATGTTCGCGAGATCCGGATTTCCCGTCAGGTTCTGGGTTCGGATGCCGTCCAAGTTCGTTCCGACTTCGACTTCGTTGAGCGATTCACCGATTCCGGCGAAACCGCCGACGTTGGCGACGATCAACAGGTCGCGGCGACCAGCCGAGGTCCGAATCTCTTTGTCGAAGCTCAGGAAGAGCGAGTTCGTCGTCGAGGTTTTCAAACCGTCGTAGTTCGACGTGTCGTTTCCGTCGATTTCGCCGAGAATGGTTCGTCCCGTCGGGTCGGACCATCCGGTCGTTGCGTCGCCGACAAGGACATCCAATGTCGAAGCCGCCGAGAAGTTCGCCCGGTAGCCGCTGATGTCGAACACCAACGGGGTGACGCTGCCGTTTGCGTCCGTGTGGACGTAGAAGGTCATCGTGTTACCGGCGGCCATCGTGAAGTCGGAGGTCGACTTGATCCGGCCTTCTTCCAGCGTCACGCTGCCGTTGAACGCCCGACCGGAGGAGAACTCGGTGAAGTTCGTGGTGAGGGTTCCCGCACCGGTTTTCACCAACGTTCCGTATCGGCCCGCGCTCGTCTGGTTCGGGAGCGTGTTGACGATCGTACCGCTGTATTGGTAGTTGCTGCCGATATCGACCGTCAATGTGTTGCCGTACAGGTCGAGATGGGAGCCCGTCTTACCGGTCAGGCTGGTAACGTCCGCGTCGGTGAGCATCCGAATGTCACCGGACTGGATATCAAATCCGCCCTGGAATCCGTCGAATCCGGCGGCCAACGTCGAGTTGGTCGTTCCTTGCTTCGAGAGAATGCCGTTGGCGCCGGATGTGATGTTTCCGTACAGGACGTTCGCAAGGCCGTTCTTGCTGTCGGTAAGGGTCGTTGCCACCACCAGCTTGTTGTTGCCGATGTTGACGGAGCGGGTCCAGTTGGCCGGATTCAGTTCGTTCGGATCGGCGGTTGCGTCTCCCCCCTTGAGGTTCTGCACCCATTGGTCCGCTCCGGCGAGATTGAACGACGTGTTCTTGCCGATCAGATCGACACCGAGGCTGTTGATCAGATTGTTTTCCGTTTCGGTCGTCGTCAACGCTCCCGCGAAAACCTTGGTCCAACCGGTAAAGCTGTTCCCCTTGGTCAGGACCAGTTCCCCGTCTCCGGCCTTGTTCAGGTCCGAACCGTTGGCGGTGCCCGCTTCACGAACCGTCGACGTCAGGGTCAACTTCGAGCCGGCTCCGACTTCGATGAAGCTGCCGGTGTTGTCCGAAGAGCTGCTTCGCGGCGTCGCCAGAATGATCTGGTTTCCGATCGCGACGTCGCCGCTGTTTGCTTCGAGCTTCAGCGTCGCCTTGTACGGTACGGCAACATTGTTGGTCGTATCGTAGTTGTCGATCGTTTCGAGATCCTTGTAGGTACTCGGATCGGTTCCGATGGTAATGTATCCCTTGGAAAGGCTCTTCGGCGAGTTGAATTGAACCGTTCCCTGCATGATTTGCAATTCGCCCGCACCTTGGGCGCCCCATTCGCCTGTCCCGTGAAGGGTGAGCGTTCCGGCACCGTCTTTGATCAGGACGGCGTCGTACTGAGCGTAGGATCCGTCGTAACCGCTGACGTATTCGGTGCCGACCTTGCCGTTGATCACCGTTTCGTTGCCAAGACCGGTGGTCCGGATGATGCTGTTGGTCTGGTTGACCATGACGGAGGCGTTGATGATCACCTTGTTCGTGTCCCATTTGCCGAGCGTCGTCTCGAAGACGGGTCGGAAGTTGGTCGTTTCGTAACCGGCGTTGCCACCGATCAGGATCTTGGCGTTCTTGTTGTTGTTGATGTTCTCGGCACTGTTGATCCGCAGTACGCCGTGCCAAATGACCGTGTCGCCGGTGTAGTTGTTCGCACATTCCAGCGAAAGTACGCCGTCGCCCGCCTTGTTCAGGTCGTAAGCACCTGTAACGAGTCCGACCTGGTGAACCGTGAACCGATCACGGTCCGCCAAGCTGGCCCGCTCCGTGAGCGGCATGGATCCTTCCATCCAAATCGGATTGCCGTTGATGTCGTAGTACGGAGTTCCATCCGAAACCTGGATCGGATTGCCGTCTTTGTCGTAGAACAACTGTCCCTGCGTACCGCTGACGGATGACGAAACAGAAGTCGTGAAGACTTCGTACGTGGCGTCGTCGGCATTCAGTTGGATCGAATGGGCGATCGTCTGCGAGGTTTTCTTGCCGCCGACCACGCGGAACGTCGGACGGTCCGTGTACGATCCCGCGACCGTTCCGCCGAGATTGATACTATACTTGTTGACGTCGTTGGCACTGAGTCCCAAGCAACCTTCCGAAGAGACTTCGAGAACGCCTTTATAGACGTCGAAGCTCCCCTTGTAGGTGTTGGCGGAGTTCGCCAGCACGACCGTTCCGAAGGCTTCCAGGTCGGAGTTGATCGCGACCATCGAATCCAAAAACGTCGAACTCAGGATTCCCGAAATGATAAATCGACGTCCGGCGTCGTGAAGGTCGTCGGCGTTTTCGTTCCATGGAATGACGGAGCCGACATTGGAACTCAACCCGCCACCGGTTGCGAGCAACTCGCCGGAGTCGTTGAGGACGCCGATGTTGACATTATTGGTAATCGTGAGATCGCCGACGCTTCGATGCTTCGCCAGAATGCCGCCGCTTCCCAAAGCGACCGGCGCGGTACCGAGATTGTTTTGGTTGTCGATCTGGGCGACGGTACCGTTCAGGACCGTCAACTTAGAAAGGGAGCCGTTCGGTCCGACACCGGTGTTGTTTGCCGTAATATGAGCACGACCGCCGCCGGTCAACGCAATGCTGCCACTGAGATAACCGTTCAAGTTCGACGTACCCGAGATACTGACCAAACTGCGGGTATTGGTAGCGCCGGTGAAGGAACCGTCGATATTATTGCCAACATTGTTCGTAGCGACGTTGAGTTGACCTCGCAAGCCGACCTGAATCGTTCCGACATTGCCGCCACCAAGATTCCCGTTGAGGTTCATGATGGTGTTGTCAAGATAGATGTTACCGGTGTTCGTACCACCACTTACGGTGATGCTGTTCCCCGAAACCCCCGTTCCGGGCGTGATGTCGCTGATGGTCAACGACGCGCTGTTGTTCAAGCGGCTGTTGAGGTTCAGGTCCCCCCCCAACGCGTAGATCGTGCCGCCGCTTCCGGTCACGGTAAATGCGGAGGCGGACCAGTTCAACGAGCTGGTGAACATCACTTCACCGCTGTTGATGGTGATCGAGTCGCCGGAGTTGAGCGTATGAGTTCCCGTCGCGCCGTTGGGACCGGTCGTGTTGACGGTCATTCCGTTGGCGAGATAATTCAGGCTGTCATAGGTGCCGTAGGTTCCCGTCGGCCCCTGCCAGGCGTATTCCGTATGGGCGTTTTGACCGGGTCCACCGGCATTGGGACCGGGAGCTCCCTGAGTCGGCGTGGTGGCGAAGTTCCAGTTGGTTGCCAACTGGTTTCCCGCTCCCGTCGTGATAGTGACGACACCGAACGCGGCTTGACCGCCGTAGAGTGTTGCGATGGCGGCGAGGAGAAACGCTCCGCAGCGAGTTTTCCAGTTCTTCCTTGCTTTCTTGACTAAAAGCTCGTTCGTGATTCCGTTCATTGTTTTCATAAAAGTAAACAATCCTTTCTTGCAGACATCGTTCGCCTCGTCCCATCGGCGGGAAAGCGGATTGCTCCGCCGACCAACCTCGCCTTCCACGAAAACAGATCCCCAGGCGATTCGAACGAACTCTCCGTAATTCGTTTTCTGCGTCGGAAAGAAGACCCAACTTTCCGACAAGCACGATTATCTTTTTAGTATTTCGCCGCACACTTTTCCCGAAAAGAGCATTTTCGGCGTCCAATGTGTATTGCTCTCCATCGGAAATCACCGACTTGGGACTTCACTAATTATCACTATCTCGCAATTTTCTCGCAAAATCGGCGAATTCAAACGGTGATATGGAAGAATAGGCAAAGGCAGAATGGGCAGAATGCGCCGACCGTTGAAAGAAATACGACTGAAAAAGCCGATAATTCCTGCGCAGGGATTGACCAAGACCTACCGTTCGTCGATTTCCGCAGGACGCTTGATGATCGTCGTTGCACCGCGATAAATACCGGAAACGGCGACGCTGGACGTTCGACCGTCTTTGCGTTCGATGCCGAAAAGCGTTTTCAACAGCGATTCGGCCATCGATCTTGAGTGCGTGTAACGATCATCGTCCAGGATGGCAAGGAAATACTTCGGTTCGATAAAGAACGGCAACGGATCCGGAAGATCCATGTCGACGGCGAGATTGCGAAGAAACCGCTGCTCCGTCCGGTTCAGCCTGTGAGCGCGAACCAACTCGGAAAAAAGATAGTGTGGATTGTCGGTTCCCTGGAGATGGCGGCGCCGATAAAACCAATCGATCCAATACAATGCGGTTCCGAGTATCAGCAGGAAAAGAAAGAATCCGAGGAAAAATCCGTACCCTTCTCCCTCCGATCGGGAGCTGAACTGTTTGCTCGATTCCCGAAGAAAATCGCTGGCCCGCATGGTCGTTTTCAGCGGCGGTTGATTGCGGATGGAAGCGACCGCCATCGTCGTCGACAGGATCGTCAGCAGAAAGCATCCGGTTGTCCACCACCGTTGTCGGTTCATTTGACCTCCCATGGCGTCGGACGATTTTCCAGGCTTTCTTTCGCGATCGCTCGCACATCCGGGCTGGCGTCTCGATGAAAGGCTTGAACGAGGGTGCTGCGGCTCAGTTCCCGATGTCCGGCAGCAAGAAGTTTCGCGGCACGTCCCCGCAAGGTCGCGTTCGATTCCTTCATCAACATCGTGCAGAGGGATTCTTCGAATGTCGGCACCAATTCGCCGTATTCGATGCAGAGCAGCGTCTTTGCTTTCGTCGCCATGTCACCGTTCTCAAATTGGTAAGTGATCTCCTCGACGAGGTTCGGATCGATCCGCTTGACCATTTTGAACATCGCCTGCCGCTGCTCTTCCCCCAATTGGTCGAACATGTCGATGAATCGTCCGAACCGGAATTCCGGCAGCAGGTGTTGGACGACGTTGCGGACGACGTCGTGGGGACTCGCCGCATACTGCAAAATTTTGAGGGAGGCTTTCGGAAGATCCCGTTGCCGCAAAAGTTTCAGCGCTTCCGCTTGGACGTCCGGCGACGGGTCGTCGCAAGCCTGCCAGACGAGGTGGTCGATCCGCTCGCCAGGTTCCGACGCAAGCGTTTCAAGGACGGCGAGACGCCCTCCGGATTTGGTGTACCGAAAAATGTCGAACAGCAGCCCGGTTCGCTCTTCCGGCGAAAGCTGCGAGTGGTTCACCACCAGGACGAATCCTCGTTGCGCAATTTCGTCCAACTGCGCCAGGATGACGCGCAATTGATCCAACCATTCGAAGCGTTGGATTCTCTTGAGGTTGTCGATGAGTTCCTGCGACAAATGTTCGCCGATCGCCTTGAACATGCGCTCCAGGAACGCAATGTCGTGCCGCTTCGCAAAGACCGACAACGCCAACTGGGGGGGATCGAGATTGTCGAGACAGTGATACACGAACCGGAATGCTTGCGGCGGATTCTCCGAAAGGAGGATTTTGTAGATCGACAAGTACGCCGGAAGCGACGGATTACGCAACACTTTGGCGATGTCCCGCTGCTCTTCCGGAAAATACGGAAAGAGCATCAGGAAAACGTTCAGGATCAACGGCGGATCGGTTCGGTGATGGTCGATCAACGCTTGCGACAACGCCTTGACGATGTCCGGCATGATGACGCCGAACATGTATTTCCGTTGCCGACGGTTTTCCAATGCCTGAATATACTTTTCGATCAAATGCAGGATCACTTCGGAGAGGGGAGAGTCCCCCGAAAGACGATCGCCCCGTTCGGAAAAAATGGTCAGGAGCGTCGGGATCATTTCGAAGTATTCGTTCGACAACATGATCCGGAACGCATTGCGGCTCGCTTGCTCCTCATTTCCCAAAATGACGCTGCGCAGCGCCGGGACCATTTTGTCGCGGTTGTCGGCAAACAACTGTAAGGTTCCCTCGTCCGACGGATCATACCGTTGAATCAAGTCCGTCAACCCCTTGACGCCGCGGCTGGAGACCATTTCCCGTCCGGCGGATTGCCGTACTGTTTCGTCCGACGACGCCAGCGCATCCTCCAACAGGCGGCCCGCCGCTTTGTTCTTCGACTTGCTCAGGAGCTGAAGCGTGATTTCAATCGGGCTGGGCATGGCCGATCAGGGTGAATGGCGCGACATCGGTGATGTCGATTTCGGCAAAACGTCCGATCAGCGAGTCGTCGCCGTCGAACACGACAACTCTATCACAGGGGGTGCGGCCTGTCAACTGTTTTTGATTTTCGTTGCCTTCCGAAGGCGTTCCCATGCCGCTCGGCCCTTCGACCAGAATTTCGACACGTCGGCCGAGAAAACGGCGGTTAAGATCAAGACTGATCGCGTCCTGTACGGCAAGGAGCTCGTTGTTCCGCTGTTTCTTCACCGATTCCGGAACGTCATCGGGATAAAGCTCCGCCGACTTGGTTCCCCGCCGTTCGCTGTATTTGAAAATGAAGCTGTTTTTGAAGCGTCCGTAACGAACGAGGTCGACCGTTTCGTTGAATTCGGCGTCCGTTTCGCCGCAGAAACCGACGATGAAATCGCTCGTGATCGACGAATCGGGGATCGTTCCGTAAATCCGGTCGACCAATTCGCGGTATTCGGCGGCGGTATATTGCCGCTTCATCCGTTTAAGGACGGCGTCCGATCCGCTCTGGGCCGGAACGTGGATGTGCTTCCCGACCTTCGGGAGATCGCGGACCGCTTGGAGTAGGTCGTCGTCCATGCCGCGTGGATAATTCGTGACGAAACGGATGCGGCGAATACCGTCGACGTCCGAAATCATGGCGAGAAGATCGGCGAGTCGTGTCGTCCGCTCACCTTCCTTGAAGCGGTAGGAGTTGACCGTCTGACCGATCAACGTGATTTCGAGCGTCCCTTGGTCAGCGAGCATGCGGACTTCGTCGAGGATTTCGTGCGGCGAACGGCTCTGTTCCGGACCGCGAACACTCGGAACGATGCAGTACGAACAGAATTTGTCGCAGCCGAACATGATCCGAACAAGCGCTTGGAATCGCCGCTGTCGTGTTTCCGCCAATCGGATCGGATCGTAGAGCCGAAAACTGTCGACGACATCGGCGTGTTTCTGTTGGAGCCGCGCCAGGCTGACCAGGAGCGTCGGTTCCGTTTCACGACGTTCCGATTTTCGTTCGAGAAGCGTTTGAACGGCGCCGGGGAGCTGTTCGAGTTGGCCCGGCCCGAGCACCAGGTCGACATGCGGCGCCCGGCGAAAGATCAGCGTTTGGTCCTTCTGTGCCATGCAGCCGAGGACGCCGAGAACACCGTGCGGCGTCCGCTCTTTCCAGTGCTTGAGCCGTCCGAGAGCGCTGTAAATCTTGTCTTCGGCGTGTTGCCGGATACTACAGGTATTGAAAAGAATCACGTCGGCGTCGCGCATCCCCTCCGCCGGAGTGAGGCCGATCCGCATCAGGCCGGACGCGATCAGTTCGCTGTCGAGCACATTCATCTGGCAACCGACCGTTTCGATATGAAAAGAAGGCATCAAGAAAAAGGGGTCAGGTGTTTGCCCGCGAACCGAAGGTTCCGGCGTGAAGGCGTTTGCCGTCCGTCAGGGTTTGGGTTCGCGATGCTTCTGAACGAAAGCCAAGTCACGGAGCAGCTTCTCTTTGGTGTTCGGCTTGAAGATTTTTCTCGCCGTCGCCTCGGCTTCTCCGTATTCTTCTTTGTCGACGGACCGAAAGAACGCGATTTGGAGGAGCTGGTCTTTGATTCTTGTTTCGCGAATTCGGCCCAACATGGAAACGGCGTCGACGGCGTCATCGTTTTCGAGCATGAATCGAATGAGTCGGTCGATTTCGGAATCGCGCAACTTCAACTCGAACACACCTCCGGCGTCGGGAACGCTTTGGTCGTTCCCGGAGACTTCCTCGGCGATTCGGAACGCGGCCTGCATGGTCGTGCGGACGGCCTCGGTGTGCCCCATCGCTTGCAATGTGGGAACGACCGAGAGCACCAACAAGATGCTCTGGCGTTTGTTGTTCAAGGTTTGGGCGATTTCGACTACGTTGTCCGCGATTTGTCGGGCCTTGGCGGTGTTTCCGATCAGGCCGAGGCAGCGGGCAATGGATGACATGGCGAGGGCGCGTCCAAGGTCGTCGTTGCTTTCGTTGACGATTTCGATCGCTTCGGCGAGAATTTTTCGTACCTCGTCGATCTGTGGAGCGTCCAACTCTTTATTCAGCATCGGCCAATGGGGGGGGCGTTTTTTCGATTTGGCGTAAAGCAGGATGTTCGACGTAACGATTTTCGCCAGGCATTCCGCTTTGGCGACGTCCGTCGAGGCGATCTCACGACACCGTTCGAACGCCTTGGTGAAAAGCGGTTGCAACGCCTCCTGATCTTCAAGATTGGTCGCGGCGGGGACCGCGATCGACAAGATCGTCTCCATGGTTTCGGAGTAACTTTGGGGAGACTCGATTTTTTCCAAAACCCGAACCGCGACATCGAACAAATTTTTCCGTGACGTGATGTGGTCCGCGTCGACATCGCCGTAATTGCTGAAAAACAGCATGATATCCTTGACGATCCGCCCAAGAATGGCGTCCCGATTCCCCTTGTCGGTGATGGAAGCCGCCGCTGCCGCCGCCGCATCGTAGAGACCGTATTGGTACAGCGATTGTGCCGTCGATGCAAGATCGTTGTCCGACACCCCTTCTTGCGGGAACGTCAAGCCGAGCGCTTTGTAATGTTCTTCCCCGCCCCCTTTGGCGATCGCCAGGCGGTTCAGGGCCGCGTTTTGCCGGGGACCTTCCCCCATGTTGACGACGGCGCCGGTCGCCTCCTTGAGTCGTTGGCTTCGAATCAATTCCGTGACGAGAAAAACGTACTCGCTGTTTTTGGCGGGTCCGGAGGGGAGATAGCTGATCATCATTTCGGCGTCGCTGAAGAACCTCGCCTGGACTTTCAGCCTCGCCAGCCGTGCAATGCTTGATTCGGTGAAGGCGTTGTCGATCCGTGGTCGTGCATCGGCATCGGATTCCAGCTCCTCCGCTTCCGAAATCCAGGTCGCCTTTCCATTGCCGCGGCGCGGCAGGCCGATTTTCTGAAACGTGAGCTGGACGCCGGCGATGTCGCCGGCGCTGATTTGTACTGCCGCGATTTCCAAAAGATAGGTGATCCGGTCTTGCACGTCTTTCAGGGAGTCCGCGATTTTGACGGCGTCCTGGAGCGATCGGATCACGTCCATGCGACGGTTGACGATCAGGAACGATCGGGCGATATTGAGTCGGATTTTCGTCCACTCCAAGTTGATGATTTCCTTCATGGCGTTCGGGTCGAACGCTGCGAGGTCGACGCTCGTCTCGCCGAACGACGAGGACCAATCGTCCAAAGCGGGGTCGGAGCTCTTCTTTTTCGCCAGCGGCGGCATTTTGAGCGACACACGAATCGCATCGGATTCCGGGTTTTGCAGCTTGGCGAGAATCGGCCGCTTGACGTTGTCGCTGAGCTTGTCGGATTCCAACAGGCAGCTTTTGTAAATATCGTAGAGATACGGATCGCAAACCATCCGGGAACAAGCCAAACGGGAAAGGAGCTCGACTTGATCGCTGACAGTGTCATGGGAGGCGATCACTCGAATCACGTCGTTCATCACGCGTTTGGCGTTTTTGGAGTTCGAAATCGAAATCGGCTCCCAAGGGCCGATGGAAGGGGGGAGAAAAACGGACGGATTCGAAAGATCCGGCGACGTCGGCCGCGCGATGTTCACGATGATGCCTTGAAAAGCCCGAACCGATTCGACCGAATTCGTGATCTGCGTCGCCGTTTCCATCGCGTCCCGGTCCCTGCCGATGCGGGCTTGTTCCGTGGCGATGATCCGATACGCTTTCAAGCGGAGATTGTTGTCGACGATGCGCGGCGTGTATTTCAAATTCAAGCGAAACAGGTCGTCCAACGCATTCATGTTGCGGGTGTACCAATAGAACTTCACGGCGCCGCAAAACGCCCATTCCGTCGGATCGGAGTCGAGTTTCAAGTCCGCTTGGTTGACGATTCGTTCGTAAGCATTCATGGCAACGGTCGCGGCGACCTGATTGTTGATCCGCAGGAGCATCAAGGCGTAAGCGATGAGAACCTTGGCTCGTATGGCCATCGCCAAGGGGGTTTCGCCGGTCTGGTCCAGAAATTCGTCGACGTTGACATCGATGTCGTGCTTGAAGATCGCCAACGCCGTGTCGGAGACGGCAACGCTGCGAGAAAACCCTTCGGAGACCGCCGCAGCCGCCGTGAGCGTTTTCCGCAAACGGACGACCATTCGGAGCTGTTCGTCTTTTTCCGGGAGCTTTAACGCACGGGTTTGCGCAATGTCCTGTTCGACGCGGTCGCTCCAATACGACGGGGATTCCTTGTCGATATTCGTGTAAACAGCGACGTCTTTGATATCGGTCAAGCGATGTCGGATTCCCCAAAAACCCGTAACGGCCACGGCGATCGTGAACAGCGAAAAGAGGCTTCCCCAGCGCAGACGCTGATAAAAAAGGGCCTTGCGGACCGATTTTTCGAGATTGGACAGTTGAGGCGTTTTCGACATGGCGGCTCTTTTCCGACGATTTTTGCTTGGGCGGGCAGGCAATTCGACAGATGGCGTTCTCACTGAACGACGATATCATCCTCATTATATCATTGATTACGAAAGAATGGAGCATTGCCCGCAAGAAAACGAGGGAGCGGACGGAACGGCCGTTCTGGAGATGGATGATTAGAAAAGCGTTTCAGTTTATAACGCTTTTTTTTGCATTCGCGTCTGATTTTTTTGTTTTTTATTGTATTTGCAACTGGAATCGAATCGACGAAGATGGTATAAAAGAGACAAAGCGGAAAGTGGAGTTGTCAAGTACCTTTTGATCGTCTTTTCTTAACACGGAATCTGCCCAAAAGGGCCGGACCATGCCGAAAAAAAACAACGTAACACGCCCCTCCATCAGCGAGTCCGGAATGAGGATCATGCGACTGCTGATCGGTCATCCGCCCCAAACGATTGTTCAGTTGATCGAATCGCTCAACATTACACGAACGGCGGTTACGGAGCAGATCGACGAGTTGATCCTGTCCGGATATGTCGAACGTACCATCGAACGTTGCCCGGGAAGGGGACGCCCGCGCTATCTTTTCACGGCGACAAAATTAGCGATGCGACACCTTTTCGAAGGAAATCAGGATATCGTCGTTCCGGCGATTTGGCGGTCGGTTAAAAAGCATTTCGGGGACGCGGCGGTTGTCACGGTTTGCCATGATGTCGCCATGGAAGTGGCGCAAACATTCATCAACCAGATTTCCAGTGAGCATCCGAAGGACCGCATGAAGGAATTCGTCAATATTCTGCTCTGTTGTGGAAGGTTGGCGGAATTTCATGAAAAAAACGGTGTCGCGGAAATTCGAAAATTCAATTGCCCGTTCGTTTCCATGACCGATGGTACCAATACCGAGTGCTTCATCGATCATTTAGCAATGCAAAAAATCGTGAACGCTCCTCTGGAAGTGAGCCGCAGTCGACACGACGGACATCCCTGCTGCACGTTTGTGCTCCTGCCGGGACCGCTGGTGCTGGAAACCGACGGCGAAGCGGTGTAGCGGCAACGAAAAATGCCGTCATCCCCGCGCAGGCGGGGACTTGGTGGCGTATTCGACTTGATTTTTCTTGAAAGCGGCTTCGATTAACGTCCCCTCTCCCGAGGAAGAGGGGGACGGTGAACACTTCCGTTCACCCAGCGCGGCTGGGCCGTCAACCGAGTTTCCGTTCGTCGTGAAAACTCACAGGATGGTCGCTCCGCTCCCGATCCTGCCGGCGCCGATCGTGAAAAAATTTCACGATCCCAGACGTTAGTAATACAACGACAAACGCCCCCCTTTATCGAAAACGCTCCCAGAGCGCAGGGTATTGGCTTTCCCTTTACAGTTCGCGATTCGATGATAAGATGGGAATCGTCATGGAGAAGTGTTCACGAACCACGAACCCCATTGCCTCATGTCGAATCCTCCGCTTGTCACACAGAAAATCGGGCGAACTCCGATGCCCGAACAACCGCCGAAAGTCCGCGCCAGAAATTTTCTCGAAGTGCCCCTCGGATACACCCCCGAAATGGCCCGACAGGAAGCGTCCCGATGTTTGAATTGCAAGCGTCCTTCCTGTATCGCCGGGTGTCCGGTCAACGTGAACATTCCCGGATTCCTGATGCTCCTGAAAGATGGGGATTTCGCCGCCGCCGCCCGAAAAATCAAGGAAACGAACGCCCTTCCCGCCGTTTGCGGACGGGTTTGCCCGCAAGAGTCGCAATGCGAGTCGAAATGCATTCTCGGCAAAAAATTCGAGCCGGTTGCCATCGGACGCTGTGAACGATTTGTCGCCGACTACGAACGGGAAAACAATCTCGTTGAAATGCCGACAAAGCAACCCTCGAACGGCAAACGGGTCGCTGTCGTCGGTGCCGGTCCCGCCGGACTGACCGTGGCAGGCGACCTGATTCTGCTCGGTTACGATGTCTCGATTTTCGAGGCGTTCCACAAACCGGGGGGCGTTCTGATGTACGGAATTCCCGAATTTCGGCTTCCGAAGGCGATTGTCGAGAAGGAAGTCGACTATCTTCGCCGACTCGGCGTGAAAATCGAGCTGAATCAGGTGATCGGTCGGACGATCACGATCGACGAATTGCTCACCGAGGATGGATTCGACGCCGTTTTCGTCGGCGTCGGCGCCGGTCTGCCGATGTTCCTGAACATTCCCGGGGAGGATTTGGGGGGGGTCTATTCCGCCAACGAATACCTGACCCGCTCCAATTTGATGAAGGCGTACCAATTCCCCAAGTACGACACGCCGATCGTCAAGGGAAAAAACGTTTGCGTCGTCGGGGGGGGGAACGTCGCGATGGATTCCGCCCGATCGGCGCTCCGATTGGGCGCCGATTCGGTCAAGATCATCTATCGACGTTCGAAAGAGGAACTTCCAGCCCGCGCCGAAGAAGTCCACCACGCCGAAGAGGAAGGGGTCGAATTCAATTTTCTGACGAACCCGACCGAATATCTCGGCGACGATAAAGGTCGGATTCGGGGAATGATTTGCGAAAAAATGGAACTCGGCGAGCCGGACGCTTCCGGGCGGCGGCGGCCGAATCCGGTGCCGAACTCGGCGTTCGAGATCCCAACGGACTGCGTGATCGTTGCGGCGGGAGCTTTGGCGAACCCGCTCTTGACGAAGAACACCCCTGGTGTGGAGCTGAACAAACGCGGATATATCGTTTGCAAAGAAACCGGTCGAACCTCGAAACCGCATGTTTGGGCCGGCGGCGACATCGTGACCGGTTCCGCGACCGTGATTTTGGCGATGGGAGCAGGTCGTATCGCGGCGAAAGACATTCACGCCTATCTTCAGGGCGGCACGGCGGAATGGTAAATTTTGTGTCGTCATCCCCGCGCAGGCGGGGACCTAGAGATTTATTTTCAATGCGCTCTTGCACGCGATATTCACGGATGCAAACGGTTTACTGCCTCCTTCGTCTAGGTCCCCGCCTGCGCGGGGATGACGAGCGTTGGTCCTCTCTTTGGACTTGGCTTATCACTTAGCGGCTTCTTTTTCCTGTCGTTCTTTTTCAGCTTTTTCCTTGGCGGCTTTTTCAGCAGCTTCTTTTTCCTGTCGTTCTTTTTCGGCTTTTTCCTTGGCAGCCTTTTCAGCGGTTTCCTTTTCCTTACGTTCTTTCTCAGCCTTTTCGGCGGCTTCTTTCGCTTCCTTTTCTTTCTTTTCCTTTTCTTCCTTCGCTTTTTCGATCGCCTTTTCGCCGTCGTCCGCTTTCTTGTAGACTTTCGCGCCTTCGCTGATTCCGCCGAGCACTTCCGTCTTGTCCCCCTTCACTTCGCCGAGCCGAACCTTGACCTTGCTCGTCGTTCCCCCCTTGCAGAGCACAAAGGCATAAGCATGGCTCCAGGAATCGTCTTCGAGTTCTTCCCGTTTCAGGGCCGTGGTCGGAACGAGAATCGAATCCTTCTTGTCGTAAACGGTCAGGTCGACGCTCCCGGTCATGTTCGGATAGATTTTCGTACCGCCGGGAACCTCGACGGAAAGGAGCGTCACGAAATCGTTCGCCGGAGACGGATACCCGTTGATTTCAGCGACTTTCGCATTCAAGCGGATGTTCGGGAACGCCGTCGGCTGAACCTTGCCGGAAACGCCGGGATGCACCCAGCGGAGATCCTTTTCCGTGACCGTCGCTCGCATCAGGGAGGCCGTCGGATCGACGATCGTGAAAAGAACCTGGTCGTTTTTCACGGTATCCTTGACCTTGAGTCCCCCGGCAAGCTGGGCGGCTCCGCTCCATTTTCCTTTGGACGTTTCGCCGCTGTATTCGCCGTAATAGACGACGCCGTCGGCGGGAGAGCGGAGTTGCAGCATCTGCTTGTCGGCGACGAATTTATTGTACGATTCGACCAGCTTTTTGTGTGTTTCGGTCGACTTTTCCAATTTCAGTTTTGCTTGTTCGAGAACGAATCCGAATGTTTCCTTGCTTTTGCGGAAATCGAGGTCCGCGAGTTTCGCCGTCGTTTTCGTCGTTGTTTCCATGCGTGGAAGCAGCGTCCCTTTCATGCGGGACATGTCTTCGCGCATCATCTCGTTGAAGAAATCCTGCATTTCGACCATGAACTTGGTTCGTTTCAGGATGAATTCTTCGGTTTCCTCGACAAGATCATCGGCTTTGTACATCTTTTCGAGTTGCTTCAACTCTTCCTTGGCGCTTTCGAGGGAGAAGTCGCTTCGCTTCAACATCATGTCGATTTGGCGCTTGGTCCAATTCTGTTCCGTGTTAAAGAAATAAGCGAGATCCTCATCCGCTTCCCGTTTCTGGCGGTCCTGTGTCTCTCGGGTGATCGGTTGCCGGGTTTCAAGGTACCGCAGCGCAATTTCTTCTTCTTTCAGCGCAATCTCACTGAGCCGAAGCGCCCGTTTTCGATCGGCGAACGCTTCGTTGTATTTCTGTTCGTTGAATCGGATGAGCACCTCCCCTTTACGAACGGAAGCTCCGTGTTTGACGGCGTTCAGAACTTCGAACGCCGTGAACTCTTCCCCTTTCAGGCGAACCGTCGCGGCCTGTTTCGACTCGAAGGTTCCTGTCAGGCGAACCGTCAACCGGAGCGGTTCCTTCTTGAGTTCGACCGTATCCGCTTTCGAGTCTTCTTTTTTCGGTTCTTCCTTTTTGGGCTCCTCTTTCTTGGGTTCTTCTTTCTTCGGCTCGTCTTTTTTTGCTTCTTCTTTCTTTTGTTCGGCAGCGGGAGCGTTGGGCGTTTCGGACGCCTGAGCGATCGTCGTCAGGAGGAAACCGAGAACGAAGCCCGTAAGGACAGGACGAAAAAACGAGAGATTCATAAAAACCCCCAAAGCAACTGAAAGGTGCTTGCTGAAAAAGAGAACGCGGTCCACCAAAGATACCTAATCCGTAATTTTTGCATATTTTTTGCAATTTGCAACTCGAACGGGACGAAATTTTCATTTTTTCACCGTTCGACGTGTCGGCGGCACGGCTTGACAATCCCCGGCAACCCCGGACAATAAAAGATAATCGACGCTTTCCACGAACGGCCCTGTTCATTCGACCTCATAATTTTGTCTCTATTACAAACGTTCATGTCAACACGTTTCGAGCATTTTTCCGGTTTGTCCGTTGCAACGATTACCCCTTACAAAAACGGCGGAATCGATTTCGACGTCCTTCAGCAGCAGGTTGAGTTTCAAATTGCGGCGGGAACGACTTCCGTGGTTCCGGCGGGAACGACCGGCGAGTCGCCGACGCTTTCTTTCGAGGAGCATGAAAAGGTGATCCGAGCGACCGTCGAAGCCGCCGCCGGGAAAATCAAGGTCCTCGCCGGAACCGGCGCGAATTCGACCGACGAAGCGCTTCACCTGACGCAGTACGCCAAGAAAGCCGGCGCCGATGCCGCGCTGGTCGTCGCTCCGTATTACAACAAGCCGATGCAGGAAGGGTTCTTCCAGCATTTCAAGCTGCTTGCGGAAAAAGTCGACTTTCCGATTTGCGTTTACAACATTCCCGGTCGTTGCGCCAAAAATATCGAATCGTCGACGATCATTCGCCTCGCCGCCGTCAAGAATATCGTGATGGTCAAGGAAGCGACCGGGTCGATGGATCAAACGTCCGCCATCGTTGCGAACACCGACCTGACCGTCCTCAGCGGTGACGACAGTTTGACGCTTCCGTTGATGTCGATCGGCGCTCGGGGGGTGATCTCCGTCGTCGGTAACATCATTCCGAAAGACATGATTGCCCTTTGCAAGGCGTTCGATGCGGGAAATCTTCTCGAAGCCCGACGATTGCATTACAAGACGTTCACGCTCTGCCGTGACATGCTCTCCTTGGCGACAAATCCGATTCCGATCAAGGCGGCCATGAAAATGCTCGGCCGTGATGCCGGGGAACTGCGGCTTCCCATGACGGAACTCGACGCCGCCGACGCCGTCAAACTGCGCAAAACCCTCGAAGAATACGGCGGATTATTGTAATCTCACGAGCCGGGACTGTGGTCCCGACTGATTCCGCTCCCCCCAATTCCGGGACCACAGGTTCCGGTTCGTTAATCATGCGAATGCTTTCGTTGCTGGTGGCGTTGCTGCTGGTCCCCGCCGTGTATGCTGCGGAGACCGTTTCTTTGGAGTTGAAAGGTGATTGGACGGTCCAAGCCAAACTCGGCAAGGCGACCATCGACCTGACGGTCGCTCAGCCGGACGTCGTCGCCGTCAAAGCGGAGAAATACGACCGATTGCCGGTGTTCGATCCCAAAGGTGCTCCGTGGAAAAAAGGGTTGCCGCTCAAGGGAGTCAAGGCTCAGGAATGTTCGACGACCGGCGTTCTGCAACCGGATTCCGTCGTCGTTCGGGAAACAGCGTCGCCGGATTCGACGGTGTACGAGCTCGGCAAGGATTACCAACTCGATTCGTTTTGGGGGAGCATCGGACGCCTCGACGGAGGCCGAATCGGCGAGAAGCAACCGGTTTTCATCGATTACATTTACGCTCAAAAGCGGCTCGATTCCGTCGTCAAAACGAAGGACGGCAAGCTCGCTCTCCGCAAAGGAACGTCGCATGTTGCGAACCCGGCGGTTCCCGAATTGCAGGACGGCGATATTCGTTTGGCGAATATCTTCCTCAACGGCCGGATCGAAAAGTTGACCGACGAAAGCCTGTTCCCGATCACGGAAACCGCGTATCCGGAGGCGAAACCGGTCAAGCCGAGCGTCGCCGAAAAGTTGCTGCCGAAAACGATGAAGAAACTGAACGCCGGCGAAAAAGTCCGAATTCTCGCTTGGGGAGACAGCGTGACCGACGCTGGATACCTTCCCAATCCGAAAACGGAGCGCTGGCAGGAACAGTTCGTCGCCCGGCTCCGTGAAAAATACCCGAAAGCGAAAATCGAACTGATCACCGAAGCGTGGGGCGGTCGGAATTCCGACACTTACCGCAACGAACCGTCGGGGAGCCCGAAGAATTACAAGGAAAAGGTGCTCGCCTTGAAGCCGGACCTGATTGCCATGGAATTCGTCAACGACTCCGGAATGAAGGACGCTTATCTCGACAAGCGATACGGTGAGATTCTCGCCGACTTCAAGGAGATCGGCGCCGAGTGGATCATTTTGACGCCGCATTACGTTCGCCCCGATTGGATGAAACTGGAAACGCAGAAGAACATCGACGACGATCCACGACCCTACACAAAGTCGGTCCGTGAATTTTGTGCCAAGAACAATGTCGCTCTCGCCGACGCCGCCAAGCGTTACGGTCGGCTCTGGCGGCAGGGGATTCCTTATTCGACGTTGATGTTGAACGATATCAACCACCCGAACAAGGCCGGCATGAAACTTTTCGCCGACGCCCTTATGGTTCTTTTCGACTAACAACGAGCTAAAACGAGCCGGGACCTGTGGTTCCGACTTAATCCGATTTCATGATGAATGCAAAAATGTTCGGCGTGATTTTCGACGTTGACGGCGTGCTGATCGACAGTTATCGCCCCCATCGGGAAAGCTGGCGTCGCATGTTGGCGAAGGACGGTTTGACGTTGACCGACGAGGCGTTCCACGAATCGTTCGGTCGGGTCAATCAGGAGATCGTCGAAATGCTCTGGGACCGCAAGTTGCCGCAGGAACGGATCGACGAGATTGACGTCACGAAAGAAGCGTTGTATCGGGAACTGGTCGAACACGACTTTCCCGCGATGCCCGGCGCCGCCGAACTGATTCGGTCGCTGCACGCCGCCGGAATTCCCTTGGCGATCGGTTCGTCGGCGCCGCGTGAAAACGTCGATGTCGTGGTCAATGGATTCGATATCGGCTCGATCTTGAGCGGCGTCGTCTGCAAGAACGATGTTCGGCGAGGGAAGCCGGATCCGGAAATTTTTCTCCGTTGCGCCGAAAAGTTGAACCTTCCGCCGAACCGTTGTGTCGTGATCGAAGATTCGGTTTTCGGTATCGAAGCCGCGAAAGCCGCCGGAATGCGTTGCGTCGGATTCATGAGCAGCGGCCATCGAATCGATGAATACACGAACGTCGACAAGCTGATCCATTCGCTGTCGGAACTCACCCCCGACGTGTTACGCCATCTCATTTAGCCGGTATCCCGCGCTCCCCAACCGGTAATCATGATAAAATATCTTCGTCTCATCACGGCCGTATCGTTTTTCACCGCGATCACGTTCTTCTTTGTCGATTACAACGGCTTCCTGCCGCTCGGAATGCACCGGCTTGCCGAAATCCAGATCGTTCCCGCATTGATGACTGGGGGCCTGATCGGTTTCGGAACGCTTGCCCTCTGGGGGATCACGACGCTTCTTTTCGGACGTATCTACTGCTCCGCGGTCTGTCCGTTCGGAATTCTCCAGGACGTTATTGCATGGTTCGAAAAACGGATTCATCGCAAACGCCGTTATGCCTTTCGGTTGCCGCGACACTTTTTGCGTTACGGAATTTTGGCGTTGTGCGTTGCGGCGTTTTTCGTGAACGCTCACATTGTGCTGAGCCTGATCGACCCGTATGGCATTTACGGCCGGATGATCTCCAGCCTGTTTCGACCGCTCGTCCTCGCCGCGAACAACGGCGTTGCCTTGATGGAGAACGCCCGGGGGAATTATTCCGTTTTTCTCGTTCCCGTCATCCCGAGTTGGCCGACGATCGTCGTGTCGTTCGGGATGCTCCTGTTCGTCGGTGTGCTCGCTTTCAAGTTCGGACGTCGATATTGCAACGAAATTTGTCCCGTCGGGACGCTGCTCGGTTTGTTGTCCCGATATTCCGTGTTGCGAATTCGATTCCACCGCGATTGTATTTCGTGCGGGCTGTGCGAGCATCGTTGCAAAGGGGAGTGCATCGACAGCAAAGCGAAAACGGTCGACGGCAGCCGTTGCGTCGCTTGTTTCAACTGCCTCGGGGCATGCAAACGGGGTTCCATTTTTTACGGAACCGTTTCCGGACAAGCGCAGTCGCCCAAACCGGAACGGACCGATGAGCCGCGCAACGGGAAATGCGTCGAACCCCGTCGGGCGATGCTCGGTATCCTGGTCGCGGCAACCGCCGCCTGCCTCGGAGCCCTTGCGCCTCCCGGCGTGTCGGGAAAGAGCAAGAAGTCGTACAAAAAAGAAAACGGCATCGCTCCGCCGGGAGCGCGAAATATCGCACGATTCCAAAAACGGTGCACGGCGTGCCATCTTTGCGTAACGAAATGTCCGTCCAACGCGATCCGTCCCGCCGTCGCGGACTACGGCTTGAGCGGGTTCCTGCAACCGACGGTTTCGTTCGAGCATGGGTTCTGCAACTATGATTGCGTCGTCTGTTCCCATGTCTGTCCGAACCATGCCTTGGAACCGATCGAAAAAGAGGAGAAACACCTGATCCAGATCGGCAAGGTGCATTTCATCAAGGAGAACTGCGTCGTCGATTCGCAACACACGAATTGCGGCGCTTGCGGCGAACACTGTCCGACCGGCGCGATCAAGATGGTTCCCTTCGGCGATTCGAAGGACGCACTGACGATTCCTGAAATCGACGTCGATCTTTGCGTCGGCTGCGGTGCTTGCGAACATATTTGTCCGGTAACGCCGTACCGCGCCGTTTACGTCGACGGCAATCCCGTTCACGAACAAGCGAAACCGGCGTTCGATCCGACGCTGAAACAGAAAGAAGTCAAAGTCGACGATTTCGGTTTTTAATTTCGCGACATATATTAGCCCCAAGCGTAAGCGCGGGGTGATTCCTTACCAATCACCATGGAAATCATCCGCAATCCCCGCCCCTCGTCTCCGCCCAAGGCGGCGATATTCGATTTCGACGGAACGATCAGCCTCATCGTCGCCGGTTGGCGTGAATCGATGATCGAGCAGTTCATCGCGGAACTCCGTGCAACGCCGCTTGGAGCGAACGAACCGCAAGAGGACCTGGAACGTCTCGTTTCGACGTTCGTCGACCGCAACACCGGTAAGCCGACGATTTACCAGTCGTTCACCCTGATCGAGGAAATCAAGCGTCGCGGCGGAACGACGAAGGAGCCGATCGAGTACAAAAAAGAGCATTCCCGCCGCGTCAAACCCGTGATCGACGCCCGCCTCGACGGATTGCGGAGCGGCAAACTGTCGCCGTCCGACATGATGCTCCCCGGAGCCGTCGAAATATTGAAACAATTTCGACGGCGGGGCGTCGCCGTTTATCTGGCAAGCGGTTCGAGCGTCGGTTTCGTGAAAGAAGAATGTGAGCTGCTCGGAATCACGGAGTTGTTCGACGGCGGCATTTACGGAGCCCTTCCCGATCCCGAGGCCTTTTCGAAGGCGAAAGTCGTTGCGAAAATTCTCGAAGAGCGGCAAATCAAACCGGAGGAGCTGATCGGATTCGGCGACGGACATACCGAAACGGAAAATGTGCGGGCCGTCGGCGGTTTCGTCGTCGGCGTCGCTTCGAACGAAACGGATTTCGGCGGCGGCGTCGACCCGATCAAACGGTCGCTGCTCGTCGACTCCGGCGCCGACGTGATCATTTCGGATTATCGAGATCACGACGCGCTGATGCTACAGTTCTTCCCGGCATAAAAATTACAATATTAATCGACACGCCATGAAAAAACTCATCGAAACACTCCAACGGTACCGTGTGATTCCCGTGATTGCGATTGACAACGCCGACGCCGCGATCCCGTTGGCGGATGCACTCCTCGAAGGAGGTCTTCCGCTTGCCGAAATCACGTTCCGCACCGAGGCGGCGGCCGACGCGATCGGGGCGATGACCGAAAAACGTCCGGAATTGCTCGTCGGCGCCGGGACCGTCCTGACGAAAATGAATATTCGTGACGCCATGGACGCCGGGGCGAAATTCGGTGTTGCGCCCGGTTATCGTCCGGAAACGCTCGACGCCGCCAATGAAGTCGATTGGCCGTTCATTCCGGGGGTCTGCACGCCGAGCGAAATCGAAGCGGCGCTCGGCGACGACTTAAGTGTCCTGAAATTCTTCCCTGCCGGAGCGATGGGGGGCGTCCCCATGTTGAAAGCGGTTTCCGCTCCCTACGGACACACCGGAGTCCGTTTCATGCCGACCGGCGGTGTTACGGAAACGAACCTCGCCGAGTATTTGGCGTTGCCGACCGTCATCTGTTGCGGTGGAACATGGATCGCTTCGAAAGAAGACATCGCCGCCGGCAATTGGACCGTCGTCAAGGAACGCTGCCGCCGTGTCGCCGAAATCGTTGCGAAAATCGAGGCATGTTGAACGGGTCGACGACACCGCGACGACTTACCACGGAACTTCCATGGCCCCGACGATTTGATCGGCGATCATGTTGATCTGCTCCATCTCCGACGTGGCGGCCGACTGCCCGTATTCGGGGAGCGTGTAATTCGTTGCGGAAAATCTTTCCCGGGTTTCGTTCCAGGGGATCGGCTCGAAGTCGCGGAGATCGCGGCTGCGGCGGTCCTTCCAGGTGACGGTGACATCCATCGTCCCCAATTTTTGTCGCGCATCGTTGAAGTTGTTATAAACATTGATGCTTCGGGTGTTGCGGCTGATCGTTCCTTGCAAAACACTGTCGGCATCCGGTCGCCCGACGACTTTGTACGACGATTTCGCTTCGATCCGCTTGCAGACCGCTTCCGTGAGGCGTTCCGCGATGTCACGGCGAACCACGTTGGACTCGAAAATCGGTACATAAACGGTCTTGACGTCCTGGCTGAAGAGCGACTTCGTTCCGACCTTGTACCCAAGGCCGAGACAACCGACGCAGAACGGGATCAGGAGCAGCAGAATGAACGAAAATCGGAACATAAAAGAGTGGATAGCCGAGAGTGGAGAGTTGATGGCGGAGAGTGGAGAGTGGAACGAAAAACGCTTGCGTCTTCACTCTCCACTATTCACTATTCACTCTCAACTATCCACTCTCCACTGCTATCGTGCGGTGAATGCTTTTTGGATGAATTCAAATTTCGACGGTTGGGCCGGTTTGTCGCTGATTTCGTCGAGCCGCTTGCGGGCTTTTTCGGCGTAGGCCGTTTGCGGATATTGGTCGATCAGTTTTTCGTAATAAATTCTCGCCGAGCCGTAGTACTTTTTCTTGTCGTAGTGCTGGCCGAGCACCCATTCACGTTCCGCCTGCCGTTGGACGACCCCTTCCTTGATCGCGACGACTTCGTCTTTGTCCTCGCCGAGTTCGTTGCCGAACTGCCGGAGCGTTACTTCGGCAAGTTTCCCCGCCTCGTCAAGCGTCTTGCTGTTGTATTCCGCGCCCATGTAAGCGCTGGTCCGTGAGTGGAGCTCCAGCTCGTGGGCCTTCGCAACATGTTTGCTCAAGGGGAAGTTTTCCCGGAGATACTTGAAATAATACGCCGCCTGGTCGTAGTTGTCGTCCCCTTGGTATTTTCCCCGTTTCAGGTACGCTTCCGCGAGCGCCATCACGGCGTCGTCGGAAATCGGACCGTTCGGATCGTTGATGAAAATCGTTTCGTACGCTTTCTTCGCCCAACCGAACGTGTCGAACGTCGGCCGCGACTTCTCCGACATGTTGATCGAAGAAACGCCCCGCAACGCTTCTTTCTCCCAATAGCGTCCGATGGCGAAAAGCCGCCGAACGTCGGTGTCCAGATGCGGCGAATGCTGGTATTTGATGATCAGTTTTTGGTAACACTTCATGGCGTTGGGATAGTCCCCGGCGAAGTAGTAACACTCCCCGGCCAAATGGAGCGCGTCCTCTTCCAACACGGAGTCGGGCCAACGCCAGGCGGCGGTCCAGAATTCCTTGGCGGCCGCGAGACATTTCTGTTTGTCGGAAAGATCGCGTGAGATCGGATCGATGATTTCCCGCCCCTTTTTCATGGCAGCGATCGCTTTCTTTTCGTCGGGACCGAGGCCGACCCAATCACGGACCTTGGTGAAGAAGTTCACCGGATCGAGCATTTCCCAATCGAATCCTTTTTTTTCTTCCTTTTCCCAATCGTAGACCGGAAAGTTGTCGTATTTTTTCTGCGAAACCTCGACATAACTCGCCTGGCGAACAAGATCCCGTTCCGTGTCGGTTTTCTGAACACGGTCGGCGAACGGCCCGGCGGGGTCGTCAAGGGGGTCGAGATAGCTCGACTTATCGTCCGCTTTCTTTGTTTTCGTTTTCGCGAGTTCCGTCAACCGGGCACGTTCGCGCTCTTCCTCTTCTTTTTGGGCGGCGGTTTCAATGGAAACCGCTTGGCGAACCGGCGTTTTCGAGTCGAGTCCCCACGGATCGTCGAGTTGCGGTTCCGGCAACATCGGCGTCGCTCCATTGGCCCATTGGTCGGGAGACGTCGGCAGCTGCGGTATTGAGCCGGGGTTCATCGGTCCCGGCGGTTGGTACGGCGAGCCGGGAGGGATCGCTCCCGACTGCGGCGGATATTGCGGCGGAATATTGTTCGGAAGCGGTTGAGCAATCATTCCTTGTTGTGGCATCGCCATCGGTACCGCTTGGGCAACCATGGGGGCCGCTTGAACCGGAGCCGCTTGGGCAGCCATCGGAGGGACTTGAATCGGAGTCGGTTGCGAGTTTCCGACTCCCCCCCAAGGATCCGCAACGGCTGGGGCCGACGGCGCTGAAACCGGAGTCGGCGGAACCGTCGAATGCGCCGGAATCGTTGTCGGTGCCGGCACGGGATGGGTGTTCGGAACCGGAGTCGCCGTGGCGCTTGAATAGTCGTTCCAAGCCGGGGCTTGGCCGAGCACCCGTTCTTCCGGTTGCGGCGGTTTTTTCGGCGTCGGCGTCAGCCACCGTTCTTTCGACGGAACGGAACTGCAACCGTACAATGTCAGCGACAACAGGAAAAGGCCGATCGTGATGCGAGAAGCGGGGGATATGCTTTTTGTCATTATTCCGTTAATGGACGCGGAGTACCGGCTAAATGTCGTGATCGTTCTTGGCGATGAATCCGAACCAGTCGATCATGCGCGGCTTCCAACCGATCAGATGACTGAAATAATTATTGTACAAACCTCGTATTTCGTTTTTCACGTTCCGTTCCAAGGAAAATCGGTCCCAATCGTCGCCGTTGAGCCGCTTCAGCGCGTCCAAGGCGTCGCGGGAAACCGACGTCAACTCGCGGTGTCCCTCCCGGCAACCGGGGCAGAGGACGCCGCCGTCCAACAATCCGAACGGAACCCGTCGCAATTGCGCGTCGATCGGCTTGCCGCATTCGACGCACACGTCGAGCGACGGTTGTTGACCGATCTCCTTCAAAAGTCGCTGCTCGAACCGAATCAGGCTCCGAATCACCGAGTTTCCCGTTTCGAGTTGCGCCAACGTTTCCGTTGCCAAGTCGAACACCACCGGAAACGGATCGCCGTCCGTCGTCAGCCGATCGATCAGCTCCGCGACGTAAAACGCTCCGTAAAGTCCCGCAAGGTTCTTTTCCGTGACGCTGAAACGTCGAACGAGCTTCGATTCGGTGAGCAAATCGAGCGCGTCGCTTCTTTTGTGGAGGAACACTACACGAATTTGGGCCAGTATGTCAAGAGCAGACTCGAACGGACCTTTCAAACGACGCCCGCCCTTCGCCAAGGCCCGTATTTTGCCGAAATTCCGTGAGAAAAGGGTCAACACGAGACTCGTCTCGCTGAATTCGACTCGGTGGAGGACAATCGCTTCGTCGCTTTCCATGGTTGACTTTCGAGGGCGGCTGATTCATAATAATGCGGCTGGGCGTGATGGGTGCATTATCCCAATCATCGCCCAAAGATGCAACGGCAAATTTACGGTCTCTTTTTGAGCGAGCACTCCTTTTGAGCGGATATTTTACCGTCCCCTCTCCCTCCGGGAGAGGGTTAGGGTGAGGGGCTCTGTGCTTGAAATAAAGAAAAACCGTCAAGAAAACCAAGGCGCTTTCTTTTGTTCTCCATCGTTTCACTTTATTGACGTCGAACGCCCCTCACCCTAGCCCTCTCCCGGGGGAGAGGGGAGGGGTATCAACGTTTACTCAAACATCGATGCCGTCTTGTTTCGGCGTTTGCTCATGATGTACCGATTTTTTTGCTTGCTCCTTCTTCTCGGATTCTCGACGCCGCTTTTCGGAACGGAGACGTCGCCGATCACCGCCGAGTTTACGAAAATGCTCCTCGAAATGGACGACGTCTCTTGGGACACGCTTGGCAGCGAACAAATTCCCTTGGAGCAGCAACAGGAGCCGGTTTATGACATGATGAACCGACTGCGGACCACCGTTCCAAAATCGTTCCTCCAACACGGAATCTCGCCGCTGCCGCAATCGTTTTCGGCGTTGGTCTTGGAGGAAAAACTCTATCGGGGCCGCGCTTTCGAACTCAAAGGAACCGCAACATGGGTCGAGGAGTTGCCGCTCAATCCGATGGAACAGAAAAAATTCCGGCTCCCGAAATATTTCCGATGCCGATTGTCGATCGCCGGAAACCGTGTCGATCTCCTGACGCCGACGGTTCCGGTCGCGTGGAAACGGAACGAACCAATCAGCGAAAACATCGCCGCGACAGGACTTTACATCAAACGGTTTTTGCCGAAAGAGCACGAAAACAAGGACGAATCGACACCGACCGAAACGGATATTCTCGAAGGAAAAACGACCGATTGGGTGCCGTTGTGCGTTGCCCCGGAAATCGAATGGTATCCGGACACCCTGCTCGGCCAACTCGGCATGGACGTCGGTTCGTTGGACCAAATTCCAGTGTTGCGGATCGGCGACTTGAAAAAGAAGGAGTTGCCCGTCGCCGAACCGTTCGAAATGCTGGACCGCTCGGAATTCCTTCGCCGGGCGTTCAAGTTCACCGACGCGGATCAGGCTCCGTTTTATGGACTGTTGCGCGCGTGCAAGAACGCCAAACCGGGACAGTTGGGAGCCGTTGCCCGAACCGCGATGGAAAAAGATGGAAAAACCGAATACTCGGCGACCAAACTGTTCACGCAACCGGCGGAACAACGGAACAACCTCGTCCTTCTCTACGGTACTGCGAAACGAGTGATTCCGACGTTGGTCGAAAACAAGGAAATTCGCGACCTCTACGGGATCGACAAGTATTACCAGATTTATTTCTTCACGGAAGACGCCCGGGAAAACCCCTTGGTCGCCTGTGTTGCGGAACTGCCGCCGGGAATGCCCGTCGGCTCCGGCCCGGATTACTCGGAACGGATTTCCATTGCCGGATTCTTTTACAAACTCTGGGTTTACGAATCGTCGGCGGTCGTCGAAAAATCGGGCAAGGAAGGTGAAACGTACAAACCCAATTTCGCGCCGCTGTTGATCGGTCGGAATCCGGATTGGTATCCGTCGCCGAAAAATGCGAAAGCGGTGGTACAGTTCCACGGCGGCTTCGCGTCGTGGTCGTTGACGGTTTTCGCCGTGTTGGCGCTTGCGTGGTTTTCGCTTCATTTCTTCCGGTCCAAAAAACCGATCGAATTCAAGATGCGACGCTAGCGTCTTGAATTCGTCCCCGTTGGCGGATAGAATGAAGCTTTACTGTTCACGCAATCAAATCCGCGATCCGGTTACGCCCCATGAGTATTTCCCATTTCTTCATCGACCGTCCGATTTTCGCCTGTGTGATTTCGTTGATCATTCTCCTCGGCGGGGCGGTCGCGTTCTTCATGTTGCCCGTCGCGCAGTTTCCGGACATCGTTCCACCGAACGTCACGATTACGGCGTCGTATCCGGGAGCGAGCGCCGAAACGCTGGTCAACACCGTCGCGATTCCGATCGAAAAGCAGGTCAACGGCGTCGACCGGATGCTTTACATGTCGACCTCCTGCACCAGCGACGGCAACCTGAAAATCACCGTGACGTTCGAGGTCGGCACGGATCCCGACATGGCGACCGTGCTCGTCCAGAACCGGGTCAAAATCGCCGAGCCGCAGCTTCCCGAAGAAGTCACGCGTCAAGGTGTGACCGTGAAAAAGCAGTCTCCGAACATGGTTGTCGTGCTCGACTTCTACAATCCCGGCGACTTGGAGGCGAAAAAGAAGGGAACCTTCAAGTTGACCGAAAAGGAGACGAATGCCCGCGAGCTTTACCTGGCGAACTTCGTTTCGACAAAGGTCAAAGACACACTGGCACGAGTCTCCGGCGTCGGCGACGTCACGATTTTCAACGCCATGGATTTCAGCATGCGGATCTGGTTGAATCCGGAAGTCCTCGCGGCTCGTAACATTTCGGTGCAGGAAATCACGTCGATTTTACAGGAGCAGAATATCCAGGTCGCCGCCGGCCGCATCGGAGCGCCGCCGGTACCGGAGGGGACGGTTCGCAACATCGCGTTGACGACGTTGGGACGCTTGAGTAACGCTTCGGAATTCGAAGACATGATTTTGCGAACCAACAAGGACGGTAGCATTTTGCGGCTCAAGGACGTTGCGACGATCGAGCTTGGAGCCGTCAACTACAGCACGACTGCCCAATTCAACGGTATTCCGACGACAAAGGTCGCGATTTATCAAAATCCGGACGCCAACTCCTTGGAGGTCGCCGACAACGTCTCCAAGGCGCTCGACGGCATGAAAAACCTCTTCGGCAAGGAAGTCCAGGCGGAAATCTCCTACGACGCAACGCAGTATGTTCGCGTGTCGATCAGCGAAGTCGAACACACCCTTTTCGAGGCGGTGATTATCGTCGTGCTGATCGTGTTCCTTTTCCTCCAGGATTGGCGGGCCGCGCTGATTCCGACGCTCACCGTTCCCGTCTCGCTGGTCGGCTGTTTCTTCATCATGTGGACCATCGGCTTCTCGGTCAACTCGCTGACGCTCTTCGGCTTGATTCTCGTGATCGGGATCGTCGTCGACGACGCGATCATCGTCGTCGAGAACACGACGCGGCTCATGGACGAGGAGGGGCTCAGTTCGTACGACGCCGCCAAAAAAGCGATGGACGAAGTCACCGGACCAATCGTTGCGACGACATTCGTGCTGATGTCGATCTTCATCCCGACGTCGATGGTTCCCGGAATCGTCGGCGAAATTTATCGGCAATTCGCGCTGACGATCGCCGGAGCCGTCTGCATCTCGGCGATGTGCGCGTTGACCTTCGCTCCGGCGCTCTCCGCGATCATCTTGCGACCGAGCATCCCGGAAGAAAAGAAGTTCGTTTTTTTCCGTTGGTTCAATAATTGCTTCAACGCTTATGCCAACTTTTATCTCGGAACCGTCAAAGGGGTTATCGCGAGTCGTTGGCTCGTCTTCGCCCTTTGGTTCGGTCTGCTTTTTGCGATTTATCACGCTTTCACGGTGCTCCCGACCGGGTTCATTCCGAACGAAGACCAGGGGATTCTCTTCATCGACATCAAGCTGCCGGAAGGCTCGACGCTTGAACGGACGCAGCTTGTCGTCGATAAGATGCAGAAAATGCTCGACGACGATCTTGAAGGGATCGGCAACACGATGTTCGTCCCGGGTTATTCGATGCTCGACGGCGCGGATTCGTCGAACTCGGCGCTCGGTATGCTCATCTTGAAACCGTGGGAAGAGCGGTACCCGACGTTTTTCGAATCGATCAAAGTCGCGCTGGGGCTCGACACGAAAGCGGAGAAGGAAAAAGAAATCGGCGGCGTCCTGCCGATCTTGTACGGTAAATGGATGAAGCGATTCACCGAAATTCCCGAGGCGACGATCGTCGTCTTTCCGCCGCCGCCGATTCTCGGTCTCGGAACCGCCGGCGGTATCGAATACCAGCTCCTTGATCAAGGGGACAACGGGATCAGCGAAACATACAAAGCGGCGAACGATCTCATGGACCGCGCCGAGAAGACCGGAATGTTCAGCCGGGTTCAAAGCACGTTCGAGCCGTATTCCCCGCGGCTCTATCTCGACATCGACCGCGACAAGGTCAAGAAAATGGGGGTATCGCTCAGCGAAGTGTTCGCCGCCTTGCAAGGATATTACGGTTCGGTTTACGTCAACGACTTCAACTTGTTCAACAACGTGTATCATGTCACGATCCAGTCGCAAGGGGATTATCGTGACAACGCGAACGACGTGCTCGACATGAAGTTCAAGAATCCGGACGGAAAAATGGTGCCGATCCGAGCGATCGCCGAAATGCGTGAAGTCGTCGGCCCGCAACTCATGCCGCGATTCCAACTTTATCCCACGGCGTACATCTCCGCGCAGCTCAACGACGGCGTCAGCACGGGAGAAGGAATGAAAATGTTGAAAAAGCTTTCCGCCGACTTGCCGTCCGGTTTCGGTTTCGCCTGGACCGGTATGTCGTTCCAGGAGGCGAACGTCGGAAATGTGACGATTGTCGTTTTCATTCTTTCCGTGGCTTTTGCATTCCTCGTGCTGGCGGCCCAATATGAAAGCTGGTCGACGCCGCTCATCATTTTGATGGCCGTGCCGCTCGGCATCGGCGGCGCCTTGCTCGCCGTCGCCCTCCGAGGGATCGAGGTGAACGTCTACACGCAGATCGGTTTCATTTTAATGGTCGGACTCTCGGCGAAGAACGCGATTTTGATTACGGAATTCGCCGTCGAACGACGCCGCAACGGCGAACCGATCACCCAAGCGGCGTTCGAGGCGGGCCGATTGCGGTTGCGGCCGATCATGATGACGTCGTTCGCGTTCATCCTCGGGATCGTACCGCTGATGATAGCGACCGGCGCCGGAGCGAACAGCCGACATGCGATTGGAACGCCGGTCTTCGGCGGAATGCTCACCGAAACGATGATCGGTATTTATGTAACGCCGGTCCTCTTCGTGTTGCTTACCGTCTGGTCCGAATCGTTCGCCAAGATGTTCGGCAAAGCCCTCGGCAAGAAAACCGAAGAGACACCGACCAAACCGCATGAATAAATCGCTTGCGTTTTAGCCGTGAAGCGTGTTCATCCCTGATTGTCGAATTGCGTCCCTTTCGACGTCAACGCCATGATGCCGAGAAGCCCGGAAGTGGTGAAAACCCGTTTCGCCATGTCGTTGAGATTGACGACGCAAAACCGCTTCGCCCCGACCTGTTTACTGAAACGAATACAAAGCCGCAGGAAAGCGGAGGTGATCATCGTGACGTCTTTCAGGTCGAAGACGAGCGACAGGTCGGGGCATTTCTTTTGTTCTTCCTCGATGCGTTGCGCGAGCTCCGGTTCGAGTTGGGCGCAAACGTCGCTGTTCAGTTCGCCGGAAAATCGGCAATGCAGTGGGCCGTTCGTCAGTTCGAAATTCATGGTCGGTCGGAATCGTGATGGGGTGAGAAATACCGGTCCAATATCTACCGTTCCTTGGGGGCATCGTTGAAAAGTCCGAACTGTCGCCCCTTCCGGTAACCCACTATATTTTATCGCTTCGAAAAATGCAATGCCGCCCGGGAGCGTTGACAAAAGGGGCGATGTTGATGCTTGGAAACACGTTGATATCACTCCCCTCTCCCGGAGGGAGAGGGGACGGTAGAATAATCTTCTCTCAAAAGAACAAATCACCATAATCCATGTTCATCGGGTTTTCAAGTTCTCCGCAAGCGTGTCTTGAAACAATCGTCGAATTATTCTAAAATTCAACGATCTTCCTTTGATCTTTTATTGCGTGATGTCGAGGAATTGTTCATGTCGGCCGATTTGCTTGAAAACTGGAAGGACCATTGCCCGTTTTGCAGTGCCGGGATTCCGACGGGAACGTCCGGCGATCGTTGCTCGACGTGCCGCCGTTCCATTCAGCAGCTCAACGTCGAAGGGACAACCCATTGGGTTCCGAAAAAGCTCGGCGATTTCGAACTTGTCGAGTACATCGGCCGCGGTGGAATGGGAGTCGTTTTCAAGGGACGCTCTTCCGAAGGGGATCCCGTTGCCGTCAAAATCGCCTTCGGTAATTTCACGCGGCAACTCGACAACGAGCTAAATATCTTGCAGCAGGCGTCCCAACTGAAAACGCCGCACATTGCGTCGTTGCGGGGAAAGGGGACGGAAACGATCGATTCGAAATCGCTCCGATGGGTTGCGACTCGTTGGATCGGTGTTCGAAATCTTTCCGATATCATTCTCGACGATACCGTCGGCAGGAACGACCGCCTGCGGATTCTTGAAGGGATTGCCCGCGGAATCCATTATCTCCACGAAAACAAGATCGTGCATGGAGATATCTGCCCCGCCAACATCATGTTGACGGACGATAATGAACCGTACCTCGGCGATTTCGGCGTCTCCCGATTTCTCGGCGAGGCCGACAAGATGACGGTGTTGGTCTCCAGTCCCACGGGGGGGCAGCCCCGGTACGGCGATCCGGAAATTTGGAACGCGGAAAACGGAAAAGAGCCGGACGCATTGTCGGACATTTATTCCTTCGGCAAAGTCGCTTTGGAGTTTCTCACCAAAAACAAAAATCTCTCCCAGGCGAAGTTTTCCGACGTTCATCCACCGCTTGAAAAGAATTTGCGGGAGACTCTCAAAAGTTGTTGTCAAGCCGATCCCCGTAATCGTCCGAAAGACATGCGGAGCGTCTGCATGGCTTTCGGACGTCACGAAACCGCTTCGCCTCTTTTGATCGTCGTGCCGTGTCTTTTGGCATTGATTCTCGGATATTTTCTCGGAAACATGGTTCCGCTTCTCTCGAAATCGCCCCCCCCTCCTCCGGCGCCCGTTGTTCAACCGGATCCACAACCGCCCGTTGATCCCGTTCCTGAAGTCGCTGTCGAACTTCCGCCCCCTGCGCCTCCGACGCCGCCTCCTCTGCCGCCGCCGCTCCCGCCCCCTCCTCCGCCGGACTGGTTGAAATTCGTGCAAGTCAAAAAAGACGGCAACTGGATCGTTCCCGGCGACACCGACAAGCTCACCGAGTTCTCCCAGTGGAAAGTCGACGGGACGGTCGATCAGTTTATCGACCGCGACCTGACGAGATTGATCGACGACATCAAGAGACATCTCGTCCATCTTGAACTTTCAGCGTGTAACGATATAACGTCCAAAGGATTCGCCAAACTCGCCGATGTTCGTGGAATGACCGACCTGACGATCCGGAATTGCGTCCATTTCGACGACAAAGCCGTCGAAGCGCTGTTCCCGAAAATCGAGCCGTCCGACGTGCCGAACTCGCCGCTGGGCGCCGTCGGAGATTTGCTCGGCGCCCTTCCCCTGTCGCCGATCAAACGGTTGGACGTAATCCACTGCCCCGTTTCCGATGTGTCGTTGGAATATCTGCCGACGACATTGGAGCGACTCCGACTGGACGAGTGTACGGGAATCACCGATGCCGGCCTGAAAGCGATCCCTTTTCGGTATAAAAATCTCCGGCATTTTTCGCTCAAAAAAACCGGCGTTACCTTCGCCGGAATACCCGGATTGTTCGGTCTGGCTTGGTCCAGCAACCTTACGACGGGAGGGATGTACGCCAACGTCGTTCAGCCCGATCCTGCCGCCGATCCCCCGCTCTCCCAACTGCGCAAGCTCGAAATCGACGGTTGTTCCATGAAAGGGTACCGCGGCGATTTCGGTGCGAAATTGAAGAACGGCCTGAAGAAGTTCCGCGAAAACGTCGACGTTTCCGGAATCGACCGTTGATTTCGTCACATGAACGCCTCACCATCCGATGAAAAAATGAAACGTGATATCTGGTTTGCCATTCTGGTGCTTGTCGTTTTGCTCGCCCTCCTGATGGGGATCAAATTCCTCTCCCCGGGGGGAGCGGAATATGCGTGCGGCGTTCATCGGGACACCCCCGTCAAGGAGTGCGAGGCGTGCTACCCGTTGCCGATCCCTTCCAGCGCGAAGTCGCCTGTTACGGAAACACGGATTCGGGAATCGTACAAACCAGGCACGCTTTACATCCAGACCGCGAACGTCGAATGCGTGTCGCGCGGAACCTACAAACGCTGGGGAATCAAGACGGTGCAAGACACACGCTTCTACAGCCGGATGAGCGTCGAACGACAATTGATGCGTCAGGAAGGCGAAACGGTCGTCATGCAAATTCGGTTCGCGGAGAATTTCATGGTCGGCATTTTCACGGACGTGAAAACGGCGAAGACCAACCTCTCGCCGAACCTGCAGGTCGTGTTGAACGGTATCGCCGCGGTCTCTCTGCTGGCCGGTCAACCGGAAATTCCCGCGATGTTGACGTGGCTTCCGGTCGCACAAAAAGTCATCGACAAATTTCTCGACAACCCTCTTTTCAAAACGGCGATCGGACCGCTTCTGGCATCGGCGAACGCCAAAATGTTCAACACCTTCGGCGAACTCCAGGGCAAAAAATTCGAAATCACCTGGGAGCAAGGCAAAGGGGTGACGAACGTCAAGGAACTCGGTTGCACGATCAACGCCCGGGAGAAACAGTACCTTTATTCGCTTTCCATCATTCCAGACGTTTGGATGTTCCCGGACATCGACAAAAAGCCGGGCGAACAATGGAAGGTCGATGCCGGGGATTTCGTACCGTTTCTCGATTCGTCGGTCAATGCGAAAGTGACCGGCTCGGTGACCCTGCAACGGGAGCCGGACGAGCCCGGCGATAAATCCGACACGAAAAATGCCGTGTTTTCCGTTACGGGCGGTTCGCTCGTTTTCGATCGTGCTTCCGGCAAACAAGGAGCCAAAGGGTTTACCTTTGCCCGATGGACGCCGAAAGGGAAATGCAAGTACGATTTCTCCCAGGGGATTTTCATCGAAGGAAAACTGGTCGGCGATATGGTCATGCAAAACAAGGGGCTGGATCTCTTCATCTTCGAAATGGAGCACACGGAAAAGCCCGAATTCCAGATGCAATTCAACGGCGAAACACGCCCCGTCGAAAAAGAAAAGAAGCCGTGAACACCGCCAACATCCCCTCCGTCGAACTGGCGGTCCGGAAGCGGATCGTCATCGGTCGCTCGGTTGAATGCGATCTCGTCGACGACCATTGTTTCGTTTCCCGAAAACATGTTTCCGTTACACTCCTCGAAGACGGCCGCGTGGAATTGACCGACCTGGATTCGAGCAACGGAACATCGTGGCGAACCGGCAGCGACCCGTTCCGGCGACTGGACTCCCGCGCAACGATTATTCTCGACGGCGACGCGGACATCTGCCTGGGGGGAATCGAGTCCCGCTATTACCGGCTTGCCGGCAAAACGCTAAAACGGGGCGGCGGCCTGGAAATTCGTTTCAACAATGTCGAGATCCGGGCCGGCGGCTTCGGCCTCTGGAAAAAAAAGGAGAACGTCTTGCTGGGAGGGAGTGGTGAAACGCTCATTCCGCGTGGGAGTTTCACCGTCGCCATCGGGACCAGCGGCGGTGGAAAAAGCCTGCTCATGAACGCCGTTTCCGAAACACTCGGTTCCGGTTATCGTACCGGAGGAATCTCGCTTTTTCCTGTAACGAAAACCGGTTCCGGCGAAGGGGGGATTCGCTTCGTTCCGCAAGACGACGCCGTTCCGGCCGAACTGACCGTCGAACAGGTGATGCAATTCGCCGCCGAATTACGTTTGGCAAAGCAACCGCTGAAAAAACGGAACGAAATCATCGACGACGTCCTTCGGCAAACAGGGCTTTCCGATGCCAGGGGAATCGAAGTTGCGAAACTCTCCGGCGGCCAACGGAAGCGGGTCAGTGTCGCAGTCGACCTGTTGGATTATCCGCAACTCTTGATTCTCGACGAACCGACCAGCGGGCTGGACGCCGAAACGGAATTGTCGTTGCTGCAATTGATGAAGGACATTTCCCGTCGTGAGGGAATCACGGTTGTTTGCGTTACACATTCGTTGACCGCGTGCGACTTGGCGGACCAAATCATCGTCATCGGGAAAAAGAACGGCATTGCCGCTTCGTGCATCCGCTTTGCGGGGACCCGTGACGAAATCCTGGCCGCCGCCGGCGTCACGGAAATGCGCGGCGTTTATCCGTTGATCGCCGCGCCGCCGAAACACGCGGAATCGAAAAGTTCCGGAAGGACCGGTCCGCTTCGCCAATGGAACACGATTTTCCGTCGAAGTTGGGCGAAACTTTGGGGGGACAAATCGACATTCGGGTTGACCCTTGCGATTCCGGTCGTCTTGGGAATACTGGTCGGCCTGTCGCAACGCGACCACGGCGATTCGCTCTCGCCGTATTTTTTTCTCGTCCTGTCGGCTCTTTGGATCGGCATGTCGTTGACGATCCGGGAGCTGATCGTCGAACGGAGGATCTATGTTCGTGACAAAAAAGCCGGCCTGAAACCGTCGGCGTATCTTGTCGGCAAGCTGGCGTATGCGGCAAACGTTTCGATCGTCCAGGTGTTCTTGCTGTATCTCCCGGCATGCGTGTGTCTTACGGCGGGGAACGTCACGACGACGGCGTTCGGAAACGTCGAGCCTTCTCCGTTGATCGACGTGTTTGGACGTTCGGGACCGCATGGGACGGCCCTTGTCGTTCTCTTCGGCGTCCTGTTCGGCGGCAACATGCTCGGGTTGATCGGCTCGGTCCTTGCCCGGACGGAACAGGCGGCCGTCTTGTTACAGATATTCTTTTTGTTGCCGCAAATTCTCGTCAGCCGCATCGCTTATTCGGCGTCCTACACCTCCAATCCGATGGACTGGCATTCGGGACCGTTTTCATTGATGCGGAATTTTTTCGGCCCGCTGGAATACGGGCTGCAACGCGGCATGGACCTGGTTTCCCTCGTGTTCGTTTCCCGATTCGGCGTTTCGATCATGGAGGCGACATCAATTCGTCACAAATATACCGATCGTTCATTCGGGGGGGACATTGCCGTCGAATGGCTCGCTTTCATCGCGGTCCTGGCGTTTTATGCCGTCGTTCTGCGCATGGTTTTCATGCGCAACGAAAAACGGTGGGGGCTGAGGTGACCGTGAATCTCGCCGGCAAGACGATCGAAACATACGGCGTCGCTCAACCGCTTGAGGGGGTGAGCCGTTTGACGTTTGTCGTGTAGATGATTCCGCCGCCGTTTGCCTTGAACATCGGCAAGTCTTTGGTCGCGTTCAGGATATTGTCGGCGGTACCGTTTTCCGCGACGATGACGAGCATCTCTTTTTCCGCGGCCAAGGTCATCCCGAAGAACTGAACGTCGCTTTCCCGGAAGGTTCCGAGGGCGTTCAGGATCGTTCCCCCTCTTGCGCCCGCTTCTCGTGCAACCGTCATGATGTCATAGGCGTCGCCGTGACTGACAATGTAGGTAATCAGAATGTCGTCCATTTGTTTCTCCCCCAAGGGTTGGTGTTTCGTTTGTGTTTGAGCCGCAAAACGCGACTAAAGAAAAAAGTAGAGCGCGAGCGCCCCCGTCATCGTCATGACGATCGTGTAGGGCAGCGCGATTTTGAGCATGTTGAAATACGACAGATTCAAAAGCGGGGCCAGCGGCGACGCTAAAAGGAAAAGGAGGGCCGCATGTCCGTTGGGGGTCGCCATGGCGGGAATATTCGTTCCCATATTGACGGTCACGGCGAGTTTTTCATACTCTTCTCTCGAAATGACGATCTTGTCGGCGTATTCGAGTTTCATGCTGCTGATGAAATCGTTTATCGTTCCGCTGACGTAAGCCGATTCGGCGTTGGCGATGAACTGGGTGATGAATTCGCTGTTGGCCGCGGCTTTGGCGTCGTGGACGAATTGGGCGAATGTTCCGTTCGCACAGGCGGTTTCCATCTCGCCGACCATTTGGGCGATGATGCCGCCGGCATAGGCGTTTTCGACTTCGTTGATGAACAACGTCGCGATAAACACGTTGTCGCTGACAAAGGAGAGTGTCCCGTTGGTGAAATAAAGGGCGATGAGACGCGTTTTTCCCTCGAACGTAAAGACCCATTTCGCCAACGGTTCGACAAGATGTTGATCGTGGACGACTGCGAGGATCGCGAAAAACACCACGATCAGCAAGGAGAACGGCATCGCATTGGTAAAAGCGACCCCCAAGTCGTGCTCTTTGGTGAGTCCCGTGAAAGCCGTAACGCCGACGATCAGGGCGACGCCGATCAAGCCGACTTCCGCGACGTGAAAGGCAAGCGCAAGGATCAACAGGGCGAGCGAGATGAGTTGAATCGCATAGACGTAAACGTTCTGCGCGGTCATCTCATGGATTTTTTTCAAATAATCCTTTTGGATCAGCTCGCGGGCTCGTTCGGACATCTGGTATTGGAAACCGGGGAAACGGAAAAATTCCAGGAAGAAACAGACCGCAAGTCCGGCAAGGGCGGCCGGCACCGAAACAATGGAACAATGAGCCCAAAATTCCATGAACGACCACCCCATTTTGGTGCCGATCATGATGTTTTGCGGCTCCCCGACCAAGGTCATCGCGCCGCCGATGATCGTGCCGACGGTTCCGTGCATGATCAGATTTCGCAGGAAACCACGAAACTCTTCCAGCTCTTTTTCGTGACGACTATGCCCTTCGACCCGATGGTAAATGGCGTAAAAATTAAAGCCCACCGCGATGGCGATCGACACCAACGTCAGGGCGTCCAGAAAAGCGGACAAGGAGGCGCAGATCGAACAAAACACCAACGAGAGGATGTATTTTCTCCTGATGGTGAGGAACAACTTCGTCATCGCGATGAAAAGCACGTCTTTGATGAAAAAAATTGCCGAAACCATGAAGATCAGCAACAATAACGTCGGAATGTTCGCATGAACTTCCTTATAGACGGAATGTGGGCTGGCCAGTCCGATGGCGACCGACTCGAGGGCCAATAAACCGCCCGGTTGAAGCGGATAGCACTTCAGGGCGCAAGCAAGTGTGAAAATAAATTCGAGCAGCACCACCCATCCGGCGACGAAAGGGCTGACGTAGAAGTACAATAACGGGTTGATCGTCAAAAACACGATAATCGCTATTTTGTACCACGTCGGTGACTCCCCTAAAAAATTATCTTTCAACAGGAGAACAAGGTGTTTCATTATCGAGTGTGCTTCCTTTGATCATGCGACGTTGAGCGTCGCCTTACGATGATTTCTGCGGCAATACGAACCATATTCTACCGGGTTTCAGCAATCATGCCAAGCCGACCATGGTTCTTTCCGCACTCATTTCGGAGGCGATGGAGAATCCCGGCGGCGATGCGCCAAGGCTGTCAGGTCGTTCCTGTGCCGAGCAGGGGCGACGGAAGCGATTTATCGTAACGGGTGGAAGTTTCGGACGCCTGGGAGAGCTTGGCGTTTAGGGGCGAAAACGGTGGTGGCGTTTGGTGAGACGCCGAGATTACCGTCCCCTCTCCCTCCGGGAGAGGGTTGGGGCACGTGCGCAAATAAATTACCTAATCGAACGTTTTTTAACGGTGTAATTCCATTCGCCGTGCCAGTCGTGTGGTTTTAGTTTGACCGTCACCAAGTCGGCGTCGGTGACTTCGATTCCTTTTTCGTACTTCGTTTCATCGACTTCGCAGCGGACCGTCAAGCCTTGGGTGGTCGATGTATTGCTGATCAAGCTGACGACCGTTGCCAAATCATACAACGGTTGTCCCCGCCAATTCTGGGTGATGAATGAAAACAGTCGATGTTCGATTTTGTTCCACTTGCTCGTGCCGGGCGGAAAATGGCACGTCGTGATGTTCAAGCCGAGATCGTTCGCCAGTTTTTGCAATTCCATTTTCCATCATTTGATCCGATAACCATTGCTGCCTCCCGAGTCCGCCGTCATCAAAAGTCGTGTTGCTTTCGGAAAACGTTGTTGTCCCATCAAGTTCCACCAACGACGAATACTGTTTGCCGCGAACGGGTTCGATCAAGGCTTCCAATTGTTCGAGCAAACGAGGATCAGTCGCCGTACATTTTTTTCTGCCGCCACCTGGATTTCTCGATCTACTTGTCTCAAGCGGATTGATTGCCGGATCATCCAGTTCCGCGATTCCCTTTCGGATGGTTTTGTGCGAAATTCCCGTCGCCGACTCGACGAGGGCTGCACCGCCCCAACCGAGTTGCTGGGCTTCCGCCGCCGCCCCAAGGCGACGAGTACGCTCGGAAAGGAATGGTGGGAGTTGTTCGAATGTCGTTTGGATGGATCGTATGGTTTCACTTTTCATGGCGGCATTGTGACACAAATCCCAATTGTCACAACGCCAATTTCGGTAGTTTATTTGCGCACAAGCCCTTAGCTGCTTTTAGAAAACCGCCAACTTAACATGTCTCACCCAATCGCGCAACCCGTTTTGACGACACCCACACCCGGCGAAACCAACCACTTTGCCGCAATTTCCGGTAATTGTCTTCCAAAATTCGTCGGTTATCGTTAGAATTTCTTAAAACCCCAAAAAAATGGAGAACGAATGTCTGTCTTGCTTGTCAACATGCCGTTTGCACATCTTCGCTGGCCGAACATCGGTTTGAGCCTGCTGAAGAGTTCGCTGACGGTCCGCGAGATTCCGTGTGAGCTGAAAAATCTCTGCTTTCCGTTCGCGGAACGGGTTGGATACGACCTTTACGATTGGATTGCCGACCATTTTGCGTTTGTGCTCGGCGGTGAGCATCTCTTTGCCAAGGATTATTTCGGCGACCGATTGCCGCCGACCGACGGTTTTTGGAACGACGTGATTCTCGACGTCGAACCGTTGCTCGACGCAAAGGACCGCGCCGATTTCGAAACCGTGGCCGCCGCGATTCCCGGGTTTCTCGACGACTGCATGGCAACGATCGACTTTTCACGATACCGGCTCGTCGGATTCACGACATCGTACCAACAGGCATTTCCGTCGCTCTGTTTGGCGAAACGGATCAAGCAACGATATCCCGATGTTCAAATCGCGTTCGGCGGAGCCGCCTGTGAGGGGGTGATGGGAGCCGAATTGATTCGACAGTTTCCGGAGCTCGATTTCGTCTTCCTCGGCGAAGCGGATCTCACGTTTCCCCATGTCGTCGGTAAGCTCCTCGACGGAACGCTCAACGATTCGCCGCTCCCGGATGGGATGTTATGTCGCGATTATTCTAAGAACGCCCCTGATTACCGTCCCCTTTCCCAACGGGAGAGGGTTAGGGTGAGGGGCTCTGTGCTTGGGATTTCCAACAACGATCAAGAAAATGACATTAATCCATCCCCTGATCCGAACCGAGTGGATAGCTTCACGCCGAACGCCCCTCACCCTAACCCTCTCCCGGAGGGAGAGGGGACGACATGTATGGCCGTTTCGGAAAAATTAACCGTTTCGAATCTCGACGAGCTGCCGTATCCGGATTTCGACGACTATTTCGGCGATCTGCGTGAAAGTTCGCTTCGGGACGAAGTCTGTCCGCTCCTGTTCTTCGAAACGTCCCGCGGCTGTTGGTGGGGAGAGCGTCGGCAATGTTCGTTTTGCGGCCTGAACGGACACTCGCTGCAATTTCGCTGCAAAACGCCGAAACGGGCTGCCGACGAATTGGTTTGGCTTGTGGAGAGGTACGGTGTCAAACACGCCTGTTGTTCGGACAACATTTTCGCGAAGGAATATTTCGACACGTTCCTGCCGCTGTTGAAGGAAAGCGGCGTGGAGCTGAGTTTCGAATACGAAATGAAGGCGAACCAGAAAAAGGAGCACGTTCTCAAACTGGTCGACGCCGGTCTCGGAGCCGCGCAGCTCGGCATCGAAACGTTGTCGACGCCGATTCTCAAGATGCTCAGCAAAGGGGCGACCGCGCGGCACAATTTGCAGGTACTGAAATGGTACACCGAAGCCGGCGTCGAAGTCAAATGGAACGTCCTGTACGGCTTCCCCGGCGAACCGATCGAGGAATATGCCAAGCTGACGGAACTCGTGCCGTTGGTCGCTCATTTTTATCCGCCGCTAGCCGTCGGCCGGGTTCGGGTCGACCGATTCGCCCCGTATCATCGGAATCCGCAAGCGTACGGCATCGAGAATCTGCGGCCGTTTCGGGGATTCCGATTTCTCTATCCGTTCGACGACGAGTCGTTGCGGAAGTTGGCGTATTATCACGAATTCGACTTCGCCGACCACCGCGACGTCCATTCGTACGTCGGTCCCTTTTTGGAGCAGGTTGCCCTTTGGCAACAAAATTACGGTATCGGAACACTTCGGGCGTTTGATCGGGAGGACGGCGTGTTGCTCCTGACGGACACCCGAACTTGCGCCGTCGAGTTCCAGTATCGGCTTTCCGGTTGGCAGCGGGAGCTCTATCTTTTCTGTGACACCGCGAAGACATCGGAGCAGATTGCCGCACAATTTCCCGGCGCCGATGTGTTCGAAACGTTGCAGCGCTGGATCGACCACCGAATCATGCTGGACGTCGACGGACTTTTCTTCGCAACGGCGTTGAGTGGGGGATGAAGGTCGGTCGTCTGACAAATTTCGATGGTCGGCGAGGCGAAATTATTTCCCCTTCTTTCAAAGAAGTGTTCCGTATGGTATCTTTATGACGGTTGGAACGATGAGACGTTCCAAGCAAGAGAGAAAAACCACTTCATTGGAGAAAACATGCAAAACCGCCTGTCTATGGTCTGGAGACGAGGTTTCGTCGGGATGCTTTTAGGAGCTTTTCTTTTATCGACGGCGATTGTTTTCGCCGAACCGAAGCCGGTGCTGACGCTTGCAACGACGAATCCGGAAACAATGCTCAAAATTGCCGGTAAAATCGCCAAGCTCGCCGGCACCGAGAAGGAATTCGAAAGCGGCATCGCTTCGTTCAAGTCGCTCAACGGTTTCGACGCCCAAAAGCCGATCGTTTTCGTGCTCCATGCCGAGGATACCGAATTCAAAAATCCGATTCTTTACCTGCCGATCACCGATTTGGGAAGCGTTGAATTGCCCGGTCTCGACTCGTTGATGGGACAGCTCAAAAAGGTCGAAGACGGAAAATATCTCTACAACAGCCCAGCCGGCGCGTTCACACTGGAACAGAAAAAGAGCTATCTCGTCGTTTCTCCCGAATCGTCGGATGTGAAGGTGCTGGACGACCCGACGCCGCTCATCGCCGGTTTGGAAAAATTTTCGTTGGGTGTTCGACTCGACATTGAAAACACGTCGGCGGAAGCGATCCAGCTGGCGTTGGCGCCGCTCCAGTTTTTCGCTGGAATGTCCGGCGGCGAACAGGCGATGCAAGCGTTCGAGCAGCTCAACCAGCAGGCGGAACAAATTTGTAATGAATTTCGGGTGATGACCTTCGGATTGAGCTTCGACCCGGATACTGCCGATACGGCAATCACGACGCTGGCCGCTCCCAAGAGCGGCTCGGAAGCGGCGAAAAGCGTTGCCTTCCTCAAGGACGCGAAGACGATGTTTGCCGGATTTCTCGGCAACGACTCGTCGGTCGCTTTTCTTTCGGGAGTTGCCAAGGGAATCGACGAAAAGAACGCCGAAATCGTCGAGCAGCAGCTCGACACGGTGATTGACGGACTCCTCGAACAGGTCGAAGAAAACGCCGAAGAGGACGACGACGTCGAACTGGCGTCAACCGTTGCCGAGAGCCTGAAAAAGGTGATCATGGAATCGCTTGCGCTGGAAAAAGTCGATTACGGCTTTTCGTTGAGCAACGACGGAACGCTCCTTTTTGCGGCAACCGTTGCCGAGACGAAGGAATTGGAGAAGGTTGCCCCCCTTCTCTTCAAGCACTTCGAAACGAAGATTTCGGACGACAAAAAGGATAAATTCGACAAGCTGATCGCCCAAAAAATCAAAGTCGATTACACCACCGTCAACGGATTTCGGCTTTCGAATCTGGTTATCCCCGTGAAAGCCTTTGCGGACGAGGAAGACGATCTCCCGCCGTTCCTTGCGGAGAAGACGCTGAGCGTCTATTGGGGGCTGAAAGACGACGCCGTCGCACTGATGTTCGGATTCGATCCGAAAGCGGAGGAAACCTTCAAAAAAGCGATTACCGCAACGCAGAGTCCGGTCCCCGTCAAAAACCCGCTCGGAGCGGTTTCAATGCAACAGCTCGGTAAACTGTTGAAAGCGTTCCAAGCCGATGCGAGCAATGAGGACGTGAAACAAATCGTCGACGCTTTTATCGCTTCCGGATCGGACGCCAAGATTACCCTGTCGCAGTCGGTTCAAAACGATTCGTTGCTGCAAAATGTCGCCGTTAGCGGCAAAATATGGGAAACCGTTGCAAAACTCAAGGACGTGATTGTCAAGCTGCAAGGTGCTATGAAATCAGGGAACGAAGAAGGGGGCGAAATCAAAATGGAAATTCGCGAGTTCGAATAGTTTTGCCGAACGGCGCAGATGTCGCTGAAACAGCGTGAATTACGCAAAAAGGGAAGTCCAACGAACCCGGTTGGATTTCCCTTTTGTTTTTCAACTCCGCCAAATTATTCCAAGAAAAGTCGACAAAACGACTTCTCTTTCCGATAAAGAATATGATATACTATCGTTTGGACCCGAAAATTGCCCAAATCCGTTCCACCGTTTGCCTAAACAACCATGAAACGCCTTGGTTTTCTGACGCTGATGTCGCTTTCGTTCGCTTTCGCCTTGCTGTTCCATGTTGCATCGGCTCAAGACGAAGGCTCGGCCAAACCGCGATTGGCGCCCGGAACACTGATCACCATTCCGCCCGAAGTCGACTTCGAAAATACCTATAATCGGGCCGACATGAACGAATTGCTCGCCTCGTTGCCGGACATTTCGCCGGAATTGAAGGACGAAACCCGCTTTAACAAGGATATCTGGGCGAAATCGGTCCGCTTTCAACGGGACGTTTGGTGCCTGCAGTTCAGTTTCAAGCCGGTACGGATCGTGTATGTGAATGTTCCGAACAAGCAAGGAGCATTCGACAACGTCCCGGTGTGGTATCTCGTTTACAATGTGAAAAACGTCGGTCCGGCGGTCCTTGACAAGCAAGTTCAGGAAAAAACGGTGCAAGCCGGCGATATGGAAAAAACGATTCAACGAACGGAATTCAACCTTGGCAATCCGGGTGGTTCGATCGGTTCAGGCGTGGAGAAAAAATCGGCGGCTCCGATTCTGAACGACACGAAGACGGCGAAGTGTAACTGCGAATTCTGCCAAGGTAAGGGAAATTCGTTCGAACAAACTCACGATACGCCGCTCGTGTTGCAAAATCTGGAAGGAACCTTCGAGCCACGGCCGGGCAAAGACGAGCCGATCCAGTTTATCCCGCAATTCCTCTTTTCGATTGAAAAGCTGAATTTGGGAACGACGTCGACAAACGATCCTCAAACCGGTAAAGCGTCCTCGACCACGGAAACGATGTCGATTACCTATCCGGACCAGGTGATTCCGGTCGCGATTCCCGTGATTATGCAGCGGGAAGGAATGACTTCCGTTCCGGAAACGACCGTCAGTATCATGAAAAAGGAGCTGAAGTCCGGCGAAGACGCTTGGGGCGTTGCGATGTGGACGGGGATCGATCCGCGAGTGAATCGATTCTCGATATATGTGAGCGGGTTGACCAACATTTACCGTTGGGACGAAAACGCTGATGGAGGCAAGCGAATCAAGGACCGAAAAACCTTGAAAACGAATTGGTGGCGAGTCGGCGACCGTTTCGAACTTTCGGACAAGGAAATCCATTATGGCTTTCCGGGGGACCTTGACTACGAATGGGTTTACCGTTAAAATCCTGACTCCATCCTGAATTTTCAACTTCAATTTGGTCGGATTGCCGACGAGGGTTTTGTTATGGCGCATAAAAAGGGGCAAGGTTCGAGCCGCAACGGTCGGGATTCCAACGGTCAACGTCGTGGTGTGAAGATGTACGGTGGTCAGCAAGTGAGGGCCGGCAACATCATCGTGCGACAGGTTGGAACCAAAATTCATCCGGGCAAGGGGGTCGGACTCGGCAGCGACTTCACCATTTTCGCCTTGATCGATGGCAAGGTCCAATTCGAACGGGGTGGTAGCCGTGTCAGCGTGGTTCCGAACGCCGCCGCGAATTAGAAGATATTTTTACGCAATTCATAAAAAACGCCGTCGAACTTGTGTCGATGGCGTTTTTGTTTTGACGACCCTCTGGCGATCCCCGATTACACGTCGCTGTGCAAGCGAGCCGCCAATGTCGGCATCCAAATCACGATCGTACAAAAGAAGGGCAAGATCGACATCGTCGTCGACAGCACCGGATTGAAGGCGTTCGGCGAGCGAAGGCGAATGGAAGGTAAAGAAACACGGCTGGGCGAAGCATCGGACGTGGCGGAAGCTGCATTTGGCGGTCGACCCGAGACGCTGGAGATCGTGGCGGAGGACCTGACCGATGACGCGGCGGAGACGTCGGAATTGTTGAAACAGATTCCGAACAAGGCCGGCCGGTTTTACGGCGACGGGGCGTATGGCAAGTGGAAGGTTTACGGAACATTGGACAAACGCAATATCGCTCCGATTATTCCTCCGCGAAAAGATGCGAAGATCAAGCGGCATGGCATGAGCCAATTGCCTCCGTTGCCACGCGACGAAGCGATTCGCGGTTCGATTCGTCGGCCGTCAAGCAAAATATCCATTACTGCCAACGTCAACAAATCGCCGTTGCTCAACAAAAAGCATCGACCGCCGATCACCGCCCCCGTCTTGCCGCCGTTCACGCTGCCGTAGAATTGCCCGTTCTTCCGGCCGATCGCGATCAGTCGAAGAATCCGCTCCGCCGCGTTGTTGTCGATCGGCAGCCGTCCATCCGTACAGTAAACCCGCAGCACCGACTCCTGATTCAATGCGTACCGGATCGCCTTGCCCGGCATGTCCGTCGGCAAGTCGTATTTCGTAACACGTTCACGGCACCCGTCGAAGATCGTGTTCAACATCGGGAACCTGCCGTCCAGGCGTTTGGAGCTTCCGCTCCGTTGCAACAATTCGCTCCCGTTGGTCGCTTGCTTTTCGAGCGAAAATAGTCCCTCGGAAAAACGAGCGCAGCAACGCGGAGCGGATTTTTCGAAGCCGAAGCCGAACGCCCGGACGGCTTGTCCCCCGTCGATAAAGTGCTTAGAATCCGGGGGGCGAGTCAAGGCCATTGCTAAAGCGATTTAGCAAATATCTGTACGTAAATATAAAATTCACCTGTTTGAAGCCCGCGATTCGTTCCCCCCTCTGACTCGACATCAGGGGCGAATCGACGGGTTTTTTTACGCATGAAAAGGGGGTAATGATGTCGGGACCGTTTGATAATTTGACGATCGATCAAACCCGAGATTTGGCGTCCAAACTGATCAGGCATATGGGGCCGGGTCTCTTGGTGCAATGTTGTGAGGGCGGCTATTACTACTCCGTAATTGGTGTTACTTTAATACGTGACGAGATTCAGGTTTATCTCGACAAACACGATTTGCCGGTCGACGTCGACCGGGTAGTCGGGGTATATCTGTTGAATCCGAACAACGGCAATTTGCGTGCCGTGAAGCCGAAACGAAAGCGGATCAAGCCGACTCGCGACATGCGAAGCCTGTTCCCGATGCATGTGACGGAGGAAGGAGCGGAGGACTGACATGATCGACGTGAACCAATTTAAGGAAGAGGTGCAAGCCCAAGAGGATTTTGTACACGAAAAATTGTTCGAACATGAACAGTTGATCGATTTGTTAATGGAAACGACGTCGGTCCTGTTGAAGCTGACCGAAACATTATTGGACATTAAAGCCCAAGGAGGGAAATAAGCGACGGGGCAGGGAGGCCCCTTTTGCTTTGGGTGCTGCCGAGGGCGGAATAGAAGACTCTCGGCACCCCATGAATCACGGGACGTAATCATAAGGAAGCCAACAGACGAAGGAGAGAACACGATGTCGAGTCGGAACGAAGGAAGTCGTAACGTAAAGTCGAAAGCCGCCGAGATTGAAGCGGCGTTGATCCGTCGCATGGAAGAGCGGATGATGGAGCATCCCGAAGCGGTGAGCGAAGAATTGCGGATGCTCTTTGAAAATCAGGTGGCGTACGAAATTCCCTTGTTAATGGGTGAGAAGGTGAGGAAGCAACGGGTCTTGGACGTCGTCAACGGGCGGGGAGTCCGTCGGGA
>JAVBPI010000063.1:0-23766 GCA_031549705.1 Thermoguttaceae bacterium
ATGGCCGTGCTTGTGTCCTTCGTGTTCGTGCTCTTTTTTCTTCAGGTGTTCCAGTTCCTTTTCGAGTTTCTTTTCCCGTTTGCTTTCCGCAGAGAAAGCGCCGGTTCCGGTCAACATCGCGGCAAGAGCGGCGCTGCCGCCGAGAACGTTCGTGATCCAATTGCGTCGGTGCATCGGTAGTCCTTTCAAAATGAAGGGGGGGTCGGTCAAAAGAATAAAGTCGTCATCGTATTGTAATTCCGTGCCGACGCAAAAACAAGACGCCCATGGCAGCCGGAAGCGAAGCCGGTAGTCCGGCGAGAGCGCCCGGTTTTTTCCGCCGAAAGAGTCCAATCAAACCGGGCGCTGCGGGAGTACCCTTCGCTTCCGGCTGCCATGTTACAGTCGAAAATTGAATGTGTCGTTGATAAAACGCCAGGCACGCATCGCCAAGGTTTGCGGATCGACGTGAATTTTCGCGGAGCCGGTCATCCCGACCTTGATCGTCAAGTCGGGGTTGTCCAGCGACATTCGAACGCGGAAACAGGTGCTGTTGCTGTTCGGTTTCTCGGTGCCGTCCCGTTGTGTCGTCGTCGGAACGTCGCCGCCCGCTTTTGTCGAAAGCTGAACGTAGAGCTCACTAACCGCCTGCTCCTCGATTTCCTGTACGGTTCCTTCGAATGTCAAATGGGGGAATTCGGTCAATTTCAACTCGACCCGCTGGCCGAGCCGAAGGAACGCCGTTTTCGATTGGTTGACGACGATGACCGCTTCGAGGAATTTCGGGTCGCCGACGCTGCAAAAGATGGTTCCCGGCTCGAAGGTCGCTTCGAGATTCTCCGGTTCCAGCGGCGAGCCCCACCAAGCGGCGAGCTGTCCTTCCGGCGGTTCCTGAAACGGCCTCCACGGCGGCGAGACAACGATTCCGTCCATCGGAGCCCGCAGGGTGAGTTTATCGGCCAACTTTTGCTTTTGTTCAAGAATCGCCTGGGTTGCGGCAAGCGATTCCTGAATCGGCTTGATCCGGAGCGCCGCGTCGCTCTTGTCGAGTCTGAGGCGATCCAACGTTTTGAGTTCCTCTTGATATTCTCTGATCTTTCCGGCGTAGTCGACCAACTCGAACTGAAGATTCATGTTGACGAGGAGTCCCAATTTGTCGTCTCGGTGAACGTACTGTCCCGGCTTGACGTCGATCTCCGTGAGGCGGTACCCCCCCTGACCCGGCGGAATGTAGACGTCCTGCGACTTCGACGTCCGCAACTCCGTAATGGCCGGCGACACGACCGTGTACGGAATCGGAAAGAACGACAGAAACGCCAGAATTCCGAGAAAGAGTGCCAGCGAAAGATAAAAACGTCCTTTTTTCACTTTGTAAATCCTCCCCGGAACCCAGAAAAACTTTCCGACTTTGTACAGCGGCATCCCGACCAGACTGAACAGCGACATCGCCGCGATCAATTGGCCGATGATCTTCAGGCCGTACGGCTCGAAGACCTTGTAAATGAAGAAAAGGATCGACGCCATGACGACCCAACGATACCAAAACGCGGCGACGGAATAAAGAGCGAAGAGAAACTGATTCTTCTGCGGCAGGAACGGATCCTCCTGGTTTTCCATGCCGAGGAACCATTCGGAACACTTTCTCGACAGGATTTTCGTCGCTTTTTGGCGGAGGTTCGGAATCTCCAGCCAGTCCGCCATGATGTAATATCCGTCGTACCGAAGCAGCGGATTGATGTTGAACAACACCGTGCTGACCGACGAAACGAACATGATGTTCAAACAGAGGTAATTCAGCAATCCCGGCTGCGAGTACCACCAGATGAACGTACAAATCGACGCAAGAACGCATTCGACGTAAACCCCGGCGATGGCGATCGCGATCCGATGCCATTTATTCGCCAAGAGCCACGAATCGGAGACGTTCACGTACGGGCAGGGGGTCAGCACGAGGAACATGATCCCCATTTCATGACATTCACCCTTAAAGTACTTCGCCGTGAGTCCGTGTCCGAACTCGTGCAGGGCTTTGGTTGCTCCGAGCGTCAGGCTAAGAAATATTAGATTGAGCGGACTGAAGAACGTGTGGAATTCAGGCAATTTGGAGCGGAACGTGTCGAATTCGACGAGAACCAGCGACAACGCAGAGAGGCCGAGCACCACGGAGAAAAAGAGCGCCAGCGGATGGAACATCCACCGAACGAACGGCAACAGCATCGTGAGAATCCAGTCGGGATCGAATCCCTTGAATTTCACGGCGAGAATATTCGTGAACTTTTGGAACAGTTCTTGCTTCGCTCGTTTTTTCTTCCGTTTGAGGAGTTCCGGTCCCTGATTGGGTGTTCCGGCGATGATCAGGCCGCTTTGGTGAAGCTGGCCGAGAAAATGCTGGAGTTCCTCCAACGTAATTTTCTGCGGCGGAAACTCGTCTTCAAATTCCTCCTTGATCTCGTCGAGGCTGTGATAGCCGTCAAACATTCGGAGAATCGCGTATTCCTCTTCGTGGAACCGGAAATAGCGCGACCCGACCGGCTCCTTGACGATCCAAAAGGTCCGTCCGAGGTACTGCTGCCGTTTCGCGGTCAGATCGGCTCTGACGCGGATCGGCAGCTTTCGTGCCGAACTGGAAACCAAACTGTCGTGAAGCGAAACCATATGTTAGCCGCATCCGCCTTGCGGTGCGCTCTTGTGAGTGTTGGGTTTTGCCCCATTATACCCGCCGAACGAACCACCGGAAAGGGCAAAATCGTCCTGCTCCGTCATCCCCGCGCAGGCGGGGACCCAGACGAAAGACGTTATTACGGCCTTTGCATCCGGCATTGACTGAAAGATGCCGTGAATAACATGTGCAAACACCCAGCGCGGCTGGGCCGTCAACCGAGCTTCCGCTCGTCGTGAAAACCCACAGGATGGTCGCTCCGCTCCCGATCCTGCTGACGCCGATCGTGAAAAAAATTCACGATCCCAGACGTTAGTAATACATTGACATCGAATTTCTGGGTCCCCGCCGGCGCGGGGATGACGGAGCTGTTTCTGTCGTTTATTTCTTTTTCAACCCGTTCACCGTTTCGACGTCGACTTCGAACGTCATGCCGTGCCGAACCTCCTTGGGGAACGAGAGCTTGTCGGTGAAATACGTCATCAGGTAATTGTTGTCGTCTTCCGCCAAGGCAGCGTAATGAGAACTGAACAAAAAATGGCAAACAACAGAAAAAGGCGATTGTACATGAGCTTTCAACACACGGTTGGAGCGACAGCGAAACGGGGACGTCCCTCCCGAATTTATCACGGCGAAATTTATTTGTCAAAATTTCCCCTTGCCAACCTTTCGATTCCGACTACAATACAATAGGTATATATTTATCGATAACAATGTAATGAAACCACGTCGCTCCATGTCGTCAGTCAAATCTTTTCCGATTCCGAGCATTCAGCGGTTGCCGGTCTACCTCCGTTTTCTGAAGGAGCAGCAGGGACGCGGCGAGACGTTGATCTCCTGTACCCGCATCGCCGAGGAGTTCGGCCAGCTCAGCGTTCAGGTCCGCAAAGATCTCTCGTTGACGGGAATCTCCGGCCGCCCCAAAATCGGCTACCGAGTCGACGAACTGGTCGACGCCATCCAACTTTTTCTGGGCTGGGACCGTCCGACACGGGCGTTTTTGGTGGGAGCGGGGAGCCTCGGTAGCGCGATTCTCGGCTACGACGGATTCGCGGACCACGGCCTGCGGATCGTTGCGGCGTTCGACACCGATCCGAAAAAGATCGGACAGACGGTCCATCATTGTCCCGTGTTTGATCTGAAAGAAATCGTCGAACGGGGAAAAGGGGAAAATATCGATATCGGCATCCTGACCGTTCCGTCGCTGGCAGCCCAGGAAGTTGCGCGGCTTCTCGTTCAAGTCGGTGTCGGCGGTATTTGGAATTACACGCCGGTCCGCTTGGAACTGCCGCCGGGAGTCGTCTGTGAAGAAGTCAAGCTCTCCGCCAGCTACGCGGTGCTCTCCAATCGGCTGAAAAAGAACGACTTGCAGATCTGACCTATCGTCATCCCCGCGCAGGCGGGGACCCAGAGATTCGATGTCAATCTGTTTTTGCACATGTTATTCACGGTACCATATTTTCAGTCAATGCCGGATGCAAAGACCGTAATAATATCCTGCGTCTGGGTCCCAGCCGACACGGGGATGACGAACGGGGAGTTCATTTTTCCCGTTGGAGCCGAACCGTGACGGGCATTCCCTGGCGGAGGCCGTTTCCCGGATCGTTGACGATGATGCGAATCCGAAACACCAAATCGGTGCGCAAGTCCAGCGTTTGAACGGTTTTCGGCGTGAATTCGGCTTCCGGCGAAATGTAACCGATCTGGCCCGTAAACGGTTTCTCCGGACGCGAATCGGTGAAGATTTCGGCGTGCATCCCTTCATGAACGAAGCCGAACTCCGGCTCCGGAATGTAAACGTAAACCCAGACGACATCTTTCAGCGACAAGGTCGCCACGGTTTGCCCTTCCCGAACAACCGCTCCGACTTCCTCAACGCGAGTGAGAAGAATTCCGTCGTTCGGACAGAGAAGTTTCGTGTCGGCTAACGAAGTTTGCGCCTGTTTGAAGCTCGCTTTCGCTCCCGAAAGGGTCGCCTTGCCGACGGCGATTTCCTCTTTGCGATACCCTTCGACGAGCAGATTCAGCGATGCCTCGGCAAGCCGTTTTTGAGCGGTCGCTTCATCGCGGCGGGCAACACTGGTTTCATATTCTTGGGGCGTGATCACCTTTTCGGCGATCAATTGCGATGCCCGTTTCAGATCGGATTCGAGGACTTTCAGACTTGCGTCCCGTTCGTTGACGGTCGCTTTCGCTTGCTCGATTTCCTGTGGTCGGCTCCCCGTTTGCAGGCGTTCATAATCGGCTTCCGCTTTTTCGACTTGCGCGTCGGCGGCAGCGAGGGCGTCCTCATAGGGGACCGGATCGAGCTCCGCGATCGTTTCCCCTTTGGCGATTTTATCCCCTTCTTCGAAAAGAATTTTGGCGATCCGTCCGGCGACACGGAAGCTGAGATTCACCCGCCGAATTTCGACGTTGCCGTAAAGCGTCAAATACTCTTGCTGCTCGCTTTGGCGAACGTTTTCCCAATACCGATATCCTCCATAGCCGCCGGCAGCCAATCCGAGCAACAGGATGAAAATCAGGATCTTTTTCAAGGGACGTCGGAAAGGTAGGTTGCCGACCGCCGGGCGGCAACGTCCGGTATTCCGGACAGGAGCTTTGGAAAAAAGCGTCTTTAATTTTGTCCGGTGCGGAGTACCGCACGCAACCGCCCGGCGGTCGGTTGCCTACCTTCTACGGTTCTCATTCTCCGCGGAGGCGGATATTGAAGGCCGTCAGCCGTTCGCGGATTTCCTTGAGGCTCGTCACGCCGAAGTTTTTGCATTCGAGCAATTCGTCGGCGGTCCGGCGAACGAGTTCCCCGACCGTCTGAATGTTCAGTCGTGTCATACACTTTCGGGCACGGACGGACAAATTGAGATCGGTCACCGGTCGCATCAGCACGGCTTGTTCGTCGGGGCTGAGCGATTCAATGTCGACGGTGTCCGGCGTATGCTTTTCCGTGGCGAATTGGCCGAGCTTGAGTCCCTTGAGCGTGAGCATCTCACGGATTTCGACGAGACTCGTTTCGCCGAAGTTTTTGCTGGAAAGCAATTCCTGTTCGGTGTGCTTGCAGAGATCGCCGAGCGTCATGATGCCCATGGTTTTCAGGCAATTCCGGCTTCGAACCGACAATTCGAAGTCGGAGACCGGCAGATTGAGAATCTGGCCGAGCCGATCCTTTTTCCGTTGGGCGTCTTCGTCGAAATGCATCTCGTTGGACGCCTTGGCGTCCTTGAGAAAGAGGCGTGCCCGATCGTTGCTCGGAAAAGCGTCGACGACCCGTTGGAAACAGACGACCGCTTTGTCGTACTGCTCCAAATCTTCGTAAAGGAGTCCAAGATTAATCAACAATCCGACGTGCGTCGGGAAGTTGGCGGCGGCACGCTGGTACAATTCCAACGCTTCATCATCGTTTCCACGGCGTTCGGTTTCCAAAGCGAGCCCGAAAAGCGCCCCGGTGTGATTTTTATCGGCGCCGACCGCCCGTTCGTAAAGGGCGATCGCTTCGTTCGGATTGACGCCGAGCGCCGCAACCGTCGCTCCCCGTTGATAAAGGTACTCCGCCGTCTGTTCGACCGCCCCGGAGAGTTTATCGAGCTCCTTGAGGCTCTTTTCCGGTTCTCGCAGATAACGATACACTTCCGCTTTGCAAAGAATGCAATCGTCCGCTTTGTATCCGGCTTTTTGCGACAGCTCGAAACTCTTCATGGCATCGTCGTATTTTCCCAACGCTGCTTGGGATTTCGCCAAATAATAGAGAGCCAGAGCGCCGCTGTCCCCTTTTTTCAGCATCGCAGCGGCATCATCGTATCGTCCCGTCAAAAAATATCCGAGACCGAGTCGAACCCGTGCCGCTGCGGAGAGCTCGTCACGGTGTTCTTTGGTTTCCAGTTCGCCGACCGCTTCTTTGAGGAGTTCGAATTGCGAGTAATCGTGGCCGACGGCGTTCGCCAACTTTTCGGTTTCCTTCGGACCGAACGGTCCGTCGGTCAAAATGGTCTGTTTCAGATCGAATTCCGCAGCGTGAGCGACCATGGTGATCCTTTCTTTCGAGGACGTATATCGAGAGAGACGCCGAAATCAACTGGTCGTCCGAAAAAATCACGGGACCCTCAGCCGACTTCAAGGCAATGTACAGCGAAAAAATTTTAATAAAATATTTTTTTTATGCAAGGGGTTGAAAAAAGGTGCGGCATGCTCGATGGTATGAAAATCCGAAAAATTCGGGAAAATTTCTCTCCGGCGAACGTCCTATTGACGGAATCCGGAGAACACCGCGACGATGCCGCAGAAATTCCAGCCACTAAAACCCGACGACCTTTGCCGCCTGATCGACCTCCATGGGGCGACGTTGATCTTGTACGCCCGGCAATGGAACGCCGACGATGCGGAAGACGTCGTCCAGGAAGCGTTGCTCCGATTGGTCAAGCGTTCCCGTTGGGAGGGAAAACCGGACCATCCGGTCGCTTGGCTTTTTACGGCGGTCCGAAATGAGTCGATCGACCGATTTCGGAAGGGAAAACGGCGGCAGGAACACGAACAACGAGCCGCCTCGGAGCGTCCGATTTGGTTCGAAACCGCGCCGGATGCCGCCATTCGCTCCGAAGAGATTTTGGGGCTCCTCGACACGCTGGCGTTGGAACAACGGGAAATCGTCGTCGCCCGAATCTGGGGGGGCCTGACGTTCGACGAAATCGCAACACTGACCGGCGACTCCCGAACAACCGTTTTCCGACGCTACGGCGAAGCGCTCGACATCCTGCGCCGGAAATTAATCTAAGGCACCAAAGATGAAAACCGCAACATTAACGACCGACTTGTCGCCGGAATTATCTGCCGTGGAAGCCACGTTGGCGTCGGCGATACCCCGGTCGGAGACCGCCGTATTCGACCGGTTGAAGGCTCGAACCTTGCTCGAAAGCTGCCGCCTGACGCAACCGGACGCCCCGAACATTGCCGAAGCGATCGTCGACGCCGGCGAACGGGAAATCACCGTGTCGCTCCGCCGATACGTCAAAATGGAACGGTTCCAGGCGATGGTTCTCGGCGTCGTTTTCGGTTTGATCGTCGGCGCAATCGTCAACCTGATCGGCTTAGCGGTGATCCTCCAATATTGGAAATAAGAATATTCCTCGAAGAGCCGGGGACGAAGGCGTACTCGCCGCAGTCCCCGGATGAACTCCTATGATTTTCATCGGCTTCTTCATCGTGACGGCGTTGTTCCTTCTCAGCGTGTGGATCGGTTCACCGGGTTTGGAGAAACTAGCGGTTTTCTGGGACACGCCATCGCTGTTGCTTGTCCTGTTGGGAATCACGGCACATATTCTCCACAGCGGTCGAAAAGCGTTTACGATCGGCGTGCGGACGTTCTTTGCGGCGTCGTTTCCGTCGAACGAACAAACGATCGAAGCAGGCCGGTATTTCCAGCGGCTGACGGAGTTCTCGATGGGACTCGGCGTCGTTTTGATGTTACTCGGAACGGTCGTCGCCATGGTCGACGCAGACCCTAACACGGTCGGACAGTGGTTCGCCGTTGCCCTGTTGTCGTTTACCTATACTTGTAGTTTGAGCCTTTTCGTCTTTCTTCCCATTGCGCTTCGGTTGACGCCACTCCAAGATCGGCGAAGCTTTTCCACCTGGTTCACGATCCGCTTGACGCTGTTCGGTTTCGGGGCGTTTTTCCTGATGCGTTGTCTGATCGTCCTCCTGATCACCGTAATGCAGATGATGCCGAACGGCGAAGCATACGGCGAGGTTTATGGATCGGTTCAACCGAACGAATTCGGCAAGATCGTTCATTCGGCGACGTTCGAACTTAATCCGGCCGATATTGCGGGGGAATTCGATTATCTTTCTGCGCCGATCTATTGGGACACCCCCAGCTTGGTTCTCGTGTTCGGTTCCTTGGCGGCAATCCTGTTGGCGGGTGGGCGGTTTCGTGGATTGATCAGCGTCCCCGTTTGCATTACGGTCGGCGTCTTTTGGTCGGTTCAGGGGGTCATTTTTATGCTCTGCGATCTCGATCCGAATACAATTGCCGCCGGTTTCATGGTCGCCATGCTCACATCGCTGTACGGATTCGCCGCCGCCGGTTTTTTTCTCGTTGTCGACATGGTCCGCGATCCGAGGGAATCGTTCCCCTCCGACGAATCCCCCTCCAAAGAATCGGAGCAAGCAAAACGGATTGTCGACAACGCCGTCGACGAACTTAAGCAAAAGGTCAAGTAATAACTGCCGTCATCCCCGCGCAGGCGGGGACCCAGAGCTCAAATGCCAATGAGCTCTTGCACACATGATTCACGGTGTTTTGATTCCGGCAATTTCGGATGCAAACGGTCGATAAAACCTTTCATCGAGATCCCCGCCTGCGCGGGGATGACGATCTTTGACCTTTCTCTTGCGGATGTTATTGCTTTACTATTTCTCAGTGGTGAACTCGACGCCGAGCATGACGACGTTGATTCCGGAGCCGATGCCGAGCAGCGCGATGCGGTCGCCGGGCTTGGCGGCGCCGCTTTCGATCCCGATCGACGCCGCTGTCGGCAGCGCCGCGCTCCCCGTGTTGCCGAGGTATTCCAACGTCGAAAAATTCAGCTCCATCGGCAATCCAAGCGTCTCGAAAAGGAGCTGTTGGTGAGCCCGACCGACTTGATGGCAGAACGTCCGATTGATTTCCTCCCGCTTCCAACCGACTTCGCTCAGGAACGTCCCAAACGTCGCGGCGGCGGCTTTAACCCCTTCCTGCATCAGAGTTTCGGAGTCCGTCTTCATGAGCGGATTCATGGCGTCGCCGCCGGATTGGTCCGTGTCGCTCCGGCAAAGAGCACAGTGTTCCGTTTGAGCCCGAACCGCTCCGCCGAGCAGACGATTCCCCGTTTTACTCAACTTGTTCGAGGTCAACAGGATCGCTGCGCTCCCGGAACCGATCGTCAGTGAAGCGAAGGCGTATTTCACGCTTTTGCGGTCGATGGAAAGATCCGTATTGAGCTGATGAATCGTTGCTTCCAACAGCGACCGGGAACTTTCGGTGCCAACGACGATTCCCGCCTCGATTTGGCCGAGTTCGATCATGTTCGCAATCTGCACCGCTCCGCTCAGGATTCCGAGACAGGCGTTCGAGATGTCGAGCACCGTGCAATCCGACGGCAGTCCCAAAGCGTGGTGGACGCCACACGCCGTCGCCGGTTCCAGATAATCCCGGCAGACGGAGCCGTGGATCAACGCTCCGATTCGGTTCGGATCAATTTCGGAGCGTTCGATCAACCGTCGTACCGTTTCGATGCTTTGTTCGCCGGGAGTTCGTCCTTTTTTCCAAAGCCGCCGTTCTCGGATTCCCGTGAGAAGTTCCAAACGTCCTTCCGGCAACTTGAGCCGTGAATAGAGCGGCTGGAGCATCGACTCCAATTCGGTCGTCGTCAGCACTTCTTCCGGAAGCGTATGGGAAAACGCTTCCAGGCAAACATTCGTGTATTTCATTGTTCAGTGGCGTTTGATTTTTATCGACGTCGAACCGAGCGAGAAGTCGTTTTCCGTACAACAAACGGCTCTCACGGAACAATCGCCGCGAATTCCCTCGGGGACCGTCAACTCGACTTGAAACACGTTGCCGACGACGGTCGTTTTCGCCGACGTCAACACCCGGTCGTTCGATTCGTGATATTTGTCCCGATAATTTTGGCGTGTTTTTTCGTCGTCGCGGAATTCCGTTCGGTCCGGACAGTTCAGCGTCAATCGGGATACCGGAACCGTCAACTCGACCGACACGGTCTCTTGATCGTGCGGCGTATATCCGTCGACACGGAACGCCGATCCCGGCGCAACGGTTTCCGGACAATTCAGCGTGATCTTTTTCGGTGTCGGCAGTTTCAGCAACGGATCTCCGTAAAGATGAAACAGCGCGACATGTTCCAAAAGCTGTTCGGGTAATCGTTCGGGAATCGGGTCGAGCATCTTCGCCAGGCCGTCGACGGTTTCCCGCAACGGACGTTGTCGCGGCCCCTTTGTTTTCGTTACGGGCTCGACTTTCGGCGTGCCGAGAACGGTTCGACGTTCCGCGGCAAGGATCACCGCGCCGAGCGTCAAGCCTTCTTCGGCAATCGCCGTCGATTCCCGTAACAGTTCGATGCCGAGGACGCTCATCCCGTACGGCATTGTCGTCCGGGAAGCGGCGAACACCGCGACCGGTCCGCCGAGGGAACGGAGCATCTCTTCGGCCAGCGAATCCGTCGTTGCGTCGGGAACGCCGCCGTAACAACAAAACAACAGCGCAACCGACGCCCCTTTTGGGCTTTGCATCGCCGCGACATCATCGATCGTCAGCGTCGGAATATCGCCGTTCGGTGTGTGGAGCGGATCCAACATCCGATGCAACCCATGCCCGAGATACGCCCAAAAAAGAGCACCACTCCCCAGCGATGTGACGATTTCCCGGCGGACGGCAAGCGGATCGGGACAGAACGGACTCTTCCAATTCAAATGCAGTAACGATAAATCCCGCGACTCCGGAACGAGTTCCGTGAGCGCCAGCTTCGCGGTTCCTTCGATCGAAGCGTCGATGAGCGGTGAAAAGTTGCCAACCCCGGCGACCAGTTGCAGGCGGCGGCGCTCCACGCGGTTCGGCTCCGACTCGAAACGGAGCGTTTTGCGGATCACGGCGTCGAGCTGCTCCGACGTCGTTACGGAAAATCGGCCGACGGCGATCTCCGGAATTCCGTCGTCGTCGAGGTCGCCGTACCAATTATCGGACGCCAACGTCTTTTCCTCGCCGAAATATTGGATCAACCGACACGGAAGCCGCGGCGACGGAACGACACGGTCGAAATCGGATTCCTGTTTCGGCACGCTGTCGCCGACCAACAACAACGCTGAAAGCGGGACCTGCCCGGCGAGGAGCCGGACCCGTTCCCGAACCCGCTCCGGCGTTGTTTTCGTAACGCTGCCGAACGGTTCGACGATCACATGGACGTTCCATCCCTGTTCGGTCCGATGTTTGATCCAGGGCGCCAGCGACTGGTGGAATGGTTGCGGCGCTACGATAGCGACATGCTTCTCCGCAAAGAGAACCGTCGCCGTGCATAAAACGAACACGATTCCCAAGGGAATGCGCAACGAAAACATTTTCGAGTCCTTGAAAATGATCTGCGAATTTTCAGAACAGGAGGGCGCAAACGTCATCCCCGCGCAGGCGGGGATCTTGAGATTCGATATCAATAGGTGTTTGCACACGTCATTCACGGTTTTGTATTTCTCGTCAATGATGAATGCAACGACAACAATGAGACCGTTTGTCTGGATCCCCGCCTGCACGGGGATGACGGAAGAACGACACTCTTTTGATTAGCACAATTTTTTGAGGGCCTCAACCTTATCGGTTTTCTCCCAGAAGAATTCCGGTTCGGAGCGGCCGAAGTGTCCACCGGCGGCGGTCATCCGATAAATCGGCCGTCGCAGATCAAGCGTCTTGATGATTCCACTCGGTGTGAGCGGGAACACTTCACGGATGATCTTTGCGAGCTTCACTTCGTCGATCTTGCAGGTTCCCCGGGTGTCGACCAACACGCTGACCGGTTCCGCGACACCGATGGCATACGCCAACTGAATCTCACAGGAATCCGCGATTCCGGCGGCAACGACATTTTTGGCAACGTATCGAGCCATATAAGCGGCACTACGGTCGACCTTTGTCGGATCTTTGCCGCTGAACGCTCCACCGCCATGCGACGCCCAACCGCCGTAAGTGTCGACAATGATCTTTCGACCAGTCAACCCGCAATCACCGTGCGGACCACCGACCACGAACTTGCCGGTCGGATTAATATGGTACTTGAGTCCTGTTGCATCGATGTCCTTCGGCAGACACGGAGCGATGATGTTCGGAATCACATAATCCGCGATTCCCTTCTGGTCGATCGACGGATCGTGCTGTGTCGAAAGGACCACCGTGTCGATGCGGACCGGTTTCAGGCCGTCGAATTCGATCGTCACCTGGCTTTTGCTGTCGGGACGCAACCACGGCACGTCGCCGCGTTTCCGGGCGTCGGTGAGCTTGTTGGTAATCCGGTGCGAAAGCGCAATCGGAAGCGGCATCAACTCGGGAGTCTGATTGCAGGCGAACCCGAACATCAGTCCTTGGTCTCCGGCCCCGATTTCCCCTTTGTGTCCGTCGGCGGTGTCGTTGACCCCTTGGGCGATGTCCGGACTCTGGCGGTCGAGAGCGACCATCACGGCGCAGGTATCGGCGGAGATACCCCAGTGATCGTCAAGATAACCAACGTGTCGGATCGCGTCCCGAACGATGTTCTGATAATCGACCCGGGCGTTGGTCGTGATTTCGCCGGCGATGATCGCAATTCCCGTCGTCACCATGGTTTCACAGGCGACCCGACTCATCGGATCCTGTTCGAACAGGGCGTCGAGCACGCCATCGGAAATCTGGTCGGCGAGCTTGTCGGGATGCCCCATGCTGACCGCTTCGCTGGTAAACAATCTTTTTGCCACGCTAAAAACTCCTTCTGTCAAATGAATGGGGAGATAACCCTCAAAATTTTGGTGAATTCGGACATTTTACAGGAGAACCACGCCCCGTACAAGGTGGAAATCGGGAATAATCGGCACGCCGCTTCATGGGGAAAACCTGTCGATTTTCTGTTTGATCGTGTTCACGGAAAGAGGAAGCGGCGTTCTTCGTCTCGTTTCGGTTCTTTTTCCGACAGCTTTCGTTCAGTGTTCCAACGCTTTACCGACGTGTTTTCCTCTTCCGATGAAAATTCGTAAATGCAGAAAAAAATGGAAGTTATATCAAAAATTTCATCGAATCGACCCTGTTTTCACCCGCATTATCATCTCCATCGTATTTAAAATATTGGAAAAGAAAGATAGGAAGCCCGTCGCCGTTAAGATCTCGGACAGCCGCAGCAACCCACCGCTTGGCCACAGGCGGCACTCGGACCAGGACAGTTGTCCGCACCTGTGGAGCGAACGTGTCCGGCGGAAACGCTCATTTGCCGGTCGAGCTTCTTCGCTCCACAATGGGGACACGTTGGCGTGTCCTGGCCTCGGACCAACAATTCGAACTCGGCGGAGCACTTCGAACAACGATATTCGTAAAGCGGCATGGAATAGTGAAGAGTTGACAGTGGATAGTGGAGAGTTAATATGATATATTATTCTCTCCTGACTTTCAACTCTCCACTGTCAACTCTCCACTATCCCGTGTCTCGTCCGCTGAACCGCATGTTGATCGAGTCGAGTCTCGAAATGAAGTGCGTCCTGTTTTTCGGGATTGCGCTTTCGTTGGTTTTTCTGGCGAGCTTCCTGTTGTACCGGCGAGTCACCTCGGCGCAGATCAAGGCGCAGAACCCCGTGATCGGCAACCTTTGGGCGACTCAGTACCTGATGCAGAAACATTGGGAAGTATTCAGCCGCATGCCGGCGACGGTGGAAACAGCGGTCAAACCGGGTACATTGCCGCTGATTCCCGGAGAAAATCCGAATCCTGCGGCTTCCGCATCGGCTCTTTCGGCAACCGCCGATCGTATTGCCAAGGATTTTCAGATTCAAATGGCGTCGATCTCCAAACGTATCCGAAACAGAGATTCGGAGGAATATTTTATTCCGTATCCACCAAGGCCGGAAAACGCCAAGGCGATTGATTTCGATCCGACCAAGGAGGAAAAAGACGAGAAGCTCCGCCAACAGTACGCGGATATTTTGGAGCGGTTCAAGCCGACCAAAATGGAGAACTATCACCCGGAACAGGGGTCCGAGCGGTTTGAAGAGCATTACGACAACGATTCGGGAACTTACGAGTATTTCGAAGAGGTCCGTATCGACCGTAATACGCTTTGTGCTCCGTGTCATAAGGATTACCAGCACGGGGAGCTGATGGGGGTGATCTACGTCGCCATTCCGCAGGACTCGCTACGGAATATGATCGAAAAGTATTGGGCGTATATGATCGGCGTGGCGATCGTGTCGGCGTTCATCGCCATCGTTGCCGTGTTGATCGTGATTCGCTGGATCGTGATCCGACCGATGCGTAACCTGCGGGACGTTGCCGAATCGATTAGTCGGGGGGAACTTTCCAAACGGGCCGAGATTCATACCGGCGACGAATTCGAATCGCTCGGTGAAGCGTTCAACCGCATGTTGCGGCATCTCATCAACACGCAGGAAATGCTCCGAAAAGCGAACAACGATCTGGAGGGGAAAGTCGATGAACTTGCCCACCTGACGATCCAACTCTACGAAACAAACCGGGTGAAAAGCGATTTCATGGCGACGATGTCCCATGAATTGCGGACGCCGTTGAACAGTATTCTCGGGTTCAGCGACGTGCTCGGCTCCATTTCGGCGCTCAACGACAAACAGAAGCGGTACGTCGAAAACATCAACAAATCGGGACGTTCGCTCCTCACGATGATCAACGACATTCTCGACATGGCGAAAATGGAAGCCGGTCGGATGGGGGTGCATACGGCGACATTTAACATCGCTTCGACCATTGCGGCCCAATGTGATATGGCAAAGCCGCTGGTCGACCGAAAGAACATCGATCTTCAGGCGGTCGTCGAACCGGATCTTCCGCCGATGAAACAAGACGAATCACGGCTTCAGCAGATTATCAATAATCTTCTCTCCAATGCGATCAAGTTCACGCCGGAAGGGGGACGGATCAAGGTGTTGGTGAAACATATTCCCGCCGTTCCCATGCCGGTTCCGCCGGTTCCTGCTCCCGTGGGGGGGGCTGCCGCGAAACAGGCACGGAATCGAGCGATTCTCGAATTAAAAGTCGTCGACACCGGCGTCGGGATTTCGGAAGAAGATCAGCAGATCGTTTTCGAAAAGTTTCGGCAGGGAAAAAGTTCCACCAGTGACGGCGATACGCTCAAACGGGAACACTCCGGCAGCGGGCTTGGGTTGTCGATCGTCAAGGAAATCTGCAAAATGCTTGAAGGGGAAATTTTCGTCGAGAGCCAACTCGGCATCGGAAGTACGTTCACGGTACGGCTGCCGTGGATTCTGGAACCGAAAGTCCGCGTCGAATCCGAAATGATGGCGGAAATTCAACAGTTCGCGCAAAATCGGGTTATCCGACAAGGAAATATCGGAAATTGATCATCTTCCGTCTGGCCCCCCTGCGAGGGGATGACGGTGGTGGGTTTTTCCTCTTGACGCCGTGATGGTTTTTCGGCATGATTCCCCGTTCGCCGAATCATGTTTACCGAATCAATCATCATGAAAACGATATTTCTTTCGCGCTTTGCGGCTCAAACGCAAGCGTTGTTCCTTGTGTTTTTCGTTGCAGGCGGAACGCTTTGGGCGCAGCCGGGCGTTTGGAGCGGATATGGTGCGCCGACCGCCAAACAGAAAACGATTCCGACCACGCCGCTGGCGGAAACGGCCGGGAATGGAGCGGCCGACTTTTTGCTGCTGAAAACCGGCTTCCTCGTGGAAGGAGTCGCAACCAACGAAGGAAAAGATTACACCGTCAAAATGGAATTTGGGAGTATTCAAATTCCTGCAACGAAAGTCGAGTACATCGGACGGAATCGGCATGAAATCTATCTCTACCGTCGCAACCTCGTCAGCGGTGGAAGTTGTCAGGACGTGATGAAATTCGCCGAATGGTGTCTCACCAACGGACTTCCTCAGGAAGGAATCGAAGAATACCAACGGGCCAAATCGCTGGCTCCGAACGAAACGCTTTCCAGTTTCATTCAACGACGGATCGAGTTGGCGCAACATCCGGAAACGGAAAACGTCGATATGGGGAACAATCCGTTTATCTCACCGTACGCCAGTCAACCGAAAGCCGAGCGGGCCGAAACCGATGCCGAAATCGGCCGCTGGATGTCCGGCATGCCACGAACGATCGTCGATTCGTTTTCCCGGAAGATACAACCGACGTTATCCTCCCGTTGTGCGGCGACCGACTGTCACGGTTCGGCGAGCGACAATCAATTTCGCATCAGTATTCCACGACACCAGAACGGGAGCACGACATACCGGAATTTGCAGGCCGCTTTGCAATGGGTCGATCCGGCGAATCCGACGGGGAGTCCGCTTCTCGCCGCCATGGTCACTTATCACGGAGGGACGAAACCGCCGTTCGATGTCGAATCGAATCAATACAACGCAACCGTCGATTGGATTCAAACGACAATCAAAGAGCTTCCAAGTGAATACGCCGGACAACTTTACACCGCCAAGCCACTGAAGCAGATCGCCGCAACGCCGACGCCAAGCCCCGATCCGAAACCGAGGGAACGAACCACTCCCGAATCGAAAACGTTTTTTGCCGACAAAAATCAACAACCCGTCGAGCTCCAAATGACACGGTTGACCGTTCCGACTCCACAATCTGCCGCTCCGCAAAAACCGGTTGCGGCTTCGACACCGGGCGATCCGCTCGATCCGGCGTTGTTCAACGCCCGGTTTCATGGAAAATAGTGTATCGTACCATTCGAGTAAAGTGAAAGATGCCGTTATTGTTGTAAGGGACGTCCCGTATGGCCGAAGAAGGAGGGGAAAAAAGTCATGATCCAACCCCGCGGCGGCGTGAACAGGCGCGTGAAGAGGGGCAGGTTGCCCGGAGTCAGGATTTAGCGGCATCGCTGGTCCTTCTCGCGGCGATCGTTCTGCTCATGACACTTGGCAAGGACGTCGTCAAACTTTTCATTCGATTCACGCAATTTTCTCTCGGCGAAGCGTTTTTTCTCATTCCGGAGAACATGGACGCCGACGGTTTGACGAATGCGTTCATCTCCCATTATTATGCGACGACGCTTCAATTTCTCGGCCCGACGTCGTTGTTTTTCGGCTCCCTGCTGATTGTCGCCGTCGGGGCGAACCTTGCGCAGGTCGGGCTCCTTTGGCTTCCGAACAAGTTGGGATTCGATTTCTCGCGGCTTGATCCGATCAAAGGGTTCGGACGGATTTTCTCGATGCAAAGCGTGATGCGCTTGTTGATGGGAATCGTCAAAATCGTGATCTGCGCCATCGTCGCCTATTACGCCGTGAAGAACGAAATCGGGACGATCATCAATCTGACGACGTTGGAAGAGCCGCAGATTTGCACATATCTGGCGCAAACACTCCTCTGGATCGCCCTGAAAGTCGCGGTCGCCCTGGCGATCATCTCGATCATTGATTATATCTACCAAAAGTGGAAGCACGAACAGGATCTCCGGATGACGACCGAAGAGCTGCGGCAGGAAATGAAAAACATGATGGGTGATCCGCAGATCGTCTCCAAGCGGCGGCAAATTCAGCGTGAAATGGCCAGCAAAGAACGCTCCGCTCGTGGAACGCCGGACGCCGACGTCGTGGTGACGAACCCGACCCACTTGGCCGTTGCAATCAAATACGATCCGGATACAATGGAAGCGCCGGTCGTCGTTGCCAAGGGCGCCGATTATCTCGCCCAGCAAATCCGACAAATCGCGCTGGAACATGGCATTCCGATCCTTGAACGGAAGCCGCTTGCGTGGTCGCTGTTCGAAAAAGTCCGTATCGGTCAGGCGATTTTCGACGAACATTACAAGGCGGTCGCCGAGGTCCTCGCCTGGGTGCACCGATTTAAACGAAAATAAACAGATGCAAGAACGAACCCCCCATCAAGAGAAGATCATTAAGCGGTACTATGAGAACCGCGACGGCATCATGCAGCAGAAGCTTGCCGAGATGACGACCGATCTTTACCTCGCCGAAGGAAAAAAACGTGCGCAAATCTGGAAGCGTGTCGTGGCGGCGCTGACGAATCTCGGTATTTCGCAGGAACGGATCGATCATCTCGTCGCCTCCGACAACCCGGCGCTCCTCGCCAAACTCCTCGAAGAGAAAAGGTAGGTCGTCGCCCGGCGGTCGACGACATGCGGTACTCCGCACCAAAACCAGGCTCGAGTCCGAAGTACCGGACGTTGCCGCCCGGTAGTCGGCAATCTACCATCCCTTGCCCCTTCCCATGCGTTTTCAGTCGCCGTATTTCTTTCTGCTCTTGATTCCGTTGGCGATCCTGATCGTCGTGTTGGAATATCGACGGCGACCGGCAAGCGTGTTGTTCAGCGATGTTTCCCGATTGAAGTCGCTCCCCCGGACATGGGCGCAGCGGATTAACGGACTGCTTCCGTGGATGTTCTATGCCTCGCTGTTCCTGATGGTCGCCGCTCTCTGCAGACCGCAAGCGGGGAAAGAAGATTATCGGGTCCGCGCCGAAGGAATCGCGATTGCGATGTGCGTCGATCGAAGCGATTCCATGGCGGCAGTCGATTTCAAATTGGACGGCCATAACGTGACCCGCCTGGAAGCGGTCAAGCGGACATTCCGTGATTTTGTGCGCGGCACCGATTTTCTCCCCGGTCGCCGGGACGACATGATCGGTCTGCTGGCGTTCGGCGGATACATCGACGCATTCTGTCCGTTGACCTTGGATCACGCAACGCTGCTCGAAATGCTCGGTCAAGTCAAATTGATCGAGCCGGTCATGACCTCGCGCGGACAAATCGTCGAGCAGAAACTTTTTGAAGAAGAGCGAATGACCGCGATCGGCGATGCAATTGCTCAAGCGGTCGATCGACTGAAAGAGGTGAAAGCGAAGAGTAAAATCATCATTCTGCTCTCCGATGGTGAACAGACCTTCGGAACGCTGACGCCATTGGAAGGCGCGGACATTGCCAAGGCGTTCGGCATTAAGATTTACTGCATCGGCATCGGTCAGACCGGCGTGACGGTCGTCCTCAACACCGATCCGATGGGGAACAAGATTCCGGTGCAGCGGTACATGGTGCTCGACGAGGAAACGCTCAAAGAAGTTGCGCAGAAGACCGGCGGAAAGTATTTCAATGCCAAAAACACGCTTGCCTTGGAAAACGTGTATGGCGAAATCGATCAACTGGAAAAATCGGTTCACGAAGGACGGGTTTACACGCAGTATTCCGAACTCTATCGTTCGTTCCTGATTCCCGGCGTCGCGCTGTTGCTTCTTCATACGGTGCTGGTCTCGACCCGCTTTCGGCGATTGCCGTAGGACCTGCCGTCCAGGCATCCGGCTTCGTCCTTGAATGGTCCGACTTCCGTTGGTCGCCTCGCGTTTTCGAGAGGCGAACGCATTTCCGCTTGAAAAGCAAGCGAGCATCAACGGAAGCGAATGAACGACAACGGAGCGGAAGCCCCAAACGCCTCGATGGGAGCGATTGACGGCAGAACGACGGTTTCGCCGCCGTCGATGGCATCCGTCCGTCTCCCCAACGCGTTCCGAGATAGTCGGTTTGCGTGGAACCGTTATAGGTGCCGTCGCTCTTTTTTCTCGTCGAACAAATGTAGGGGAAGATGCCTGAAATCGTGCCGGTTGACATGCCATTGTTCGTTGTGTCAGTCGAATAGGCTCCGCGAATCATGTTACACAAACGGGACCATTAAATCAAGTGAAAAAGCGGTGGGTGAAATATTGCGAAGGCTTCAGGTGTTCGCCGGTTTCATCACGTTACCCCCTCTCGTTTTCAACGGTCGATCGTGTAAAATGGATGGTCCGACGAAACAAATGTCGCATTTATCCGCTTCAACATCGAACTTTTGTTTCCCCGAAGCACCGGAACCTTCGGTTCGCGGGCTCAACGAAGCGTACAACCCGACCCATAAACCCCAACGCAACATGCCCTTAGATCCCTATTCGCTCTGTCCCGGAGGCCGGGATAAAAAGATTCGTTTCTGTTGTCCCGATATGGTCAAGGACATCGAACAGATCGAACGCCTTCTCGATTCGAAACAGAGCGGCGCCTGCCTGACGTATATCGAGAACCTGGAAAAAACGCATCCCGATTGTGCCTGTCTGACGGCGGCGAAGTTGTCGATCTTCCGTCTGGAAAACCGTTGGAACGATGCGCTGCCGCTCGCCAAACACTTCGCGGACAAAGAGCCGGAAAACCCGGTCGCCGCCGCCGAATACGCCCTCGCGCTCGGCATGACCGGCGAGGTCAAACTCGCGATTTCCGTCCTGATCGACGCTTTCGAACGGAGCAAAGAGGGGACCATTCACAGTTCGCTCCTCAACGGCCTGCTCCAGGTCGCGATGCAACTGTTCATCACCGGCAACGTCCTCCCCGTCATTGCGATTTGCAACCGACTCAAGACGTTCCAACTCGTCGCCGATCAAGCGAACTCGCTCCTCTATCGGGCAACCTCGATGGTCGACATCCCGCTGCTGCTCCGCGACATGCTCGTCGACAACGCCTGCCCGGACGACTTCCCCGGCAAGGCGGATTTCGAAGACGGTGTCGAATATCTCGGCTTGCTCCAGTGGAAGCGGGCGCTCGCCAAGTTCGAGTCGCTGACGCAATACGCCGACCGTTGGCCGAACATTTGGCGCAACGTCGCCGCCGTCCGATTTTGGCTCCTCGACGACGTCAAGGGTTGCGAAGCGCTTCGAACATTCGCCTCGCTTCCGAACACGCCGCCGGAAGACGCCATGGACGCCGAAGCGACCCGATTGTTCATGTCGGAAGATTCCCTCGGCGACAAGACGGAACTTTTCTTCCTCGAATACCCGATCAAGGACGCCGATAAAGCGATCGAAAAACTCCTGTCGTCGCCGAACTTCGTTTCGTCCGATTTCGATACGCGGGCTTACGTTTACAACAACGTCGCTCCGCCGCGACAGGCGTTCGTCGTGTTGGACAAGCCGTTCGTCAAAACGGCTGCGGAATTGTCGCTCCAGACGGTTTCGACGCAAATCGCGTCCGCTCTGTTGTTCGGCAAGGAAACCGACCGCGAAGCCCGCCTCGAAGTGATGGAAGTCCTCGCCGACGACAAGGCGACATTCGAAGGGCTGCTCAAAAACACGCTCGGCGACCTGATCGGCGAAGCGGCGGTCCGCGAAACGAATCGGACGATGTCGCTGACCCATTCGAAAATTCAACGACGGTTCCGTGTCACGCCGGAAGTCGCTCCTGATCCGGAAACGGTCGCCAAGCTCGCCAAGGAATACTTCAACGGCGAATTCATCGATTTCTGGTGCAACCATCCGCTCGGTCTGCTCGATGGCAAAACGCCGAAACAAGCGGTTGCCGACAAGAAATATCTCCCCCGACTTCAAGGGGCCGTCCAAGTCGTCGAATATTGGCTCGCCAACGAAAACACCGACGAATTCGACGCCAATCTTCGCGTGAAACTCGGTTTGCCCGGCTTCGGGAAAATCGCCGTTCCGCAAGGGGCCGACGCCGATTTGATGGAAGTGCTCGACAGCCAACCGGTTTGGCGTTGGTATCGTTTCGACGTCGAAAAATTCCCGCAAACGGTGCTGATCGAAGGATTGCAGGTTCTCTCCGTGATGAAAGAACCGCGAGCCCTGACGGCGTTCGGCAAGGAACTTTTGAACCGTCCGATGAAAGAAACGCCGACGCAGTTCCGATACCTCGCTTTCGAAGGGATCATCGATTCGTGCCTCGGATCCGGCAAACCCGAAGAAGCGCTCGAATGGGTTGAAAAGGCGAAAAACGAAGCGATGGAAGAAAAACGATCCGACGCCGTTTGGAATTTCCACGAAATCACGATTATGTTCGCGTTGGGCCAAACCGAAAAAGCGATCGAAGTGATCAACCATCTCGCCCAGGAACACGGCCGCGAAAAGGGGGTCATGGAAGCGCTGAACAACCTCTTGATTCGAATGGGCGTCCTCAATCCGGACGGAACGCCGTCCGCTGCGGCTCGGCAAGCACAAGGAGGACCGCAAGCAGAAGACCGAGGCGGTCTCTGGACCCCCGACGCCGAAACGGGAGCATCCACCGGAAGTACCTCGAAACTCTGGACGCCGGATTAATTGCACGACGAAGGTAGGTTGCCGACCGCCGGGCGGCAACGTCCGGTACTCCGGACTCGAATCTGATTCCAGTGCGGCCAGTATTTCTGAAATACGGCGCACGCAGCCGCCCGGCGGTCGGCTGCCTACCTTTCATGCATACCTTCCAATCCCATGATCCGTCAACAGTTTTTGCACGATCTCGACCAGGCGACAACCGCCGAGCAGGTCGAACAGGTTCGCGTCAAGTATCTCGGTCGCAAGGGGCTCATCACGAACCTTGCGAAAGATACTGATTTCAGCAAGCTCTCCGCCGAGGAAAAGAAAGAGTTCGGCTCGAAACTGAACGAACTCAAGAACCTCGCCACGGAACGGCTTCAGGAAGCCGCCGAGCGGATGAAAAACGCGGAACCGGTTAGGAAAGAGCGGTTGATCGACCTCACCGTACCGGGCTCGTCCAGCTCACTGGGAGCGCTGCATCCGATTTCGCTCGTTCAGTTCGAACTCGAACAGATTTTCGAAGGGATGGGCTTCTCCGTTCTTTACGGCCCGGAAGTCGAAACGGAGTTCTACAATTTCGAGTCGCTGAACATTCCCGGCGACCATCCGGCCCGCGACATGCAGGACACGTTCTGGCTTGAAAACGACATGATCCTCCGAACGCACACCTCGGCGAACCAGGTCCGCACGCTGAAACGTTTCGGGGCACCGGTCCGCGCGATTTTTCCGGGGCGCTGTTTTCGTTACGAAGCGATTGATCCGAGTCACGAAAACACGTTCTACCAATGCGAAGGGCTCATGGTCGACAAGAACATTTCCGTCGCGAATTTGATCGGCGTGATGAAAACGATCCTGAGCGAAGTCTTCAAGAAGGAAGTTAACGTCCGATTGCGGCCGGGATTCTTTCCGTTCGTCGAGCCGGGATTCGAGTTGGATCTCAACTGCCTCCTTTGCGGCGGCAAGGGGTGTTCGACCTGCGGCGACGGTTGGATCGAATTGATCCCGTGCGGCTTGGTTCACCCTAAAGTTTTGGAAGCGGGGGGCATTGATCCGACCGTTTACAGCGGCTTCGCGTTCGGTCTCGGTTTGACCCGTTTGGCGATGATGAAATTCGGCGTCCGCGACATCCGCCATTTCAACGGCGGCGACGTCCGATTCAACGAACAATTCGCGAAACGGATTTAGACTCGGGAAGGTAGGCGACCGATCGCCGAGCGGTCGCGTGCGGTATTCCGCACAGGGAACCAGATTCGAGTACGGAGTACCGGACGTTGGGGCCCGGCCGGGGGGCACCCACACCAAGGGATTTTAGGCCAACAAAGTTTAGGTTGCCGGGGGGGGAAGGGGGTAG
>JAVBPI010000246.1:0-14954 GCA_031549705.1 Thermoguttaceae bacterium
GAGCGAATCATCATCGAAAACATCAACGCTCGGATCAAAACCTTCAAAATCCTGAGCGAAAGGTATCGCAACCGACGAAAAAGACACCTCCTGAGAATGAACCTCGTCTGTGCCATACTCAATCACGAACTCCTTCGGTAGGTTCCGAACAAGTCTAATATATCCGCGAACAGCTGCGAACCGTCAAAAGCGAGCCGGGCTTTCCCGACATGTTTCTCGACCAACTGTCGCACCTTCGGGGTCTGATCCTCGTCGCCGATGTCGTGTTCGATGAGATTCAAAACGACGAAGCATTCGTTCAGCGTGTCGGGGGCCGACGCGGCTAAAGGTGCAACATTGCCCCACAAAAAAGAGGAGGACGAACCGAAGCTCGTCCCCCTCTATGGCAGGATCAACAGGCAGGGTCGTTACGCTCGTTGCAGGAGCGGTTGTCGCCGCATCCGCCGGGCGAGCGGGAAGGCCAGCCCGACGATGCCGATGCCGAGAATCGCCAACGTCGACGGCTCCGGCGTTACCGGCATCGAGTGCGGATTCACGTTGATCAACGTCTGGCTTGCCTGGGTTCCGCCGTCGGCAACATACACGTCGAGGGCATAATGTGTGTAGTCATAACCGAGCGACTCCCAAGACGTATTCCCCATCAACGCGGAGCTCCAACTGTTGACCAGATTCAGCACCGTCGGATCGAGATTGGAAATCATCTTGAAGCTGCCGTTCAAAATGTTAAGCGTGCTGCTGCTCTCCGTCAGGACCTCCCAAAGGCAAATCTGCATCGCGATCGCCACGGTCTGGTCGAGAATCGTGCCGTCCAAATCGAATGCCGACGCATACACGTTGCCGAACAGGGAGTCGATGGCGGCCTTCTGCAAATCAGTGTAAATCGTCAACTCCGGCGAATTCAGGCCGAAACTACCGTACTCCTGCCCGGTTGTCGAAAACGTCGGACTCGTACTGACCCGAAAGTCGCCGCAGAATGCCGCCAACGTCTCCCCTGACGTTAAATTGTTCAGCTTTATCGGCGACGCATAGACGTTTTCCACAACGCCGTTGTCGGAGAACTGCGCGATGAAACCGGTGGTAAAGACATCACCGGTCAACAGGTCCGCCGACGCCGGTTGGGCGTTCATCAGGAAAGCGGACAACACAGCCATCGATAAAATCACATTTGTTCTCATGGATATTCCCTTTCATCAAAAAATTTTTACTTGCCAACGATGATATATCTGTCAACGGTTCGAAACCGGTTGCTTGCCTGATTGCCATGCGTCGGGTTGAATGTCCCAATCTATAGGAGTCTAATACAATTAGCGTTCCAAAAGAGAATTTTTTCGAAATTTTTTCAGTTTTACCTGAAAATAACGGCCGCATGAATTTTGCACCTTCGTGACGTTCGCCGTTCGCCGTTTCATCGTTGTTTCAAAACGCATCAGTTGCGGCGAAATCGATGCATCAGGACACGGCAATCCCTTTGCATTACACGATTTACGAAAAACACCGAAATTGTGGCCGGCGACTGCGTGACGAAAAACCTTGTAAAGCTCGGAAGGGGAGCGTTTTCGAATCGGGGGGGCGTTGAAGCTTGAGAAGGGGTTGATTTCCCTCCCCTCTCCCTCGGGAGAGGGCCAAGGTGAGGGGAGGGAAAATCGGCGTTGCCTCGCTTCAAACTCGCCCCTTGTTCGAAAACGCTCCCGTTCGGAAGCGAGATTGAATCCATGGCTCCCCCTCATTCACGCCGCCACGGTTGATGCAATTTCAACAAACCGTGGCGTTTTCGTTTCAAGATTTCTTATTGACGATGACACGTTGATAACCTATATTGAGTTCGGGAAACATCGTTTCACTACAAAAAAAACAGTAAATGCTGCAAAAAAATACGTCCTACGTTCAATGATCATTTTCGGCAACACAAATAACCTTTGAAAACAAAGGCGATTTGATTATTTTCACCTTTGGCACGATTTCTGCATAAAACCATCCGTTGGCATCAAGTGATTCCGACGACAACACCACACACCTCATTTTCACCTACCATGAAAAAAATCAACGTTTTCGCACTTTCCGCTTTGCTTGTCGTGACGCTGGCCACTTTTGCCCGCGCCGAACTGCTCACCGAGCAGTATGGAGTCAACATTAGCGATGCCAATCCGTACAAGGACGGCAACAATTTGTATCAGTTGTTCAACCGCTATTTCTCGGACCAACTGGGTACCGAAGGACTGTACACCAGCAGTAACGCCCTGTTCAATGACCGCGGCGTCGATCCGACCACGGATTGGACGACCAGCCACTCGCAGATGGTCGGCGCCTTCAAGGTTGCCTCGCTGGGGCATGAATTCAAAATGCTTGGTGAGGACGGAAATACCGTCGGAAGCATTATGAGTGTCGGGGGAACGACGAACATCTATTCCTCCACCGGGATCACTGACTTGAGTGGCAGCAGCGTGGTCAACATCGCCGACGGACTCCATCTCAGCTTCCAGTTGGACGCCTACAACGGCTCCAAAATGGTGTACAGTTGGTCGTCGAACGTGGAAGAGAACCTTGTTCGGCCTCTCACAAAAGGGGACGGCATGATTCACATGATCGCCTTGGACATCACCGACTTGTACAACGCCAAGTACAACACGAGCAACAACTCGGTCTACATGTTCGGCTGGGAAGACCTCCACCTGACGGCGGCCGGCGGCGGATCCAAATCCGACTGGGATTACCAAGACTTCGTCGCCATTATGACGAATCTGACGCCGGACTCGGTCGCCACGACTCCGGAACCGGCGACCATGTTGATGTTCCTCGTCGGCGGCGGTTTCACCTCCGTCGTCGCCTGGCGAAAACGACAACGAAATGTTGCGTAGTTTTCCCGATCCGTCAACGGACGAAAGCGGTCGTCGTGAATTTCACGGCGACCGTTTTTTTGCGCCGGCGTCTGCGCCGCTCGGCTAAACGGTTTCATTTTTCGAACGAAAGGGGTATACTCAACGAAATGCTGCAACGCCCTCCCCCGTTTTGACGTGATGCCATGAATATTTTGATCGTCAACCCACCTCATTGGGCCATCGGTAGTCGTTTGGCGGGCGAACACCTGCCGCCGCTGGGACTGTTGTCGATTGCCGGGCCGCTGCTCGACGCCGGACACGCCGTCAACCTGTTGGACGCCGATTACGCGAATCTCAGCATCGACCGAATCGTCGCCGAAATCGGTCGGCGAAATCCCGCAATTCTCCTGCTCGGACATTCCGGCTCGACGTCGGCGCAACCGATCATCGACGAAATTGCGCAGTCGGTGCGTGCCGTAAATCCGTCGATCCGAATCGTGGTCGGCGGCGTGTTTCCGACCTTCCACTGGGAGGAGATTTTCCGGAAGAATCCGGCCGTCGACGTGATCGTTCGGGGGGAAGGAGAAGAAATCTGCCGAAACCTGATCGCGGCTCTGGAAAACGGACTGCCACTGGAAACCGTCCAAGGAATCGCTTATCGAGACGACGACGGTGTTCCTTGGGCGACCTCCCCTGCCCCGCTGATCGAGAATCTCGACGACTACCGGGTCGCTTGGGAATTGATGGACGGTTACGATTACACCTATTGGGGGCGCAAAAAGGCGGCGGTCGTCCAATTTTCACGCGGCTGCCCCTATCCTTGCATTTATTGCGGCCAAAGTCTTTTTTGGAAGCGTTGGCGACACCGCGATCCGCAAAAATTCGCCGATGAACTGGAGATGCTGCATCGGAAATTCGGTATCGAGGTTTTCAATTTCGCCGACGAAAACATGTCGTCGAATCCAACGGCGTGGCGGAAATTCCTCGAAGCGTTGGCCGCCAAAAATCTACCGTTGACGCTGGTCGGTTCCATTCGGACAGACAACATCGTTCGCGACGCCGAGATTCTGCCGCTCTACAAAAAGGTCGGGTTCCAGCGATTTCTGCTCGGGATCGAACACTACGAAGAATCCGTGCTGGAGTCGATCAACAAGGCGTCCGCCGCCGCAACGGATCGGGAAGCGATCCAATTGCTTCGGAAGAACGGCATCCTCTCGATGGCGACCTATGTCGTCGGCTTCGGCGACGAACGAATCGGCGACTTCTTCAAGAATCTGAAACAGCTCTTGTCCTACGATCCGGACCAGATTCAACTCCTTTTCGTAACGCCGCACCGCTGGACGCCGTTTTTCGACCGGATCAAGGAGAAGGAGATCATCCTGACGGACCAACGGAAATGGGACTACAAACACCAGGTGATCGCCAACGATCGCCTGCCGCCGTGGTTGATTTTCCTTTGCGTGAAACTCGTCGAAGTGTCGATGCAGGTCCGACCGAAAGCCCTGTACCGCTTGCTGTTGCAAAAAGATCCGAACCTTCGTCGGGCGATGCGGTGGTACACGAACATCGGCCGCCGCGTCTGGTTCTGGGAGCTGTATCAGTTCTTTTTCGTGACGAAGTTGTCGAAAGAAAGAACCACGTTGGAGAAGTTTTGGGAATAAAACAAAAGCCGGAATGGAGGCGTACTCGCCGCAATGACGGTTATCCGAACGTGAACCGTCATTACGCTGCGCTTCATTCCGGCTGTTATGGAAACCATGAAAATCTCACGATATCACCGTTTCAAACGGCCCGTCGACGTTATCGGCGTCTTTTGCATTTCGACGGTGCTCGTTCCGATCATCCTGACGTTCATGCTCCTCGTTCGGTTGACGTCGAAGGGGCCGATTTTCTATTCCCAACTCCGGAGCGGCAAGGACGGCAAGCCGTTCAACATGTACAAAATCCGTTCGATGATCGTCGACGCCGAAACGGACGGCGCCGTCTGGGCGAAGGACGACGATCCGCGAATCACCCGGGTCGGCCGCGTCATGCGGAAGCTGCATATCGACGAACTGGTCCAGATTTATAACGTCTTGCGCGGCGAGATGTCGCTCGTCGGCCCCCGACCGGAACGGCCGGAATTCGTCGAAACGCTCCAGGAAAAGATTCCCGGCTACGAAAACCGGATGCTCGTTCTCCCCGGCATGTCGGGATTTGCGCAACTCAATTATCCCGCCGACGCCGATCTCGAAGACGTCCGCCGCAAATTGGCTCTCGACATGGAATACGTTGAAAACGCGTCGTTCGGCCTCGACGTCCGCATGTTGGCGGCGACGTGGTTCCAGTTTCTCTTCACGAAATACTCGAAAACGCTGCCATTGAAATTTTTCGGGGTTTATCGTGCCGCATAAATTCCACAAACACTCCGGGACCACAGGTCCCGGCTCGTTGGATGGCTCGTTGAGTTGATTTTATTCTTCCAGGAAGCGAACAAGGTTTTCCGCGAAAAAGAACGTTGCGTAGTATAATTCGGTCGGCTCGACACAACGCAATGCCGCATCAATCTCCGGCAGCGCGGCGGCGAGCAGTTCCTTGTCGTCGGACAGCGCAACGATCCAGGCGGCGCAGAGGGCCGGTTTCAAGGTCGCCTTTTCGTGTTGGATCGCCGGACAGGCCCGACACCAAACGGGATACTGCTCCATCGCCAACTTGGCGGCTTCGTCGCTGTTCGCCTGCGGACGGTATGGCGGCATCATGCGGTGCCAATCCGGCGTAAACTCCTTCGGACCCTCGTATTTTTCAGCCGATTTGATCAACGGTTTCGCCGACCGGGCGACGTTCCGAAGCGATTCGCGGTAAATCTTTTTCAACGCCGGATCCGTTTCGGAGCGTTCCAGTTCACGGACCGCATACTGGCAGCCGCTGTAAAACCACGCCGACCATCCCGCCATGTCGCTCGGACCGTTCAGGATGTTTACTCGTCGAACTTTTCCTTTCGGATCGTTTTCATCGAGCAGCCGGCGATAGAAATCCGGCCAAAACGGATCATCGGTCAGTTCGGTCATGATACGCACCGTCATGATCAGATGAGCGGCACAGTGATAGCCGGTGTCGTTCATCCAATCGGCGCGCACGAAACCGGGGCGGTCGCCGACGATCAGCCAATCATTCTTCCGGATCGTTTCGATATGCCGCACCAGACGTTCACGGCACTCGGCACGTTCTTCCGGCGTCGGCAGGCCGCTTTTCCAGAATCGCCACAAGCCGAGTATGAATGGAAAATTCTGGTCGTCGCTGGAGGCCGCGTAATGACATTTTCCGTCGGCACCGACGCCCCGTGCAATGAATCCCGGCGTCTGGCCGACATCCTGCAATTTGTACAGGCCGCGCACCAATTTTCGAACCTTTTCCTGATTTTCCGGCGTGTCGTTCCGTTCGCAGCGTTCACACTGGGAGATCAGGTACAGACCGTTGAAAAAACCGCCGTTTTCGATCGGCGTCCACCAACCCAAGGCGTTCGGAACGCTCCGTTCGCACTCGTCCGGCGTCGGCAGCACGATTTCGCCGTCGAGTCCGACGTAATCGAGCATGATGCCGTCCGCCGTGACAAACCGTTTCCAAAGCACTGCATTGACCTGATCGGCCTTGTTTTTCCATTCACGTATCCGAACGGCGTCAGGAACCTCGGCTCCGAAAACCGAACAGGTCCAAACGCAGAAAACGACGGCATGGAGAATCAAGAGAAAACGGACAATCGACATGGTGTCTCCGAAATGAAAAAGATGAAAGAACGAGCCGGGACCTGTGGTCCCGGTTTCTACGGTCCCGGTCTCCACGGCGTTCGACCGTCTTTCGGTTCGAGGAATCGGGCGCCGGTTTCTTTGTACCAGTCGAACAGGAGTTTTTGCATCTCGACGACTTTTTCCGGCATTTTCGCGGCCAAATCGTTCCGTTCGCCGTGGTCGTTTTTCAGGTCGTAAAGATGAGCGCGACCGTCTTCGAGCCGTTGGATCAGTTTATAATCCCCTACCCTGACGGCGGACGATGGAAAGCCCCCTTGGTTGCTGTAATGCGGATAATGCCAGAATAACGGTCGCGGCGGCAACTCCGTCTTTTCACCAAGAAGACACGGAGCGAAACTGGCGCCGTCGAGGTGTTGCCGCGGTTGGCGCGGAATACCGGCTAAATCGAGGAGCGTCGGATAAAAGTCGGTGCTGATCACTGGAACGTCGCAAACGGTGTCCGGTTTGACCGACTTCGGCCAACGAACGATCAACGGTTCGCGGATTCCTCCTTCGTAATTCCAACCTTTGCCGCAACGGAGTGGACGATTGCTCGTCGGCGACCCTTCCGCCGTCGTCAAACCGCCGTTGTCCGACATGAAAACGACGATCGTGTTTTCCTGGAGTCCGAGCTCGTCGAGTTTATCGAGCACACGACCGACGCATTCGTCGGTGTGGGCCATCATTCCGGCGTAAACGGCGTGATTTTGTCGAATCCTCGTTTTTCGGAATTCGTCTTTGAGATGAACCTGTTCTTCGTCGGCAAAATTGAGCGAGTCGTCGTTCGGCGAACCGAGCTCCTGCCGCTTTTTCTTGAACGGCTCGACAAACCGCTCCGACGCCCCGAGTGGAACGTGAACCTGATACAGACCCAAATAAAGCAAAAACGGTTTTTTTTGCTCCATCTTCTGGAATCCGTCGAGCATGAGCAGTGCGTCGGCGACCGCTTGATCCGTTTTCGTTTCGATCAATAACGGCGATCCTTTCGGACCTCCTTTAAGCGGTTCATATTCCGGAAATACAATGTGTTGATATTCTTTTTCCGACAAAACAAACCGTTCGTCGCCGCTCACAATGTCAAAACCTTGTTTTGACGGCCCGTATTCCTTGATGTCGCCGATGTGCCATTTTCCGGAGTAGGCGGTTCGATAACCGGCTTCCTTGAACGCCTCGCCGAGCGTTTTTTCTTCCAGCGGCATGAACAGATCGAGTTTCGCCGGCGTGAACTTTTCACTCCGAGCGCCGGCGAGCCAATTCGTGATCCCCGACCGCACCGGATACTTGCCTGTCTGGATACTGTACCGCGTCGGACTGCACACATTGCAGGCGGCATACGCCGTGGTGAATTTCATCCCCTCGGCCGCCAATTTATTGATCCGAGGGGTTTCATAAAACGTCTTCGGATTGAACGTTCCGATGTCGTTCACGCCGAGGTCGTCCGCCAAGATAAAGACGATATTCGGCTGCTCGGCCCCCCACGCCGCCGGACAAGCCAGCAGCAGCACAATGAAAAATAGGTTCCGCATGGATTCTCCTTGAAAAAGATTGCTCCGCTCATCGTATCTCTCACGCCGTACCGGGTCAAGAATTCCGTGAAAATAATCTTGACAAACTATGAACGCCGTAATAGAATCAGAACTATTACACAATTAATAATGGAGGATCCATGAAAAAGCCCATCCCGGCGTTGACCGAAGGGGAACTCGAACTGCTCCAAATTCTTTGGAACAGCGGCCCCTGTACGATTTTGGAGGCTCAGAAGGGTTTCGAGCGGCCGATTGAATATCCGACGGTCCAAACACGATTGAACCGCTTGGTCGACAAGGGGTTGGCGAAGAAATCCCGATTCCGGCCGGCGAAGTACTCGGCGGCGATTGCGAAGAACGAAGCGTCAGCGGGACATTTCGACGTGCTCTTGAATCGGATCGGCGAAGGGAGCGTCGTGCCGCTCATCTCTCAACTGTTGGATCGACAGGAACTTTCCGACGCCGAACTGGACGCCCTGAAAAAGATCATCAACGACAAGGAGCCCGGCAAGGCCGGGATTTTAACCGAGCTTCCGCTCGACGAATAATTCGCTCCCGCTGGTCGCTTGCATTTTTGAAACAATCACGGTCAAAGGAAATAAGGTATGGTGGGACCGCTTGACGCCTTTTTGTTGCGCAGCACGCTGCTGCTCCTGATCGGTTACGCCGTCGTCTGGACTTCGCTGAAATTGTTTCGGATAACATCGCCGCGATTGCACCGAGCGGCGTGGTTCGCCGTGCTGCTGCTCGGCTGCTGCGGTGCGGGATTCAATATTGAGATCCCCGTATTGAATCAGCCCACGAGCTGCGACCTGCGGTCGCAGACGGTTGACGTCGCGTCAGCAGGTGGGCAACCGACCGCCGGGCGGTTGCGTGCGCCGTATTTCCAAAATATCGGCCGCACAGAGGGCTGCTCCCCAGTGCCGAGTCCGGAGTACCGGACGTTGCCGCCCGGCGGTCGGCAACCTACCTTCCCGTGGATCACCGTTTCTTGGTTGTCCGGTGTCGTGTTCGTGCTTCTTCGCTGGACTTATCGTTACACTTCGTTTCGCAAACTGCTGAAAGCGGCCTCCCCTCCCCCGGCCGACTGGCTCGCGGACTGGCACGCCGTCGCCGGCGGGAAAATTCCGATGCTCGTTGCCGATGCGGCAGGACCGGCGTTGGTGCGAACGCTGTTCGGATACCGATTGGTGGTTCCCGCAGAGTACTGGCTCAATATTAAGCCGGTACTCCGCGCCTCCGTCTTACGGCATGAATTCGCCCATTATCGGCGTCGGGACGCTCTGAAATCGCTGGTCGTTCGGCTGTTGGCCTTGCCACAATGGTTCAATCCGTGTGCGTGGTCGGCAGTCAAAAGATTCGACGACGCGGCGGAATGGGCGTGCGACGAAGCGGCATGCGGCGGCTCGGACGACGCCGTGGCGGAGTTCGCCGAGGCGTTGGTCGCGCTGCACGAATCGCTCCGGGGCTCCCGTCGGTCCCGTTTGTTCTCCGGATTCGCGAGTCGGGCGCCGTCGGCCCGGATTCGACGATTGGTTCTCGTTCATCACCATCAAACGCTCAAGGATTCCCTCATGAAAAAGACGACCGTGTTGACCGTCTGCGCGTTGCTCCTCCTCGGAGGATTGTTTCAGTTTCGCCTCGTCGCCCAGACGGAGAAAGCCGAAAAGGTTGCTCCTGAATTGCCGAAGCCTGCCGATCCGATGGCGCCATCATTCCCTGCCAGCTCTTTCGCTGCTCCACCAATGGCCTCGCCGAAAAAGGAGGAAAACAAACCGCAAGTTCCTTGGTCCTCACCATCTGCCAACCCTCTCCTTGCCAACCCACCGAATAGCGATACATGGGTAAAATATAAGATCAATTCACAAGGAGCAGCGGTTCAAACCAACGATAAATTGATTGTCCCCCAAGATTCTAAGCTCCAAATTGTGGAGGGTTCGTCGAAATCTCCCGACGTTGGCAAATTTCGTATTCCGATCGAGTACAAGCTGAAAAACATCCCGGCGGCGTCGCTGAAAGAGTTCCTGACGGAGCAGTTCAAAGACTCGACCGTGGAAGTCGCGGAACCGGCAACTCGTAGCGACAACGACAAACTCGTGGATGTGATCACGATCACGGCGTCGCTGGAGGATCACAAGGCGATCAAGAAGATGTTGGTCGAAATCGAACGCGAAGTCGAAACGCTCAAAAACGACGCCGCCGATGCGGAAGTGAAGCAGGTCAGTGTACTGACGATCAAAGACGGTTTTTATGAAACGCTCAAAAGCAAACCCGAAACCGTAAGACGTGAAATCGAAGCCCTTACGGTCGGATACGACGCCTCGAACCACTGGCTCATCGCCAAGGGAACGAAAAGCGAACTGGAGAAACTCAAAACGATTCTCCAAGAACTGGACGCCTTTCCACCGGTTCTAAGAATAACGCCTCACCCTGATCTGGGCGAGCCGAAACCGGAAGCGGCGAAAGAGAAAGAATAAATCCCCTTGGTAGCCGGAAGCGAAGGGTACTCCCGCAGCGCCCGGTTAATTGGGCTCTTTCGGCGAAAAAACCGGGCGCTCTCGCCGGACTACCGGCTTCGCTTCCGGCTGCCATGATTTACAAAAATTTCCTTTCGGCATGGTGGTTGCTATAATTAAGAATCGGGACCGACGCCAACGAGTCACCCAATACAAGGAGCACCGTCATGCACGCACCCATGAACGAAACCGAGATCGGCGACCATCTGTTTCTGGCGATGAACGCCGCGGCGGACATGATCGTTTTCGCCGTCGATTCCAAGGGAATCTACACCTCGCTCGCCGGAAAAGGGCTCGAAAAGAACAAACTGGATCCCGTCGATTTCGTCGGCAAGCCCGCTGTCGACGCCCACGTGTCCGGTCCGGAAATCGCACAGCTCGTCCGTCAGGCGATCAGGGGCCAGGTTTCCTCCGGAACCGTCAAACTGCGCGGCAGGTATTACGAAGCCCGATTCCTTCCCATGGAGGATCCCGTCGGCGGCACCGTCGGATTCGCCGTCGACGTTACCGAACGGCATCTGAAGGAGTTGATCGAACGGGAACGCAAGCGGATCTCCGACGTCCTCTTCGACGAAGCGAAGGATGCCATCTTCATCATCGACCGCGACTTCAACGTCACGAAGACGAACAAAGCGATGGATCGGCTCTACCCGAACCACTTCCCGCTCCAAGGACAAAGTTGTTACTCCGTTTACTACAAAGACCAGATTTGTCCCGGCTGCCCGGCCAAGGAAGCGTTCCGAACCGGTAAGAAGCAGACGGCGATCGACTTCCGCCCGTCGGCGACGTCGAAGACAGGAATTTGGCTCGAACAGAACGCCCTTCCCGTCTTCGATCCGTTAACCGAAAAAGTCGTTTCCGTCGTCTGCACGCTCCGGGACATCTCGGAGCAGAAATTGGCCGAGGAACAGGTCGAACGATTCCGCCGCCAAGTCGAACGCCAAATGCACGAACTCCGGAAAAGCGAGGAGAAGCTCCGCACGATTTTGGAAACGAACACCGCCGCGATTTGTTTCTTCGACAACGATCGCGCCATCACCTACTGCAACGCCGCTTACGAACAGTTCACGGGTTATTCGAAGGCCGAACTCCTTCACATGCACACGACCGACGTGATCGACTTCGAAGAGAAAACGACGAAGGAATATCTCAAACTCCGTGAAGAAGTGTTCACCGGCCAAACCGACCGGATCCGTTCGCTGTTGAAGCACAAGAAAAAAGACGGCAGCGCCGCTTGGGCGGATATCTGCATCACGACGTTCCATGCGGAAGACCCGAAGGATTCACATTACGTCGCCATCGTGTTCGACGACACGGAGCGACACAATCTCCTCGAACAACTGCAACAAATGCAGGCGAAATAGGGCTCTTTCATGCGGCGTGATTGTGCTTTCACGCTACCGGAGCCGATGCAACAATTCGTCGTTCGCCTCCTTCACGGGGCGATGGATTGCGGCAAGTTCTTTGAGGGAGCGTTTTCGAAAAAGGGGCGAGTTTGAAGCGAGGCAACGCCGATTTTTCCCTCCCCTCTCCCGAGGGAGAGGGTTAGGGTGAGGGGCTTTGTGCTTGAAACAAAGAAAACCGCCAAGAAAACCCATTCGCCCCTTTTGTTTGTTTTGTATTCTCGTCCATGTTTTCACGTCTCACGCCCCTCACCCTGCCCCTCTCCCGGAGGGAGAGGGGCGCCTTTTCAAGCTTCAACGCCGCCCCCAATCCGAAAACGCTCCCGTTCTTTGACGGACGCCAGTGATATTCCGCTTGAATTCGTCGCGCAAAGATGCTAAACTGAATCGGTCGAATCACGCCATCATTCCTCCGGAGCCATTCCATGTACGCGGTGAGAAAAATCGTTGCCGGCCTTGTTGTTTTGACGATGTGTTTACCTTATTTCTCTTCCTTCGCGCAGGAAAGCAAATCGGAGAGTAAGACGAAAACACCGGCCAACACCAAAAGGGCCAAGGAAATCTTCAGTCGGACGAAAGTGTTGACGGCAAGCGTCGTCACCACGTCGAAAGGAGCCAAAGGGGTCGGCGCTCCGATCAGCGATCGCGCCGCCTGGGAGGCGGTCGCCAAAGCGCCGGCGTTCAAAAACATTGTCGCCGACGCGGAAAAGCGGCTCAACGAACCGATCCCGGGTCCGACGCTGGAAGACTACATGCTCTTCTACGACCAGGAAAATTTGAAGAAATTCTCCGAATTCGACCGCACCTATCAAAACAAATTCGACTACCGCCGCAACCGTTTTTTCCAACTTGTCATCGCCGAATGCATCGAGAACAAGGGGCGGTTTCTTCCGGCCATCGAAGAGATCATCATGGTGATCAGCGCCGAGCCGGCGTGGACGATTCCCTGGGACGACGGCGAAGCGAAAATGTTCAAAGGCGAAACAAAACGGATCGATCATAATGTGGCGAGAACGGCGTGGAATCTGGCGACCGCGGATTACTGGCTCGGCAAAAAACTCTCCGCCAACACCCGGGACAATATTCGGGAAATCATCGAGGAACGGGTTTTCTCGATTTTCGAGGAAGCGATTACGACCGACAATTACGCCTTGATTCCGTGGGCGCAAGACGCCAACAACTGGAACGCCGACTGCCACGCCGCGATCGTCGGCTCCGCATTGGCGCTGATCGACTCGCCGGAACGCCGTGCCAACTACCTTGCCGCCGCGGAAGTCAACGTCGAAAAGTTCCTCCAGATTTTTTCGAAGGACGGCTATTTCCCCGACGGCATGTGGGCCTGGAACGTCGGGTACGGCTCGTTTATCATGCTCGCCGAAGTCTTCTACCAATCGACCGGCGGACGCATCGACATGTTCAAGCGGCCGAACATCAAAGAGACCGCCCTGTATGCTCCGCGCATGGAAATCGCCCCCGGCGTCTTCGTTTCCTTCGGCGACCGTTGGGCCGGCGACCGTCCGAACATGGCGCCGACCGCATTCGTCAGCAAACGCTTCCAAATGGGACTGACCGAAATCGAAAATCGGGCTCCCTTCTTCGGCGTCGGACCGGGCCAACTCTTTACCGTCGGTATTTACTGTTTCCCGAATTCCGCGACGCAGCAAAAAGGGGAAATCGGTAAAACCGTCACGCCGCCGCTCGAAACATTCCGCGACGACTTCCCGCTCAACGGCGTGATGATCCTTCGAACCGGTAAAAAGGAGCGCAATCAGCTTGCCGTCCAGCTCAAAGGGGGAAACAACGACGAACGCGGCAATCACAGCGACGTCGGCGGTTATGTCGTCGCCATCGGTGGTGGTGCGCCGCTCACCGACGTCGGCTCCCGTGCGTTCCGGCGCGGTCTGCATGTCAAGGATAAAATGGACAGCAACACGTACAATTCGTTCGGCCATCCCGTTCCGAAAATCGACGGACTCCTGCAAAAGAACGGCAAAGGAACCGTCGCTCCGCTCCTCGACCGCCAGTACACCGACGACGTCGACCTGTTGAAATTCGACCTTCAATATGTTTACGCCTGGGCGGAACCGAAAGATCTTAAGGAATGTACCCGAACCTTCATTTACAATCGGACCGGCAAGGATACGCCGACACCGGGACAGACGAGTTTCACGGTCACCGACACGTTCAAGGCGAAAAAGCCGCTCAGCTTCGAAAACTGCCTGATCACGTTCGGACCGTTCAAGAAATTGACCGAGGATCCCGAAGCAACGAGTATCGAGTTGATCATCGGCCGGGGAGACCAGGCGGTTCTCGTCACGGTAACGAACGAAGTACTTGAAAAGTCGGAAGAACTGAATAAATTCGTCAAGCATTCGCGCCCCTTGGTTTTCGAGGCGGCCGATCTCGATGAAATGATGCCGCGCAACGACACGAATCCGTTGCGGCTCTCGTTCGGGTTCGGAGCGCCGGTCGACGACGCCACGATGACGATCGTGATCCGCCCTGCCCCGAAGGATAAACGGGACGTTGCGCAAAAATCGCCGGACGCTCCGTCGAAAACCTATACGTCGACGATCGACACCGATTTGGCGATCGCCTCCGACGGCGGCGCCGCCGATGCCGAACGAATGGCCAAGCTGGTCGACGGATTCAAAGCGAGATCGCCGGTGCCGCTCGAAACCTTGCTGAAACTTTCCGACGACGAGTTGAAGACGATTCTGCGAGGCAATCCCGTCACGAAAAACGCCAGCGACGCGGATATCGAGGCCCTCATCAAAGCGTTCCGCGACAGTCAATAACCTTCCGTTCAGCGCCGTGAACCGAAGGTTCCGGCGCTCCTCTTCTTTCGAAAACAGGAACAAATTTCCATTCTTGACGGAATTCGTTTCGTCGTGTAAATTGCCGACTGTTTGATTTACGAACGGTCGAC
>JAVBPI010000121.1:0-5842 GCA_031549705.1 Thermoguttaceae bacterium
CCGCCGCGCCCCCCCCCCCAACGACGCACAGGAGTCACACTTGTTGAGCTGCTCGTCGTCATTGCCATTATCGGAATTCTTAGTGCATTGCTTCTTCCGGCAATTCAGGCCGCCCGCGAAGCCGCCCGCCGAATGCAGTGCACGAGCCACCTGAAACAAATCGGTCTCGCGGTCCAAAACTTCCACGACTCGATGCAGGGTCTGCCTCCGACGCTTGTTTGGACGGACGACTCCAATCAATACAGCCCGCCGGATAGCCGAATCAGTTTTTGGGCGTTGATTTATCCGTTCATCGAGCAGCAGGGGCTTTATGAAGCCTGTACTTCCGATACATTGGTCGGCGCTACTGCGGTGGGCTCCGGATTCAACCGGCGCTTCGGAAAAGCCTGGTGGGACGCAATCGGCGATGACATGAAAAGATCGTTCGGCGCCGTTCCAATCTATAAATGTCCTTCGCGTCGTGCCGGCGTCGCTTTTGACGACGACGTCAACTTGCCCGGCCCGCAAAAGGATTACACGATGACAGTGCTCTGGCATCGCCCGATATCCAGTACCGACACGCAATGGTGGCACCGGATGTCGATGAATAATGTCGATAATCAGGCCGGCCCGTTCCGAATGCCCTTCACAGACATTTCGACCGGAAACGTGACTTCGTGGAAAGTTCGCGATACGATGGCTCGTTGGGCCGACGGCACGACCAATCAATTGATTGTCACGGAACAACACATTCCGTCGGCCGCCCTCGGACTCTGCAAGGAGCATCAAAGCGATCCGGCGATTCAGCGAACGCAAATGTGGGATTGTTCCTATCTCGGCGTGCGACCGGAGAATGTCCCCGGCGCCGGAAACTACCAATGGCGCATGTGGTCGATCATGAGACCCCCGGCGGATCGAATTCAAGCCTCCAACAACACCATCAATGGCACCTACACGATCGCCAAATCGCCGAAAGATCGTGAAGCGGCCGGTTCCAATAGTTGGGACCAAACGCAATACGGCAGCTACCATCCGGGCGTGTTCATGGGCGTTATGGGAGACGGTGCGGTGATTCCGTTCAGCAATGCGTTTGATGTCAACCTCCTGACCCGACTGGTCTGGATCAATGACGGTGTTTCCATCGAATTCCCGTAATGCTGATCGTTTCTCCAAACCAGCTTGGCCGACGGTGTTTGACGCCGTCGGTTTCCTTCTTTTGCGTCATTTCCATGAAAAATATTTTTTACGTTTCGCTTCTCTGCCTCGTTTGCGTCGGTTGCGGTTCCGGGATCAAATTCGGCGGCACCGTCAAGTTTGACGATGGTTCGCCGCTCCAAGGGGGGACCGTTAGGTTCAGCGGGGAGAAGAATCAATACGACGGTGAAGTTCGTCAGGACGGTACTTACACGTTGGTCGGCGCCACGCCGAAAGACGGTATTCCGGTCGGAAAGTACAAAGTGTCCGTTTCCGGCGTTCGGGACGACGACGGTGTCTCGCCGGTTCCGGAGAAATACTCCAGTATCGACACTTCCGGGTTGACCTGTGAGGTGATGTCGGGGGGCAAATTCGACATTACGCTCGAAAAAGCGGCCCCTGCCAAAGAAAATTGATCCGAAGCGCTTTTGCCAAGATCATCAAAGAGCTCCAAGTGAAGCGGTACTCCGTGGGACTTGGGGCTCTTTTTGCGTCGACACTTGGCTGGATGGCAAATCGCCCCTGATCCGCTGAGTGCTCGTTTCAATGTCGACCGCCATTCGCCTTCCGGTTGTGGGGGATAATCATATAAATCAGCGTGTGTCGATTGTATTTTCGACCGCCGGGGAAAAACGGTCGGGAGGCTTAGTTCCGATGGAGATTGCCGGAAGCCTCTTTCGATAAACCGAAAAGACGTTACGCCATTCATTGGAGTAATGGTACCATACGGAGCATCGAAAAACGAGGAACGATCTATGCGGCGTTTATCTTGGGGAATACAAATCGGTTTGAGCGGTCTTCTCGTTTGTGGGGGAGGAACGGTCCTTGACGGATGTTCGCTTCATGCCGCCGAGTACGTCAACGCGTTTCCGATGACGAACGGAGGCTATCCACCGCCGGGTACCGCACCGTACGCCAATCCTTACGGAGGACAGGAGCTTTCGTATTCGAATGACGGAACGCCCCCTAACATGGGACTGCCGATGGCGGCCTATCCCCAAGCCGTTCCTCCCTTGGCGGCTTACACGCAACCCGTCCCTGCCGTCGGATCGCAAGGTCCGCCGCCGGACGCGGCATTGGTTCTGGCGAGCAAAGCGTTGACGCCGACCACGATGTCGACACCGATTCCTGAAGAACCGGCGAAGAAATCGTTTTTCGACTATTTCTCGAAAAAGTCGACCACTGAACCGAAACCGACCGCGACGGCGGAGCCGAAAAGCACGGCCAAGGTTGCCAAGGAGCAGCCGCGTGCCGAATCACCGGTCCATCGACCGCCGACGGGAGCGTCAAACACGGGTTCGTCGAACAAGTTCAAGTCGACCAAGGCGACCGGATCGCAGAAACCGCTTTTCGGCAATAAAAAAACGAAAGACACCATCGATGCCGGACGTGCCGAAATCGAGACGTTGAGTCAGGAAAAAGGGTATTCCGAAGTCGATTACATTGCATCCGCGACCACTCCGGAAGGAACGGTTTCCGGCAACCTTTACAACGACGGACTCTTAGCCGAATCGCAAGGCCGTCAAGCCGACGCGGTTCGTTTGTACACGTCGTTCATTGCGGCGAACGAACAATCGACGGCCAACGGCGTGCTTGCATCGCCGTACCATCGGCTGGCGTTGATTTCCTGGAAGCAGGGGAACGTCGACAATACCGACATTTATTTCCGTTACGCGATCAATTACGCCCTCAGCGGCAACCTGTTGATCATTGCCGGCGACTACTCGCAATTCCTGATGGCGAAGGGGGATTACACCAAAGCGGAAACGATTTTGCGCAATGCACTGATCGGCGACCCCGAAAACAAGCGGTTGTTGTTCCATTTGGGCCGTTGCGTCGCGCTCCAGAAGAAGCACCAGGAATCGCTGCGGTATTTGGTTCCGGCGGTCGGCAAAGACCGTGCTTATCAGGAACTTGCGGCGATTTACCGACACCAGGGAGACGTTGCGTTGGCGGAAGTCGCCGAACAGAAGCGGCGTGAGTTTTTGGCGTCGGCACCGGCTCCCTATCCGGCGCCCCCTGCCGGATATTCGATGCAGCCGCAAACCATGCAGGCGAATGTGACGCCGCCGCATCCGTCGACGTCGCCGTATCCGCCATACGGAACGATGGGCCAAGCCGTTGCCGCAACGCAACAGCCGCAAACGCCGTTCCCGACGTTGGAACGTCCGGCGGTCGCTTATGGAGCCCAGGCGGCTCCGGTGAATGGTGGTTGGCAATCCGCGGAACCGCAACGGAACAAGCCAAGTTTGACGCCTCAGTCGAACCAGGCGCAACCAACGGCTCCGGAAACGCCGGTCTCGAAGGTGTATCATTATCCGTCGAACGCGGTGAGTCCTGTGTATTACCAATACACAGGCAACCAATATCCGGGAACGGGACAGCCGATACCGTCCGCCCCGGTCGCTCCAACGGCTCCGGTTCCCCAAGCGGATCCATGGAATTCGGTCAGCAATGCTTCGCCGTCACCGGTTTTCCCGAACAATCCACCGCAGCCGCCGCAGCCGGGAAACGTCGGTTGGAACATGAACCAACCGTTGCCGTATTAGGTCGAACGTCGCCGAATTGCTCGACGATACTGTAACCCGACATGAACTGGCCGTTCACCCATTTAACCGGTACTCCGTGGCGTAATGAAACCGATGCGGTTAATGGGTACTGGGGTTGAGTATCAATGGGATTTCAGACTTTTTTCCCTTTCCCCCTCGACAACTTTCGCTCGTGGGGTACAATACTTCTCGACTTGGGAGACAATTGTTTCCCGTCTTTGTCGCGGGGTAGAGCAGTCCGGTAGCTCGTGAGGCTCATAACCTCAAGGTCGCAGGTTCGAATCCTGTCCCCGCCACCTTGGTTTTCGCATCGGTTTTTTAGAGCCGCTCCTCAGAAATACGGCGAAAACCCCTTATAAGCCTTGGACTTACGCTTGAAAGTTCAAGGCTTTTTTTACGCACTCATTTTGGCCGTCGATTCTCGACTGATTAGCTAAACTTACGCTTTTCGTGCAAGGAAGTGCATCTGTGTGTGGAGAAAGGAGAACGTAGGACGGAACGGGCCTTTCGCCCCGGCTTGCTTTTTCCTTGAGATGGCGAAAAGTTTTCGATGCGGACGCGGGAAGAAGCAACGACCTCAAGGCATTTTGCGTCAAGGTCGCCGGTTCAAAGATGTAACTCTTTTGAGAAAAACGTCTTATACCATGCGTCAGACCTGTTGCGCGGTAGTGGGGTATCCTTGGCCATTTCACGGAATCGCCCGGAGCCGTTTTAGGAATAGGGCTTGGCACAAGAAAAAGAGCATCACGCTGCTCGCGATACGAGTCGTCCTTCCCATACCACCGGGAACGGTGTGCGGATTCACACCAGAGCGAATGACTTTTTTCGAAGAAAAAAGTCGTCGCATGGATCATCTCGCATGTCCACCCGGCGTGATGCCCTGTACTGTCCCCAAAGAGGGATTACTGTTTGACCCGTTTCTGGACGTCGATTTCGAGAACGCCGAACGCTTGTTCATGCCGTTGATCGTTGTCTGCAGGGCAATGAGTATCCGCTCCTGCCTCATACGCAGAGGTTATCGGTTTGGGACTTCATACGCGATGGTGCCAGATGCGAAAGCACCTATCGCAAAGTGTGAAGAAATTCTGATCTTGCTTTTGGAACCGATTTTTCATACAGTTTTCGCTCCTCACGACCGATATATTCGGCATATCTTACACCTTCCTTCAAACACCTACCTGGAGCCCTGACATGGCGGTCACCCCTCGGTTTCTGCGTCGCCGACAATTTCTGTTGGCGGGAGCAAGTTTTTGTGCATTGCTTTCGACCGGTTGTGGAACCGTTTTTCATCCGGAGCGGCGTGGTCAGCCTGCGGGGTCTTTGGACTGGAAGATCGTGGCCTTGGACGCTCTCGGCTTGGTCTTGTTTCTTATCCCCGGGATCATCGCCTTTGCCGTGGATTTTCACACCGGAGCCATCTATCTTCCGCCCTGTGGAGTGGGCCTTTCGTCATCGAGCGATCAACCGTTGGTCGTGCGTCACGTTCCCGGTAAGAAAATAAGCCGGGAGCAAATCGAGGCCGAAGTCAGCAGCCATGTCGGTCAGCCGATCGATTTGGCAAAGAGCAATTACACTTCGGAACCGCTGAACAGCATTGATGAATTCTGGCAAAAAGTGCGTCGCTTGACCGGCAAACGGCCTGCCGGACAAACTTCTGAACACGGTTGATATTCTTTGACGACGAACATTCGTTGGGGACAAAGTATCAATCGCTTCAATTAGCGCGTCGGCCATCTGGAATGGCCGACTCTGCGCTCCGGATGGTGCGACTTGGAGCAACGACTCGACACAGGAATTCAGGAACGACATCACGTTCGTCCCCTGTTACAAGCAATTCCATTCGGTCGATGAAGTTCTCGAACGTGTTCGGGCCAAGATCGCCGAGAAGAAACGCAACGCTTCGTGAGCATCCGCAAGCTCTAACTCTACAATCTCAATCTGCCCCGGAACTTTATTCGGTTCGAATTGATACGTTCCTCCGTCAGGATGGATCGGAACGGTAGCTCAAACGCGTGACGTTTGGGGTTAGTCCAAACTCATGAGCCCCGATTTCATGACCCAGCGGCGCAACCACGGAGCGAACATCGCGGGACTCTTCATGTTCTTGCGGAAAATGCTCA
>JAVBPI010000249.1:0-20312 GCA_031549705.1 Thermoguttaceae bacterium
CTTTTTCGGTTTCTTTTCCTTGGCGTCGGTCAGCGTCGCGGCTCCGAGGCAGAGCACGGCGACCATCGCGAAAATCTTCCAACGCAGTTTCCACGTTCCGATTTGTCTGATCATGTCGATTCTCCTTGTCAAAAATTTTCCTGTTTCGGAAATGCCGACCAGTCCCGGCGTCTGCAACGAAAACTTGTCCGGCACCACATACCGTTCCGTGATATCCAACAGCGATCGGGCGTAATCCCGCCGGTCAGCCGTGTTCAGCGTTTCCAGAGCCAGGGCGTCGCAGGCTTCTTCCCGATCCGCGTTCATCCGACGGATCGCCAGCCAGAGCAGCGGATTGAACCAATGCACAATCAAGAGAAGCGTCATCAGCCAGCCGGTCCAGACGTCCCATCGTTTCAAGTGAGCCAATTCGTGCAGAAATACCGTCCGCAGCTCTTTCTCCGACGCTGATTCGATCATTCCGTGCGGCAGCAGCAGCGTCGGCCGGATCGCGCCGATCAAAAACGGACCCGACACCGCCGTGCTTTCCGCGACGACCAACCACGTTTTCGTCTTCATTTGACGTCGGCACGATTCGAAGATCGTCCATATTCGTTCGCTTTTGACCGGCTCGGCGCCGGATGTCCAAAAACGACAAACGAGTGTTTGTCTCAGGAACACAAGCGTCATTGCCAAGCAGCCGAGAAGCCAGCCGACGCCGAGAAACCACCAACCGTCATTTCGAACGGAGCGCAGCGCAGTGAGAAATCTCACACTCACCGTTGCGGTTGAAATCTCAAGCTCTTTTGGAGAAGGTGAGATTTCTCGCTCCGCTCGAAATGACGGAACGGGGGCCGTGAAAGTTTCGCGGCGCGATTCAGGAAGAATCTCCGGCTCTTTGAGGGGAACATTTGTTTCAATAATTTCCCGTTGCGGCAGCAAATTGTACACGCTGACCGGCGACGGAATCATCGGCAACGGCAACAGGGCGAGCAGAACGAGTCCCCACAGAGCGTGTCGCCAAGTCGGTGACAGACGGTTGCCGAGACAATACCGCAACAGAAACAAGCCGAGGATCAACACGGCGGCGCGGCAGGACGGCACGATAATCGATTCGAAAAACGGCGGCAGGTCGCTCATCGGTCTTGCTCCTTGACTTGTTGGTCGATCATTTCACGAAGCTGCAAGAGTTCCTCGGTGGAAATTTCCCCCGACTGGATGCACCCGGCGAGCATCGAGTGGATCGTGCCGCCGAAAAATTTACCGAGAAATGTTTCCTGCTTCGCCCGGAGCGTCGAAACTTCGTCGACCAGTGGGACGTAGTGGAGTAGTTCCGCCCCCTTCGGACCGATCTTGATGGCGTCGACCGCCTGTTTTTGCACCAAACGGTTCAAAAACGTCCGTACCGTTTTCGGCTTCCATGCGGCTTTATCTTCAAGTCGGGCTGCGACTTCCGACGCCGGAATCGGTACCGTTGCGTCCCAAAGAATCCGCATCACTTCCCATTCGGCCTGTGTGATTTTCGCCCCGGAGGGGTTTTCTCTCGTTTTGGGCATGATATTCATGTTCCGTCCGTCAATACGGCGGAGTACCGCCTTCTTTCCGGCTCTTGTTTTGTTGCTTCGAAGACTACAACTGAAATCATTGTATTTCAATTGTAATCTCCAGTCAAGTGGTTTTTCCTTTTTTTTTCGAAGCTATAATACAACCGTGTTGCATGATCTCTTTCAACGCTTCCACTTTCACTCAAGACAATTCGATGTTCACCGTAGAAACGCTTCGAACGATGTTGGCGGCGGCCGCTGTTGCCGTGGAAAAGAATCTCGACCAATTGAACGCTTTGGACAGTGCGACCGGCGACGGCGACCACGGCACGGCGATTCTCGCGGCCATGAAGTCGGCCGACAAAACGGCCAAGGGAGCCGGCGGTTCGCTTTCCGAAGTCCTCTCGGCGGTCGGTTGGGCCGTGATGAGCGATTCAAGCGGCTCGACCAGTTCGTTGACCGGCTCGCTCTATATCGGGATGTCGGAAGCGGCTCCGTCCGACTCGTTGACGACGGACCAAGTGATCGAAATGTTCGAATCCGGCCTGAAGAACGTTCGGGTCTCGACGAAAGCGGCGGTCGGCGACAAGACGTTGATGGACGCCCAGATTCCGGCAATCGACGCCATGGTGAGCCTCAAGGGAACCGGAGCGTCGCTGAAACAGATTCTCGAAGCTGCCGCGAAAGCAGCTCGGGCCGGAGCGGAATCGACGAAAGACCTCGTCGCGAAATTTGGAAGAGCAAAGAATCTCGCCCAACGGACGATCGGCCATTACGACGCCGGGGCGACGAGCACGGCGTTGATTTACGAAGCGTTCGCCGCTTCCATTTAGCCGGCTCTCCGTGTAAAGCGCCCTAAGGGAGTCGAACCCTCAATTACAGCTTGGGAAGCTATCGTGTTGCCGCTACACTAAGGGCGCATAGGAAACGGCGTCATTTTACCCGTTGACGGGGGACAAAAAAAGCCCCCCCGATTGGCAAATCATGCAGGAAATCGAAGAATTGCAAGCCGAACTGGAACGTCAAAAAATCGACGCGCTCGCCGAGTTCGCCGCCGGAGCGGGACACGAGATCAACAATCCGTTGGCAATCATTCTCGGACACGCCCAGCGGATGTTGCGGGAAACAGAGAACCCGGAACATCGCCGACTACTGGGGATCGTCGCGGCCCAAGTGAAGCGGACCTATGAAATGATCGCCGATATCCGGCTCTTCGCGCGACCGCCGAAGCCGGAGATTCGCCGCTTCAATCTCGTTCCCGACCTCCAAAAGCTGGTCGAAGAGCAAACGCCGTTCATGGATCAAGTCGGGTTGCGGATTGTGTTTTCGACCGATCTCGACCGACTGGAAATCGAGAGCGATCCGGTACAGATTCATCTGGTCGTCGCCGCTCTCTGCGACAACGCCCGGGAAGCGGGAGGAAATGTGCGGATTCGGTTGAATCAAACTCCCAACGGCTGCGACATCATCGTTGCCGACGACGGACCGGGTATCGCGGCGGAGATTCGTCCGTTTATCTTCGATCCGTATTTTTCGGGACGGGAAGCCGGTCGGGGACTCGGGTTCGGACTCCCGAAAGCGTGGAGGATCGTCCAACAACTCGGCGGGACCATTCGGCTCGACAACGAAGAACGCGGGACCCGGTGGGTTGTCTCGTTTCCGTGAAACTTCGGAAAACGCAACCCCAACACTCCGGGACCGCAGATTCCGGCTCGGGGTTTCGCTTTTTAGAACCGATGGCTGAATCCGATGGAGAAGTTGTGTTGGCTCGCTCCGCCGTCGCGGTCGCAGAAAACGTCGGCAACGTAATCGGCGAACACGGAACGGGTCTTGGCGGCGTTGAGGTAACGGTTTCCACCGAATCGGAACGAAACGACGTTGTGCCCCATGTCCGCTCCGTAACACTCGACACCCTTCTGGACGGACGGATAGAACACATAGACGTTCGGCACCGACTGGCCGCCGATCATGTTGGCGTACGAAATTCCGAAGAGGAGACTGCCCTTGTCGTATTGCTTTTCGAAGTCCATGCCGATCCGCAAGAACAGTTGCGTCAGCGACGCGCCGGAGTAGACGCGGTTGCCGGTGGTTCCGCCGGTTTCGGTGGTTCCCGCCTGACTGGCGTATTCGAGATCGAATGCGGCATACGGTCGGAGCATCCAGCAATTCCGGAGCAGGAACGGTCGTGACAGTTCGATGTTCGTTTCGAACGAGTCGCCGTGGTAGCCGGCGTTATAGGTGTACACCGTATCGTTGCGATGCGACGTGTATGTCTGGAGGCCGCCGCCGAGGAAACCTTTGAGTTCCCACATTCCCCAAATCCGTTGACCGTAGTAGATCCCCGCATATCCTTCGGAACAGAAAATCTTATCGTAACTGTTTCTCAGGTCGGGAGCTTCGGCGCCGACGAGAACGCCGATCGACAACCAATTGCGTGAGACGAAGGAATAACCGGCCTGGACGCCCCACGAATTGAGACGGTATTGGTCGTTACTGAAATAGGAACTGGCGTAATTGCTTGTCCGTCCGACCAAAGCGCCCCAAAGATTGCGACCCGGTCCGCCGTTCTGGCCGCGCGTCGTTTCGACCGCCCGGGGTTGCCGAGCCGGTTGTTGCAGTCCGAGGTACCGACCACGCCGTAGTTCGTTGTCGATTTGTTCGAACGGCTTAACGTACATCCGGCGCTGCGCCATGACCAAGCCGGTCGCCATGGAATCGCTCATCGCACGGGGTTCGTACCGATTGGTCGCAACGATCCGGACCTGGCCCGGCGTGTCGTAATTCATCGTGATGTCCATGAACGGACACGCACTGTCGTCGACGACGGCGAAATATCCGTCGCCGAGGAGCCGGCCGCCGTACGAAAGGACGGTCCAACCGTCGGCGTTTCCGTACGATTCGGCGACGCCGTAGGTGATCGGTTTAAACGTCGCGTTTTCCAGGTAGACGTTTTCATTAACGTGCAAATACGGCGACTGGTCTTCGGAAGCGTGGAAGTCCCATTGATAAATCGATCCGTTGAGGAAGCGAACATCCCGTCGGACGGTTCCGGAGCCGGAAAGGATTGCGTTCCGTTCGACCTGCACCCGCGAATTCACGGCGCCGTCGATCGCCAACTCGCCGGCGCTGACGATCGTGTCGCCGGTGTAGGTGTTGACGCCGTTGAGCGTCAGCAGGCCGTTGCCGAGCTTGGTCATGCCGCCGTTCCCCCCGATCGCCGAATCGATGCCCAAGTCGTGTTCCGCATCGACATCGAACTTCGCTTGCACTCCGCTGTTGATCAGGATGTTTTGCTTCAGTCCGGAAACGGTTTCCGTGTTGTGCAGTGTTCCGCCGTTGAACGTGATCGTCGCGATTCCGAGACTTTCCTTTCGGCTGAACGCGACGGTTCCCGAATTGATCTGCGTTCCACCGGAATAAGTGTTGGTCCCGGTCCGCGTCAACGTCGAAGTCGCATCGCCGTTTTTCACCAACATGCCGCAACCGGTAATCGTTCCGGCAAGCGTCAGGTTCGAACCGGCGGCTCCTTCGACGATTCCGTTTTTGCCGATTTCGAGTTGCACATTATTGTCCAACGTCACATCGACGCCGAGGTTTCGGAATTGACCGCCGTTGAAGACGATCTTTCCGGTTCCGATATTATTCCTTGCCGCGATTTCGACGGTTCCCTCATTGAGCCAGGTTTCGCCCAGATACGAGTTTCCGCCGGTCAACGTCAGGGTCGCGCTTCCCGTTTTGACGAGTCCGCCGTCGCCGGAGATTCCTCCGGCAACGATCAGATCGCGGTTCACTTGGGTGTCGAATCGGGCGAACTGACCTTTCACGGCGTTGACGGATTGCGAAAGCGTGATTCCGCCGGTCGTGTTCTGGAGGGTTCCGCCGGTGAACGACAAGGCCCCATTCCCGAAGACGTTCGTGTCGTCGAATTGCAGGATGCCGGCGCGAATTTCCGTGCCGCCTTCATAACTGTTGGCGGTGTTCGTCAGCTTGACCGTCGAGTCTCCCTGCTTCACGACTTTTCCCTTGCCGTCGATTTGACGCGTGAAGCTCGTTTTCGTCCCGTTTTTGAGGTCGAGCGCGAGAACGGCGGATTGCGCGACGTTGATCGCCGAGGTACCGATTCCGGCGGCGTCGGCGTTGGTCAGGAGAAGCGTTCCCTGTTCGACGGAGGTCGTACCGGTGTACTTGTTGGTGCCGGAGATTTCAAGGGTTCCGGAGCCGCTTTTCACTAGGTTGCCGTCGCCGAGGATCGTTGAAGCGATCAGGGAATTACTTCCGACGAGCTCCAATTCGAGTGTTCCATTGAGAACCATTCGACCGCCCGCCTCGAAATTCACGGTGGAAGCCCGAACAAGTGCCTGAGCGGTCGTTTCGCCGTCGTCGCCGACGAAAATGGTTCCCTCCGGTCGCAGATACATCGCGTCGAGCGCTTTTCCTTGAAGCAAGTCAAGGTTCACGCCGTCCGCCAGGAGCAATGTTCCTTCCATGACGTCGATCTTCGTTCCGAGCGATGCGCGTCCCAAGTCGTTGAAGCCGCTGAGCTTCCAAGTTCCCAGTCCCGTCTTCGTGATGGAGACGCCGATCGTCGCGGAGCTTCCGATCCGCATCGGATCGTCCATGTTCAACGACGAGTTTCCTTCAACGTCGATATTGACCAGCGCGGTTCCGGCGGTCGTCGACGTTCCGCCGCTGAAGACGATCGAGTTGAGTCCGGACGAATCCGTGTTGCCGGAAAATGCGACCGAATCGTACGTCGTTCCCAACTGCAAGGCGTAGTTGAATCCGTCGTCGATCGTGAAACGAATCGCGCCCCCTTCGCCGGTCGCGGTGTTGCTCTGGAAATCCGATCCTTTCAGGAAGACTGCGGAATTCGTCGCATGGACGGCTCCACCGGCGGCGGCTTGGTTGTGATCGAACATCACGTCTTCCGCATAAATATACGACAAGTTGGACGCGATCGCTCCCCCGTTCACCCCGGCGACGTTTTGCGTGAACTTCGCCCCTTCGGCGTTGAGAACGGACCACTGATCGAGATAAATCGCGGCGCCGGAACCCGCCTTATTGCCGGTGAACACGGCGTCGACCGCCGTGTTGTATGCCGGAGATGTTCCGGTATCGGCTTTGAACTTTCCGACGGAATAGATCGCGCCTCCCCGGCTGAGGTTCGATGTGGATTGATTGTTCGTGAACGAGACCGCGGAAACGTCGAGATTGCTGCCGACCGTGTTCGGAATCACGAACGGAACCCCCTGTTCCTCACGGAGATTGACCCCCGCGGCGGAGGTCGCGGTTCCGTTGACGATCACGCCGTAGGAACCGTTGTTCCTCGAACCGTCGAATCGGATCTCTTCAAGAACCTTCAACGTCGGCGTCGCGAAATAGGACGAATTATCCAAACGGAAAATCGGCGAATTCGTTGCGCTGATGTTGTAAACGCTCCAGCCGTCCGACTGCACCGTGACATTGGCGCCCGGCGCGATGTCGAGCGGTCCGCTGAGTGCGGAAGTCGTCGCATCGTTGTTGTGGAAAACGAGGTCCCTGGCGTTGACGTCCAGGACGCGGGTGCCACCCGGTAACAGTGGCGTCGACGACACCGTCGCCAAGGTTGCGAAGTACACATTCGTCGGCGTGTCCGGCGGGAGCGGGCTCACGTTTTGAACGTGATAGTCGACCCCGAGCGCCAGCGGAGCGGCGATGCAAAAACCGAGGAACGAAGCCGACAAAACGGATAAAAATCGCGACATGGGTAATTCCTTTATCCACAATCTTCAATCATCACATTGAAGCGTCGTCCAATGTTCGACGCTTCCGAACCAATCGCAAGCCGACCTTAGAACCGCCAGAGCACGCCGACCATGCCGGTGTTGCTTCCGGTGTCTCCTTGGCGATCGAGGTAAACGTCGCCGATGTAATTGACGTAAAGCATCGTGTTTCGTCCCGCTCCGAAGTACCAGTTGAAGCCGACGTTCATGACCAGGTCGAACCGTCCGAGACCCGCTCCGCGACTATACACGGAACCGCCGGACACCGGATACACGATTTTCGTTTCCGGATCGGTGTCCCCCCAGTTCCAGGCGATCTGGATGCCGGAATTGAGGTCGAACTTCTTCCAGCTCTTGCCCAACTCGACACCCGCACGGCTCAGGAACTGCGTGATGCCGTCCTTTTCGTAACGGCGGTATTCATTCGTGTACAAATTGTCCGGCGTTTCCGTCGAACTGCCGATCCGGGTGATCGCCAGGTCCAAACCGAGGAACGGACGGAGCACGCAGAGCCGTTCCGTGATGAAACGACGTCCGAACTCGACGTCGACGTTGAGCGTGTTGCCGGAGTAATTCGATTTGTACAAGTGACCGTTGCTCTGGCGATGCAGGTTGTAACGCTGCCAACCGCCGCCGATGTAACTCCGGAAATCGTAATCCTGATCGAATGTGTGCCCGTAGTAAATGCCGAGGTAATTGTCTTCGCTGCGAACTTCGTCGGAGTGGTTGTTGAGTTTCCCCTCTTCACGTCCGTACATGATGCCGAGAGTGTTGCAGCAGGTCGACAGGACCGACAAACCGACCTGGACGCCGTACGCCTGGAATTGGTAGCGGTCGTCGAAATAATTGCTGGCATATTGGTCGCCGCGGCCGACGAAGTTCATCCATGCGGTCCGATAGGTTCTCGGAGCCTGTCCGTTCATCCGGGTATCGACCGGGTGCTGCGGGCAATCGCTCGACCATTCCCGTGCGATTTGTTGATAAACCGAACGGTACATTCGGGTTTGGGCCATCGAGACCGATGTCGCCACGACGTCGCTCAGGGCGCGGGGTTCGTTGCGGAGGAATCCTTTGAGCTTGACGAATCCGTCCTGAGTATAATCGAGTTCGAAATCATAGAACGGATTGGCGCTGGAATCGATTCCGGCGAATTCGCGGTTGAGCGTTCCTCCGTAAGCGAGGATCTTCCAGCCGTCGAAATTCTGTAACATATCCTGCGAGAGAAGACTCGTCGTCGGCCGGACATACACGTTGTTGCCGATGTAAACACCGTTGACTTTGAGCAGGTCGGATTCCGCTTCGGTCCGTCCGAACCGCCAATCGAAGAACGATCCGTCACGGAAATTCACGGTATTGTTGACCCGTCCGTTGCCGCCGAATCCGGCGCCGCCGTCGACCCACACTTCACTGGCGAGCGAACCGTCGACGAACAGGCTTCCCTGGCGGACCTCGGTGGGCCCCGTGTAGGAATTGTTTCCACTCAACACGGCTTTGGAATCGCCGATTTTGGTGACGCCGGTTCCCGTTCCGATGATCGGAGTTTTCATCGTCCCGGTAAAGTCGAGTACGAGCCCTCCGGCGTCGCCGAGCACCACTTTGGACGACCCACCGGTCGCATCGGCGTTGGCGAGCTTGAGCGTTCCGCCGTTCACCAACGTGGGGCCGGAGTAGGTGTTGGCCGCGGAAAGGATCAGGGTTCCCGGTCCTTCTTTCGTCAGCGTTCTACCGTCCCACGGCGTGCCGTCCGGCGAGAGTCCCCGCTTGGCGGCGTCGGTGATGTCGACCAGGGAAACCCCGACGTCGTAAGTGCCGGCGGGATCCTTCAAGGTAAATGTTCCATGGGCGTCGGTGTTGCTGTACCAGCGGAGCGACTGGCCGATCTTGACCGCCTTCGGATCGTCGTAGGAGACGCCGTAGATCAAATAGTCGACGTTCGTCGACGGATCGCCCGCCACGGTGACGTTTTTGAACCGTCCGACGACATCCGTCGCGGACTGGATGATCGTCTGCGTTCCCGTCGTGTCGGTGATTCCCGAAATATTGATCGTCGACTCATCGCCGATCGTGACGCTGTCCGCATTGATGATGCCGTTGCCGATGATCGCGGAAAGGGTTCCGTCGATCTGCAAATGATTGGTGACGTTGATCGTCGTCTGACGTCCGACGCCGAGTGTTCCATTCGGCCCGACGATCAAGTCCTTGCCGACGTTGAATTGGCTCAACACCGACGACGATTGTCCGCCGATCTGCAACATTCCCTGGTTGATGATGACGGAATTCGAGATGGCATAGTATTTTCCATCGAGGATTTGCGTGCCGTTTCCGGCTTTGACCAAGTCGATGACGTTGACGATGTTGCCCGAGAAAACCGAGGCGGGATCGGTCGCCGTTTTATCGAACATGTCGATCGTCAGCGTTTTGCCCTGCATGTCGACGACGCCGCTGCCGGTCAACGAACGAATGGTTCGGTTTTCGCCGCCGGACTCGTATTTTCCGTAGACGGCCAACGCGGTCCTGGGAGCGATGTTTCCCCGAACGATTCCATCGTAAATCGTGGTCGAGCCGGAGTAGAAATTGGCACCGGTCAACACCAGGAGTCCCGTGCCGGTTTTCGCCAGATTTCCTTCGCCGGTGATCGAGCCGGGGAAGAGGTCCTCGGCGTTGTTCGCAATGGTGAAGGTGTAACCGGCCGCGGTTTCGACGGTTCCGGTACCGTACAGTGCCGAAACGGTGCGGTTCGCGTTTCCGGTGACATATGTTCCCGGCGTGATGACGGTCAACTCGGTTCCTTCCGGAATGTTGTTGATCAAACGTCCCTCCAGAACGGTCGTTCGTCCGGTCCACGCCGTCGTTCCATTGAGCGTCAGATCGGAGCCGCCGGTCTTCGAGAAATGGCTTTTCGTGTCGTTCGGATTGTAATACGGATCGTCTTCGTCGACATCACGGTGGAGGACGGCACCGTTAATGGTCATCGCGGCTTGATTGTCGAAGTAAGCGGTCGACCCGGCGTCGATAATGACGTTCTGATTGGCGTTGTTTGCTTTCAGGGAGGTCTCCATGGTGTTTTGGAGCGTCGCTCCTCCACGTTCGAAGTAGATGTTTCCCCCACCGAGATTGCCGTATCCCATCGTCATGTCGTCGAACGACTGGTTGAACGACAAGGTTCCTCCCGGCGTGAAGGTTCCGTCGTCGTTTTTCGTTCCGTAAAGGTGCGTCCCCCCGGTGTACGAATTGTATCCTCCCAACGTGGTGATGCCGGGACCGGATTTCGCGATGCCGCCGGTTCCCTGGATTCCTTTGTTGTACGACTGCCCGCCGAAGGCCAATTCCAAGATACCCGTTCCTTCGACATGAACGCTTTGGGCGGGCGGAACGTCCGCCGGCCCGGTCGCACCGGCGTACAGCAATCGCAGCGTGCCGCCGTTGACGAAGGTTTCACCCAGGTAATCGTTCATCGGCGAGCCATCGGAAGCAAGGGCGAGTGTCGCAACGCCGACATCGTCTTTAATGAGATTACCGAAGCCGGTGATATAACGATCGTATGTCTGGTCTTTGGCAAAGTCGAGATGCAACTCGCTGGTCGGCGTCAGGAGATCGACTTTCGAGGTTTTCCCCGTCGCTTCCGCATTCAGCAGATGCATTTTCGCGCCGACTTGGATACTGGTCGGACCGGTGTAATTCGATGCGGTCGGTGTGCCGTCCGGTCTCGTTTTGTCGTCGTTCGTTCCCCGAACGTAAACATTCACTCCCGGCATGACTTCGACACTGCCGTCGCCGGTGATGATCCGATCGTAAGGTCCGCTGATCAGTTTGTTATTGGCGTCGTACACATAGTCCTTGGTCGAATCGTTCAACTGGAACTGGAGAACGCTTTGGTTGGACAAGCGAACTTCCGGCGTGAACCCCGTGGCAAAGACCGAACCGACACGCAACGTTCCCTCACGAATGTCGGTCAGGCCGGTGTAATCGGACTGGTTCGACGTCAAGAAGAGAACGCCCGAATCCGGGTTGTTGTAAACCGGATTCGCCGGGTCCGTCGAGTTCGCTTTCAGCAACAATCCCGTACCGTGAATCGCGTTGTTGAAAATCGCGGCGTTGGCGGCGCCTCCGGTCAGTTCGAATTGCAATGTTCCATTCACGCCGATCGTGACCGGTCCCGTTCCCAACGGCGTAATGGTTTGATCCATCGAAAGGGCCCGTTGAACGAGAATGGTTCCGGCGTTGATTTCCGTTTCTCCGTTGAAAGCAGGGCTGTCGCCGGAGAAGGTTTGTGTTCCGAAACCGTCTTTGTACAGTTTATTCGAGCTGGTGATGGATCCGCTGAAGACATGGTTGAGCCCGGCACCGGCATTGATGGTGAGCAAACCGGTTCCCATGAGGACGCTGCCGCCGTTGGGATTGATCACATCGGTCGGTCCGTCGCTCAAACCGGCGATGAGCGTATCGTGATTGGCGGCGTCGTAGGTTGCGCCTTTGTAAACCGTCAAGAGGCCGGTTCCGATGCCGTTTCCGGTACCGGTGGTGTTCCCGTTTCTCAGCGTTCCCGCCTCGATGATCGTGTCCCCCGCCGAACCGACGGTGCCGGTCATCGTCACGGTTCCGGTTCCTCGTTTAATAATCTTCGTTCCCGCATCTCCGTTGATGTCGTTCGAGATCGTGCCGGAACCGTTGTTCAACAGATCGACGATGAGCTGCGACATCGTTTGCATGTCGACCAGACCGCTCCCGAGCGCCCCGGCGTTCTTGATGGTGACGATTGCCCCGTTGGAGAAAACCGTTCCGCCCCAGTACGAGTTCGCGGAATTGAATGTCACGGCGGTTTGATTGCCGTCGATGTAGACGGCTCCCGGTCCGTCGAGTCCGATGTTGCTTCCCGCCGCGTTCGTGAAAGAGTAAATTCCCCCGTTGACGAACATTCCGAATTTCGTGTTCGCCGGAACATTTTGCAGCGGCGAACCGATTTGCACGCCGCCGGCGTTGACCGTGATGTCCTTGGTCAACGCGTTGTTGTCGAAAATCACGGTATCGCCGTGGAGGAACGTGGACGTGTTTCCGTTCGGAAGCGTCCAGTTGGCGTCCGTCGCGTTCCACTTGTCATTGATCGTGCCGGTCCACGTCACCGTGGTGAGATTGGAGATCAGATTCGCGATGTAAACTTGCGACTGCGCCGCTCCGGCAGCCGTGGCCGGTGCCGTCTGCATGACGGTTCCTTGAAGACGTCCCCCGGAATTATTGCGTACGGTGTTCCAATCTTCGCCGCGAACGGTCGCCTTAAGGGTTCCATCCGCCACGGAGAGCGGCGGCGGTCCCGCGATCGTACCACCCGCCGGAATGGCTGCCACATAATTGTATTGCAGCAAATTCGCACGGGTGATCGGGGTGGTCTCGGTGTCTTTGAATCCGAGAATGTTGAGATTGACGACGTCCGCATCGTTCGATTTCGTCACATTTCCGGCAATGGTCAACACATATCCCCCGGATGCCAGCGTCCCGCCCGGGTCCATCAGGTCGACCCCGATATTGCTGTTGTTCGAGAAATGAAGCGATCCGTTCGCCGCGTTTGTCGGTGTGATCGTGATGGTGTTTTGGCCCCGCGCATTCAACGACGCCCCACCGGCGACATTGAAATTGGCCGATGCACCGGTCATCGTGATTTTGGAGCCCCGCATCAATTCGAGCGTTCCACCGTTGATATTGAACGTGTTGGCACCGGTTCCGGATGCAAGAATATTATCTGTTCCGTAGGTCGTAACGCCGGTCGTCGGATCGGTGACAGCCCCTCCCAAACGCCAGAGCCCCACGCCGTTTTTATTTACCGTCAACTGGAAGTTGGTCCCGGCTTTTCCATTCATCGCGTTGATATCCACGACGATTTGTCCGGCGCCGATGGTTTCGGTCAGCGTGACGACATCGTTGTTGACGACATCGGCAAAATTCGCGTTTAATTGATCAACCGTCGTCGGATTGAAGTTTGCCGCATCCAGAGTCGGAGCGAGAAGCACCCCTCCGACAAGAAGAATCAGAACACGAACCGAGATAATGGATAGTCTGCGAGCCATGGGAAAACGTCCTTGTTTCGCTCTGTTAATGCAGGCAGTATAGGCAGAACTTGTCGACAATGCGGCGCAGTTCTCCTAAACAGTATCATCTCTCTTATCGGCGGCGCTCCCGGGGGAGTTTATCAAAAAGAAAAATATCCGGGCGATCCTTGCGTTTTTCAGAAAATACAAAAAATGCGCAAGATGCGGCAGTCGGTTGAATAAAAGTACGCGCCGACGGCTCAACCGCAAACAAGATTGGGAGACGAACGAGCAACTCCCGTCTGCTTAATCCTCTTCGTCCTGGCGGTTGATCACTTCGGACTCGATGTTACCGTCCTTGAGCCAGATCACTCGTTTGGCGCGGGCGCCGACGTTGTTCTCATGGGTCACCAGGATGATCGTCCGCCCCTCCTCGTTGAGGCGGTCGAGAAGTTGCAGAATTTCGTCCGTGGTGACCGAATCAAGGTTGCCGGTCGGTTCGTCCGCCAAAATAAAATACGGGTCGTTGACAAGACTTCGGGCAATCGCGACCCGTTGCTGCTGCCCGCCGGAAAGCTGCGTCGGACGGTGTCCGAGCCGGGAACCGAGCCCGACCATGTTGGCAAGTTCGACGCACCGTTTGCGGGATTTACGGGAGATGGAACCTTGGTAAAAGAGGGGGACCTCGATGTTTTCCAAAACCGTGAGCTGCTGAATCAGATTGTACGACTGGAAAACGAAGCCGATCCGCGAGGCTCGAATGTTCGAAAGCCGGAAATCGTTCAATGTCGTGACGTCATCGTTGCCGAGCCAGATTTTCCCGGACGTCGGGCGGTCGAGACAGCCGAGCAGGTTGAGCATCGTGCTTTTGCCGGATCCCGACGCTCCCATGATGGCGACGAAATCCCCTTCGGGAACCTCCATACTGACCCCGCGCAGCGCCCGAACCGTCTCTCCTTTGAGGACGTATTCCTTCTTGACGTCGAGCAGTTTGGCAGCGAACATGAGGGCGAAAGCGTGGAGAAAGGTGATCGAAAACTATTCCGATTGTATCCTGCGGGAGCTCGAAACACAATATGGTGGGCGAACGATCGCCGAACCGCCTCAAACTTGTCGGCGGTTTCCTGCCCGGCAAAAAAATTTTCAGGGTATCGACTTTTTTACGGAAAAATGGTTTAATAATGAGATCGGCGTGAGATATCGTTTCGCCGACTTCATTTAATATTGTCTTCTTTATTCATAGTTCATTTCAATGCCGAACCTTCCCCCGGAACCGCATTTTTTTTCACAAATCGACGTCAACCCTTTTACCCCCTCGCTTCGTCCGGAACCGCTGACGGAACTTTGCGGCTTGATGCGTGAGATGATCTCCGCTCAGGACCGACAAAACGAGCTCCTTGAAGAGCTCGTCTCCCAAGTCAATCAATCGCAACGCCGCAAAGTGATCGAGCTCGCCTTGTGGAAGCGTTCGAATCCCGAATTGGCGGAGTACTGCAAACGAGCGGCGACGAAATTGGAGCGGGTCCAAACCGATCTGCTCTCCTCGATTGCGGAAGAAGTCGATTCCAATGCCGACACGCTGCTGGACAGCGAATTCGGATTAAGCGAGTTCGTCGACCGCTTCGGACCGAAGTTCATGCACTTGAGCGGGTTGCTGCAAATCCTCACGCAGCTCGGCAACGCGCCGGAAATCCAGTTGCAACAGCGCGACGGAACAACGGAAACCGTTCGCCAAGAAGAAGTCAAAGAAATGTATTGAGGACCCGTGTCGGGTCGGACAGTTCGCTTCGCGTTCGAAGTCCCGCCTCCCGTTGGTCGGCTCCCGTCCACTGAGCAACGTCCCCAATCCGAACAGTAATTATAGATCCATGCCGAAAATTTTGTGTATTGCCTCGTTGGTGCTTTCGAGCATTCTTTTCCTGATCTTCCTTTTGGATCTGATCGCCGGAATTCCGTTCGCGAAATCGGGCGGCATGATGATGAACATCGGTTTCATTGTCGGTGCCGGTATCGTCGCCGCGTTCAGCGTGCTGACATTCCTCGAACAACGATGATGATTGGTCATCGGGGAGAAAAATCATGAACCGATTTCTTTGCGCCTTGCTGGTCTGTTGTTTTTGTTGCGCCGCCGTCTCCGAAGCGGAACCGCTCGTTCGGCAGAAAGGGATACTCGAACTCGACGACCAGTTCAACACGCCGGACGGCATGACCGTCGACAAGGCGGGGAACATCATCCTCGCGATTCCGAACGCCCATGCCCGGGAAGGCGGAACCTGGCTGCTGAAAGTTTCGCCGGAAAACAACGTCGAAAAATACTTCTGGTTGAAACCGCATCCGGAAACGAACAAGGCGTGTCCGCTCGGAATCGTGTTCGGCGACGACGGCAATCTTTACATTTGCGACGGCCAGGGAATCGGCGGCGACACGACGCACAAGTCGAGAATCCTTCGAGTCGTTCACGAAAACGGCAAGCCGGTCCGCGAGGAAACACTCGTTACGGGAATTGTGCAAGCGAACGGAATCGACTTCGCGAACGGAAAAATCTATTGCGCCGAAACGCAATTTCCCGAAGAAATCAAATCGATGCCGCTCGAAAGCGGGGTTTTCTGTTTCGATTTGAAGGAATTCGGCAACGACGCCAAGCTTCCGATTCATGTCGGCGCGAACGGCAACGATCCGCATTGCATCTACAAATTCACGACCAACAACAAGGATTGGCCGATCGGTGCCAACGGCATCGGACTCTCGAACGACAAGAAAAAAGTTTACGTTGCGAATTTCGGCGAACAGTCGATCATCGAGTTGACGCTCGACGAGACCGGCAAGAAAGTCGTCGCCGACCGCGTTTGCGTCAAAGGGGGCCCGATCGAAAGCGTCGACGGATTGAAGATTTGTCCGTCGGGATACATTTTCTTCGCCGACTTCGCGGGGAACGCCGTTCTCGTTGCCAATCCGGCGAACGGCAAGATCGTGCTCCTCGCCAAGGACGCCCCCGGCGGAACGGGAGCGAACGGCGAACTCGACCGTTGCTCCGAAGTTTGTATCCGCGGCTTCAATATTTACGTCTCGAATATCGACTTGCCGTTCGGCAACAAGAACGACAAGCCGCACAGCGTCTCGATCATCGATCTCAAACCGGTGCACGACAAAATGGTCGAACAGTTGCAATAAACGCGCTGCGCGGCTAAAACGCAAGCGTGAAAAATGGTCGACCGGTTCAGCGGATGAATTGGTCGACCATTTTTCGGGTGTCTTTGAACATTTTTTCCAGACGCCGTTCCACGATCGGGTCATCGGAGTGAAACCGATCCCGCAGCATGTTCACTTCAAGATGGAATCGATTCGCGGTTTTCATTTTGAGCAACTCGGTTCGTGTATCCCGCAACCGTTGTTGATTCCCCTGTTCTTCGAATTTCTTTTCCCGAAGTTTCAAGATGTCGCGCCGGGCAACTTGATCGATCATTTCTTCCTGGAGGCCGATCAGCGCCGCTTGCGCTTCCAAACGAACGGCGTCGTCCGGCAACGGAACCTTCACATCCCGATCCACGCCGCGCACGACCGGAAGCTGGGCGACCATCGTCACGCCGTCCCGAAATACGAGCACTCGGACCGGACGTTCCGCCATCGGTTCGACGACGAATGTTCCGTCCGACGCCGTGCGACCGATCTTTTCCGGCGTTTTCGCTCCCGGAATTTTTTCGAACACGTCGTAATGGGGAAGCGTGTCGTGCGTCGCTGCTTTCGGTGAACGGGGAACCAATCGAAGCGTCGTCGCCGCCATCGGCGTCTGAACGGCAAGGGCGTAAATCTCGGTTCGACCTCGACGTCGAGCACCCAACGGATCCCGAACGCCGCTTTCCAAACGATACTGAACTCCCGTGTCATCCGATTCCGGCTGCAGCACCGTCCACGGAATCCGGCTCACGGCGATCAGTTGATTGGAGCGATCGCTGACTCGCACGAACGGCAGCAGCGCGTTCGGCGAGGGAGTATCGGACGGCACCAAATTTTTCCCTCGAAACGACAGCAACGCTTTTCCTTCGGCGAATTTTTCCAACTTCGCCAACGGTGAAAAAACGTTTTCGAGTCCTTGAATCAGCACGTCGTCCGCTTTTGCACGGTTTTCGAGCGGAACGGTGATTTTTTGGCCGAACCGATGGGTCGTCGTGTCGAATTCCTGAATCTCGAAGGTGTTCAACGAAAGCACGGCGAAGAACACCTTGTCGACACCGGCCCATTCTTTCGGGAGTTCGGACACCGGATTCGATTCGTCGGACGAAACTTCGACGGTCGGGAAAAGCTCTTTCGCCGATTCCACGACATCGACGTTCCAAAAGTTCCCCCAGCGTAAGCGACACCGTTCTTTGATCGTCTGCGCCAGATTTTTCGGCAGGAGTATCGGAGAAACGCTTTCCGTCGGAGCGGCGACGTAGATCCTGACGTTGTACGGACGGTCTTCCCACGCTGCCTTAAGCGGCACCGGAGCAGGTTCCGAAGTTTCCGGGAGCGGATCGGCCAACGCCGACGCCGCTCCGAACAGAACGCCAAGACAAAGGAGAATCGTTTTCATGGCGATTATTCTAGCGAAAATTGCTCTGGAACGGAAGTCGGGAATTGAGTATGATTTTATTGTCCCCTCTCCCTCGGAGAGAGGGTTAGGGTGAGGGGCGTTCGACGCGGAAGGTCTCTATCACGATGGTATTTTTCCAAGGAGCGAATGGTGGTTTCCTTGACGATTTTCATTCATTGGGAACACAAAGCCCCTCACCCTCTCCCCGAGGGAGAGGGGAGGGTAATCTACGCCGCGTCCTCGTTCCCCTCCATCTTTCAACGTCCAGCCTTCGGCCTTTTCCTCGTCGCCTTGGCGATACTCGTTTCGGGGTGTGCGGGAACGAAATCGTTCCGTCCGATGACGCCGAGCCAGATTATCAGCGGTGAACTGAGTCGGGACGGCAACGCCGCGCTGGAAAAAGGGGATTACGAACGAGCCGAGAAAAAGCTCGAAGAAGCGGTCAAGCTCAACAAAAAGGACGCCGAACTTCGCCGACATTACGCCGAAGCGCTTTGGACGCGCGGCAAGCATCGGGAAGCGCTCGAACAATTGAACGAAGCGGCAAAGCGATGCAACGGAACCGATGTGTCGCTCGAAATTTCGTTGGCCGAAAAAAGTCTTTTCATGGGGGACCCGATCACGGCGTTCCAACACGCCGACCAAGCAACGCGGTTCAATTCGAAGGAATACAAAGGTTGGGCGCTCCGGGGAAAAGCGGGCTGGTGCATTGCGGAACGTCAGCTCGGCCAAGTTTCTCCCGAAGAGAGCGCCGAAGCGCTCAAAAAGGCGAGAAACGACTATTACCGAGCTCTTTCCTTGTCGCCGAACAATCGGGAAGTTCTTCCGGACCTGGCGATGCTCCAGATGCGGCGCAACGAACCGGAGTCGGCGCTGGCGACTTGGCAGAATCTGCAAGAACTCTATCCGCCGGGAAACGAACCGGCCGACGTGCTGCAAGGAAAAGCGGAAGCGTATCACGCCATGGGACGGATGAAAGACGCGGTCAACGCCCTTGCCGCCGCTCGGCAACGGGTTCCGAACGATCCGAATATCGCCAGACGATTGCAGGAATTTGAAGCGATGTCCCGATCCACGCAACCACGTCGGTAAAACGTGATTTTTCCATCCCGGGATAACCGAGCGGACCGCGTGAATGCCGGGCAAGGCAAAAGATAAATTTTATCACCTGCTCAATAACGTCGGTTTCCTTGCTGCGCCGAGGATGAGTTCGCGAAGCCGCTCTTCCGAGAGTCCCCGAGGGGCGGTCGAGCCGGCGTCGTGATGGATCCGCTCCTCGAAGACGGTTCCGTCGAAATCGTCCGCTCCGTAAGAAAGAGCGATCTGGGCAAGCGATTCGCCGAGCGTGATCCAATACGCCTTGATGTGCGAAATGTTTCGGAGCAGCAATCGGCTGACGGCGATCGTCCGCAAAATCTCCTGCGGCGAAATCGGAACAACGTCGATTTTCGTGTTCTTCGGATGGAAAACGAGCGGAATGAAACAGTCGAATCCGCCGGTTTCGTCCTGTAATTCCCGGAGCCGCAGCAGATGCGCGACCCGATGCTCGACCGTTTCAATGTGTCCGAACAGCATCGAGGCGTTCGTCGGAATCCCGAGTCGGTGAGCGGTTCGGTGCACGTCGATCCAGTCGTCGGCGGGGATTTTGTCCGGCGCGATTTTCGAACGGATCGCCGAGTCGAAAATCTCCGCGCCCCCTCCCGGCATGCTCGACAAGCCGACGCTCTGCAAATCGAGCAGCACGTCGTAGACGCTCATTCCGGAAATGCGGGCGAAGTTGAAAATCTCGACCGCCGTCCACGCTTTCAGGCGAAGTTGCGGATATTGCGCGTGGACCGTCGCAAGGATGTTCCGGTACCATTCATACGGCTTGTCCGGATGGACGCTGCTCACCAAATGAAGCTGCGTGATGCCAAAAGCAACGGCGCTCTCCACCCGACGGAGAATGTCGTCGAGTTCCAAGACGTAACCGCGCGAATCGCCGCCGTTGCAGGCGAACGCACAGAGCGGGCAGCCGACCCGGCAAACGTTCGTCGGATTCAGATGGGCGTTAACGACATAATAGGCCGCGTCGCCGTGGAGCCGCTCTCGAACGGCGTCGGCCAACGAACCGAGCCGATGCAGCCCGACGCTTCGAAACAGGAACACGCCATCGTCGAACGACAACGGCTCGTCGGTGGAAATCTTCTTTTCGATTACTTCGATCATGGATAAAAGCGTATCGAACAACGGCGGTTCATGCAAGTCCCCGTCTGGGTGTTGTTGTGGGGGAATCTTATCGAAAACGCTTCAATTCGCTTGCCACAAAATTCGGGAAAAGATATCGTCATCCCCGCGCAGGCGGGGACCTAGACGAAGAAGGCAGTAAACCGTTTGCATCCGTGAGTATCGTGTGCACGAGTGCATTGACAATAAATCTCTAGGTACCCGCAGGCGC